>JAENZF010000234.1 GCA_016841385.1 Methanobacteriota archaeon | reverse complement strand
GCGCGGCAAAGAGGAGGTGGTTGGTGAAGATCACCGCTGCGGTCTCCACGGGCGCGTCCAGGGCGGTGAACGGCCAGGGGTAGTAGAGGGCGAGGTTCGCGAGCAACCCTATGAACGCAGCGCCGACCACGAGCCATGTCCACCGGATGCCACGCCACCGTGCGTATTGCGGCCGATAGGCATCGACCAGCACCGCCATCACGACCGGGAGGAGCGACCAGAGGAGCACGATGGCCAATCTGAACTGATCGCCGAAGAGGCCGAAGAACCAGAGTGCAGGAAGCGAGAGGACGGGAAGCATCATAGTGTAGCCGAGGAGGTTATGGCGGGCCTGGAAGTAGGGCCCCGGCGTCCCGTTCAGGAACGTGCCGTATTTTCCCTCGTTTATGGTTACCTGGTGGCCCTCGGCAAACTGGTGGAGCTGGCTGACAGTGATCCATTCATCGTTCAGAAAGAGCGCCGGGTTCGAGAATGTCAGGATGAAGAAGAGGGCAAAGAGGAAGATAAGCACCGGAATGAGGTTTCTGTTCATGAAACAGGAGACCGCCCCCTGCTCCGGCTGGCCCCTGGTTTCCTCTGCCCGATCCGGCTGAGGCTTTGTTGTCGACCTTCGTCGTCGTGAACTCATGATAACCGCCCTGCTGATACGTAAGGAGAAGCTGATTTATGGATTAATACGGTTTAGGCTCATCAATTTTTATATCTTCGTAATAATTTCCCGGCTCGAATCAGGAAGGGATATATAATAGGTTTTGAGGATGATAGTGGGTGCTGGCACAACACCCGAAGGTACCCTTGAACAACGCCCGGGTAGCATGCACATTACTTCAAAAGTGCTGAAACACAGGGAGACTTTTACACCGGCGTCAGGATGCCCCGGCCACAAGAGATCGCTGGGGGGCACTCAGCCACACCCATCCCCACAACCAGCATCCGAATCCGAGTAGCAGGGCCGGATTCTTCGATTTTTACTGAAAGAGGCCCTATGCACTGCCTCGAAAAGCGATATGGTTATCTCTGACCACAAGAGAATATGAGTACCAAGTGATGCACCGCTACAGGGCAACCGCGGCCCGGAACGCCGGGTGTAGCCGGCCGGAAGGCCTCTACCATCTTGCCCGCGCGGGTGCAGACGGAGCAGTATCGCCATGTACCGAGAACACCGGATCGCAGTGGTCGTCCCTGCGTACAACGAAGAACTCCTGATCGGGCCGACATTGGATACCATGCCGGAGTGCGTGGACCGGGTCTATGTCGTGGACGACTGCTCCACGGACGAGACGTCCGCGGGTATCAGGGAGCGGACAGCGCGGGACCCGCGGATCGTTCCCCTCCGGCACGAGACGAACTCCGGTGTCGGGGCCGCGATCGTCACCGGCTATACGGCAGCGCTTGCGGAGGGTCTGGATATCGTCGCCGTGATGGCCGGTGACAACCAGATGGACCCGGCGTTTCTCCCGAAGTTGCTGGACCCGATTATCGATGGAAAAGCCGACTATGCGGTTGGGAACCGGCTGGTCAACCCGGAGTTCCGGAAGGGAATGAGCCGGTGGCGCTTTGTCGGAAACGCGACACTGACCCTGCTTACCAAGATCGCATCGGGCTACTGGCAACTGATGGACCCGCAGAACGGCTATACGGCCATCTCGAAGAGGGCGCTTGAGACGATCCCGCTCGATGCCGTCTATCCGCGGTATGGCTACTGTAACGACATCCTCGTGCGGCTCAACGTCTACGGGTTCCGGGTGAAGAACGTCCCCCACCCTGCACGCTACGGGCTCGAACGGTCGAAGATCAAGTACAGCAGTTATATAGTGAAACTCTCCAGGCTTCTTCTGAAGGACTTTCTCTGGAGGATGAAGACGAAGTACGTCGTCA
This sequence comes from Methanobacteriota archaeon, assembly GCA_016841385.1. Classification (GTDB taxonomy): domain Archaea; phylum Halobacteriota; class Methanomicrobia; order Methanomicrobiales; family Methanoculleaceae; genus Methanoculleus. The sequence continues at coordinate 317 of JAENZF010000234.1, read as the reverse complement.
TGGGATTCCACCCGCTGGTGTTCTACTACTTCTTCGGTGCGATCTTTACGGTTCTCGGGTTGCTGGTCGGGGCCTACGCCCTGCACTTCAAATTTATCCAGGGGTACCCCATCTTCGTGCCGGCAGTCATCTCAATTCTCATCTTTGGCCTGGGAGCGCAGTTCCTGCTCTTTGCAATGCTGTTTGACATGCAGGCGGAGAAGAACGGCGGATGGTACTGACCGTGGCAGGTGGCTGGCAAGAGGGAACATAATGAGAATACTTATCGATATGGGTCATCCTGGTCATGTGCACCTGTTCAAGAACTTCATCCGGGA
>JAENZF010000233.1 GCA_016841385.1 Methanobacteriota archaeon | reverse complement strand
CGCACCGCCGGTCGTCGAAGTCGATGTAGGCGATGTTTGCCCCCGCCCCGGTGATGTAGGTGAGGAGTTCGAAGAGCGATCCGGGCTCGTGGGGGAGGTATACGGAAAACCTGAGAAACCCGAGCGTGGGCAGCGATTCCTGGAGGTAGCCGATCGCGTGGAGATCGTCCTTCATCCGGCAGTAGGTCTCCGGTGTGGCGGTCACCTCAAAGAAGACCGTGGCGGGATCGATCCTGCGGTCGTACTGGATGCGGATGATGTTGCCCGAATAGGACTTGACGATCTCGGCCGCGCGGTGCAGCGCGCCCGGTTCGTCGGGCATTCTCGCGACAAAAGAATATTTGTTCACCCGGTTCACCTGATGATTTTTATAAATGAGCGGTCGTCCTATAAGCGCCTTTTCTTGCAGGCCGGAAGGGTTGGATGAGGAAATGAGGGGTTTTGATCTCAGGCATGCATTTTTGCTGCTTTCTATGCTGGTCACGCCGGGGCAATCTTCGAGCGCACCGCCTCCGCCCAGGCACGGACGGCTTCCCAGTTGCGGAAGTCTCCCGTCTTTGCCCGGATGAGTTTGATGATGGTGCGGTCCGGGAGGGATAAGCGACCGCTCTCCAGTCTTCCCGGAAAGATGCCGGCATCCACGGGGTTCACGAGCATCCTGACCTGGTCCATTGACGCCTCCGCCTTCCTGAGGGCCTCGGGCCCCCCGTCTGCGACCGTGAGCCCCACGGCAAAGTAGGCGACCGGGATGCTGCGCAGGTGCTGCTGGTTCCGCTCAATGAAGACCTGCGATTCCGGGAGCCATTTCCCCATGTAGATCGGGCTCCCGATGATGGCCGCCCGGTACGGGGAGAGATCCTGGACTTCGCTCACCGGCCGGACATCGACCGCAACGCCTGCCTTCCGGAGTTCATCGCCGATCGCCTCCGCCACCTCTGCGGTCGAGCCGTAGCGGGTGGCATAGGCAACAAGAATCCTGTCTGCCATAATACAGTTATCTCTCGTTCAACCGGTCTTAAACGTTCCCGGAGGATACGGGTTAGGTTCTTATGGGTTGGTCTCCCCAATAGGCCCGATGGCGACTAGAGAAGAGGGTGCCGAAGCATGGTATCACAGAGGTCAGGCTCTCTGCAGCACCAGAAACTACAACAAGGCAACCGTCTGTTACGATAAGGCCCTTGAACTCTCCCCCGACGACCCTGTTCTATGGAGACGGAAGGGTTTTGCGCTCCTCAAAGCCGATCGCTACAATGAGGCGCTCGCCTGTTTCGATCAAGCGCTCGCCATCGATCCCGAAGATGCGACGGCCTGGCAGAGGAAGGGATACGTTCTCGCCCGCCTGGGCAGGAACGAAGATGCTATCGCCTGCTGTGAGAAGGCGCTCACGCTGGACCCGCACCATATCCTCGCCTGGCAGAGCAGGGGCTGGGTGCTCGGGGCTATGTGCAGGTACGATGAGGCGGTGGACTGCTACGAGGCGATCCTCGAGATTGATCCCGACCGTGGGTCCGCGGCCTGGCACCGGGAACGTATGCACGAGAGGAGGAACCTTGAGGCGCTCGCATCCGAGATACGGGAGGCTGAGCGGTTCGTCGAGGTGCCGGCCTGCATCCGGGACGTGGTCCCCGAGCGGGACTACGCCAACGTCGGGCTCGCCCGGGCGGTGCTCCGGGAACTCGCCGGGCAGGCGGAGAGGGCGGCGGTTCAGAGGCCGTGATCGTGCACCCACGTGCTGCCCGGTTGGGGAGAAGGATGATCTCCATCCTTCTTCCTGTTCTTACTCCGCGCGCAACGCCTCGATCGGGTCGAGGTTCGATGCCCGCCACGCCGGGTAGACCCCGGTGACGACGCATATTGCGGCCCCGATGGCCATGGCCATCGGGACGTAGACGATACTCCCGGGCGTGAAGAAGTACTCGGCGGTGCCGACCATGCCGAAGACGACGATGTAGCCGATGACGATGCTCGCGATGGCACCGATGGTCGCGCCGACGAGGCCGAGGATCCCCGCCTCGTAGATGAACATCCGCAGGATCTCGCCCCGCTGTGTTCCGATAGAGCGAAGGATGCCGATCTCCCGCACCCGTTCGTTCACCGACATCATCATCACGTTGAAGATCGAGACAGCGGCAACGAGGAGCGATATCCCCGCAATCGCCATCACGAACGTCGTCATCGTGGAGACCGTCGAGGTGATGCTCTCC
>JAENZF010000232.1 GCA_016841385.1 Methanobacteriota archaeon | reverse complement strand
TGGGAAAACGTGACCGGAGACGAGACCACATTCTCGATGGCATTTACCATCGAGTAACTCTGCACGCTCTCCCCTGCCCACGGGCAGGGGGGAGGGCAAAACACCCACTCTCTTTTAGCCGTCCCCTTTCCGGCACGCCGGAGCCCCGGGTCACCCCAGGAACTTGCGCCGGTGCGCCGCCTGCAGGACGAGCGAGGTCAGTTTCCCGGTCTCGTTCTCCCGAAGCGCCCGGGCAATCGCGGCCGTGATCTGCGTATGCTCCTCGTCCGATTCGACGTCCGTCAGGTCGGTCACTCTGGCCGCGAGTTCGGACGGGACAAAACCGGTCTCCGTGTTGAGGAACCGACAGGCCGCCCTCAGGTCCTCATCGAAGTTGACATAGACCTCCCTGATATATCCTATGTCGGCATCGTCCAGCGCATCCAGGCCGAGAATCTCGGGAGGGAGACCGATCGAGTAGAGAGCGGCGGTGAACTTGATCGCTCTGGGCAGGGTGATGCCGCCAGTGCTCCGCGCATACCCGAAGAGGCCGATATGCAGTTTCCGTTTCCGTCTTTCGGGAACATGTCGGGCAACCCGGTTGATCAGGGGGGCAAGCGGGCCGAGTTGCCGCTCGTACGCTCTCGTATACCTCTCGATCAGGTCAAGCGCCGCCTCTTCGTCGATGGGCAGGGGCCTCGTGGGCCACCGTTCTTCCAATCTTCGAACGGCGTTCCGGACGTCTTCGAGCGGGTAATCATACTTGAACGCCGACTGAACGGTGAACGTGTGAGCGCTCGGGTACTCGGCGGTAACCCGGTCGACGGTCAGGGGAGAGAGGCCGCCCCTGAAGGGCGCCGAACCGACGCCGATGATCGGGTATATCCGGGTTCCTGTCTCTTCCGAGACCTCCCGGAGGTGCCGGAGCGCGATCTTGTTCAGGAGGACCGCACTGACAAGCCCGTAGTTCATTGCCGGGTCTGACCGGGCAAGGAAGACGCGCTGATCGGCGATATCCTTGCCTTCGAGGTAGCGCCCGACCACATTGTGCGCGTCCAGCATGTGGTCCATCTCCTCAAAAAGCGGGATGACGTTGATCCGGTCCGGCCGGAACCTCCCGATCCAGTCTGCGATGGTCTTGCTCCCCTCCCCGAGGTGCCTCTCCTGTTTCCCGACGACGATATCCGTGTAGTAGCGGTAGATGTTATCGACGGCGGTATGAGACGCCGTCATCGGCAGGATCACCTCGTAGATCGGGGGGCACTCTTCCCCGTAAAAAAGGCACGCCGTATCGAACGACCGCGGGATACTCTCGAGGGTCTCCAGGAGTATCTTTGCCTCGGCCGTCTCGATCTCGGGGTTCGGGACCCGCATCGTCAGAAAGACGTCTCGCCCGAGCTGCTTCTCCCGGAAGAACGTATCGTACCGGGTCAGCAGTTTCCTGACCACAAAATTGTCGACCTCTTTTCCTTCGCAGTCCCACATCTGTTCGCTGCATCCCAGGTGGGAGTAGGCATAGTATGCCTCCTGCACCTCGTCTTCACCGCCGAGTTCCGGACTCTCGGCGAAAAACGGCAGATTGACGTTGTCAGGGTGCTGGGTGCTCATACATTGCGGTATTCGTACCATGTCTCCACGCTCCATGTAGTGGGGGTCGGGCCCCCATGTCAACCTCATCTTTTTTTACGGTTGACACGAAAAGCCCTCCGGAATAAACCTTCCCAAATCGCCGGTTACTGCCGGGCGCTCTCCCTGCCCGTCGGATTCAGGGGGGCGGGATCTCGCGGGCTACTCCCGGCCCTTACCCCTCACCCGGTCTCCAAACCGCCTCCACACCTCCGCCCCCGGCCACGGCCCTCCGTGCGTCGCGTAGACCCGTTCCGGCCCGAAGGCGAGGAGTGCCCGGAGGCTCCTCCTTGCCGCCGTGGGGTCTTCCGTCCTGAAGGACAGCCGGGGCCTCCCACCCGGAAACAGAGCGGAGAGGAGGTCGCCGATGATAGCGGTGCCGCCGGCGACAAGAACCGAGACCGAACCGGAAGTATGCCCCGGTGTGGGGAGGATCCTGCCCCGGACCCCGAAGGCCGCAAGGTCGGCGATCCCCCTGACAACAATATCGGGCTCAACACCGCCCGAACCGGGGACGGTCCTCCTGCCGCCTGCAAACCCGATCAGGCGCGGGATGATCCCGGCGGGAAAACGCAGCCCGTCAAACCCGAGGCGCATGGCACCGGCGTCGGCCTCGTGGACGGCGACCGGTGC
>JAENZF010000012.1:17035-25340 GCA_016841385.1 Methanobacteriota archaeon | reverse complement strand
CCCATGACGGCTTTGAGCAGCGTGCTCTTTCCCGAGCCGTTCGGCCCCATCAGGATATGGGTCTCCCCCTGCCCGATATGGAGGTTGATATCGTGGAGCTTCTCGGCGCCATCCACGCTCACGTGTAAATCACTGATATCCAGCATACGGCACTCCGTTCCATGTATTTGTCAGGGAATACATTAACACTTGCCAACGGAGCAATTACCATTCCGGCGGACAGGGGTCCGGATCGCGACGGCGCTCTATAGTTTGGTTAAATGGGTGCAAATCCCCGGAATTCCTGCGTAAAGGATGCCGAATTCCGAGCGGACCCCCGGCTCTTCACTTTCACCCCGCACGCGGCCTACGGTTAAGTAATGGCCTCGTCCCGTTTCATATATGGAAAGTTCCGCATTCACCACGTTTGCCTGCCTCGCCGAGCGGGCCGCCCGGTATCCGACCGTTGTTCGGCGGAGCCAGATGCGTAAAGCGGCGTACTTCGCCGCCACCGCCCCGGCGAACCACACCCCTCTCAGGGCAGAGAGCCTCGCTTAAGTCCTCCCGGGAATACCTGCCCGATGCACCGTCTGGGAGTAGCCGGCCCGCGTTCACTCTCCGAGGTATGCCCGGGCACGGAGGTACGACCCGGGCCGGTCGTGGGCGTGGGTGACGAGGTAATTGTGGAGTTCCACGGCAGCCCCCGACTCATCGAGCAGGGCGTTGTAGGCTCCTACCGCGGTGTTGTAGTCCCGGGCCTTCCGGTTGTATTCCGGGACGAGACGGTTGTACTCCCGGATCTCCCCGGCCCGGGAGAGGGCCGCCATCCGTGCACCGAGGGACTCGAGTGCCTCTTCCTGCACCCCGAGTTCCCGGGTGCGTGCCGCGAGTTCGGGCGTGAGTTCCTCGACCCGATCGCGGGATGCGGAGAGAGCACGTTCGATCGTATGAATCTGGTCGCACCCCGCGTAGATGCGGGGCCCGTCCCCGACCGGGATCACCAGGGGGTCGCTGGAAAGAACAGTCCCGTCCGCGAGCGCCGCAGGCGGGATCCCGACGTAACTCGCGTTCGTGGCCTCGATGTAGGCGAAAGGAGTGTTGCGGTAGAAGCACCCGGCGCTTCCCACCCCGACAGCCATGTGCGCCTCGTCCTCGAAGTAGAAGAGCGCGACCCCGTAGCCTTCCCGGGCCAGGAGCCCGGTGAGGAGGAGACTTTTGTCGTCGCAGTCGCCCTCAGTGTCCACGTAGGTCTCGATGGGGAACTTCGGCTCCACGATCGAGGCGTCGGTCCTGTAGGGGATGGACTGCACGAACGCGGCGATCAGTTCCAGGTAACGGTCGTCGTCGAGCCCCTCCCGGTCCCGGATCTCGCGGAAGGCCGCGAGCAGGTCCGCATAGAAGGGTTCCTGCCGGGAGTCGTTGACGAACGCCAGATAATAGATCGGGATCCACTCCTCTTCGGGGAGGTTTTCGGAGAGGTAGAGCTGCCGATCCGCTTTCTTAGCGCCTGCATAGACCGCCGGGTCGGGATCGATCCGGATCGTCTCTTCCCCGTCCCCGAAGGGGAAGGTGTAGGCCGGCAGGTCGTCGAGGGCCGCCCCCTCGACCGGCACGATCGCCGGCGGGACGACCGACGGCGTCAGGAGGGCACCCAGGCACCCGGCCCCGAGGGCCGCGGCGACGAGGACGAGCGCGGTGAGGATTCGTTTCCACATGGTATCAGAGATGATCCGGGAGGTTTGCCAGCGAGTCGATGACGAGGTCCGGCGTGATGCCTGATTGGCGGACCGTCTCTTCCCGGTACTTGCCGGTCCTGACCAGGATTCCTTTCATTCCGCAGGCCCGGGCGCCGCCGATATCGGTGACGATGTCGTCGCCGACCATCGCCGCCTTATCCGGGTTTATCCCGATCTCCCGGAGCGCACGGAGGAAGAACGCCGGAGAGGGTTTCCCGATCACCTCCGCCTCCTTTTCGGTAGCGTACTCGAGCGCAGCCACGAAGGGGCCGGCCGAGAGCATCGGCCCGTCCGGCCCCATCCAGTAGCGGTCTTTCTCAAGCGCGACGAGGTCCGCGCCGTCCATCAGGAGACGGAACGCCCGGTTCATCGCGGTGTAGGTGAGACCCTCGGCCGCATCGGCGACCACGACCGCATCGGCACCCTCCTCTACAGCCACAATGCCGGCCTCCTCAAAGTCTGTCCGGGCATCGGGGGTGGTGAGGAGGAAGCACCGGGTCCGGCCTTCTTCCCGCAGGTGTGCGGCGGCGGCGACCGGGGCGGTGACGATCCAGGGTTCAGGGATGGCGTAGCCGAGGCCCTGCAGACGGTCGGCGACCGAACGGCGGGAGCGGCGGGTTGTGTTGGAGACGAACCGGTAGGGTATTCCCCGCCGATCGAGTTCCCGGAGCGCCCGCTCCGCTCCAACGACCGGCCGGTCGCCGACGTAGAGGACGCCGTCGATGTCGATCAGGACTGCTCCGATCTTCATATCCCTCCTTCTGTTGTCTGCGGGAGTATTTATGCGGTGCCCGGGAAGGCGCGACGCCCCTTCCGCCGTTCCGGCAACACGGGAGAACCTTCATGTGGGTTGCAGTGTACCCGCCCCTGATCCGGAAACCGTCACGAGGAGGGGGAACAGGATATGGATGCATTCGAACGAATACCGGTGGACGTGAGATGGAAACTGGCCGCCCGCGAGGTCTCCGCGCTGCCGCTTGCCTACCGGAGAGCCATCAGGGACGGCGCCGACGACCAGCTCTACAACGAGGTCGAGCGGGCGGTATGGGGGGAGCAGGGCAGAGAAGCGGGCGTCATCGCCCGAGCCTTCGGGATGCCGCTCAGAGACGCACGGGAGGTTGCGGAGGCGTTTGCGGCGGCAACAAGGGTGCTCTTCGGGCCCGATTACCAGTACGAGATCGGGGGCTCCGGGCCTGACGAGGCGGTCCTGACCGTCCGGAAGTGTGCGATGGCCGTGCGGGCAAAAGAGCAGGGAGAGAACCCGCTCGCCGTCTGCAACGCCTGTCATGCCTACTCGAACGCCGCGATACCGGGCCTGAACCGGGACTACGCCCCGAAGTACCTGAGCGCCATCTGTGCCGGCGACAGTACGTGCTCGATCGTGGTGAAACCTGCACGGCGGGGGTGATGCGGGAGGGAGACCGGGCCCCGTTCACTTTCACCACGCGGCGGTTATGTTGAATGCCGGCAGAATCTAACCCTCTGCCGACAGAATGGCTCACCCGTTCGATCAGGCAGGGAGGCTGTGGCGGGCCCGGGTTGACCGGGCCAGAGAGTATGACGTCGTCGGCGAGAGCGACAGGTTTTCCCCGGACCCCTGGTCCTCGTTCATCTGCCGCTCCGACTACGATAGGGCCCGGAGGCTCCGGGACGACCTCGTCGCCGGGTATCGGGGCCGGGCACTTGAGGACGTCTTCTGCGGTCGGGAGGTTGCGTGCCCTTCCGGGACGTGTTACGTCCTCGAATCCCGGGGCGCCATGGACCTTGACGACCGGGATCCTGACCGGGCGGCGGCGGCTATCCTTGCTGACCTCACTCTGGTCCACGGCATCGGCGAAGTGACAGAGCGGAGGTTGAAGGGGCGGGGTTACCGGACGGTTGCCGATCTTGCCCGGCACCCTCTCTACCGCCGGGAGGCCGCACGGCTCCTTGATTCGGTAGCAGGAGGGAACACCCGCGATCTCGTGGAAGAGATTGGGCGGCGGCATCGACGGAGCGACCCGCTCCTCCTTGAGGCCAGCCGGTTCCACGCTCCCGAAGATTTCGTCTTCCTCGATATCGAGACGCTGGGTCTCTTCTCCCGGCCGATCATCCTCATCGGCCTCGCCCGGGTCGGGGACGGGTCGATCACCACTCGCCAGTACCTGCTCCGGTCCGTAGAAGAGGAGGAGGCGGCGCTCACCGCCGTCCTTCCTGACCTGGAAACGGAGGGAGCAGCCCTCGTCACCTTCAACGGCCGGGCGTTCGACCTCCCCTACATCCGGGAGCGGCTCGCCTACTACGGCATCCCGGCAGGCCTCGGCATGCCTCACTTCGACGTCCTCCACTTCGCACGCCGGCGCTGGAGGAACTCGTTCGCCACCTGCCGGCTCAGCGCACTCGAGACGGGGGTCCTCGGCGTCGGCCGGGAGAGCGATGTCCCGGGCAGGATGGTGCCGGAGTTCTACGATGCCTACCAGCGGACCGGGAATCCCGGCCCGCTTGTCCCGGTGGTGGAGCATAACCGGCAGGACCTCATCTCGCTCGCCCGGCTTTTTGCGCTTCTCAGGGGGGATGGCGACGGCGGTGCGTGACTTCTTCGACCTGCTCGCGGCCGATCCCGGGTTTCGGGAGCGGATCGCGCATATCGAGACCATCCCTCCCCGGGAAGCCCGTTACGGTGATCTCTCCCGGCCCCTTCCGGAAGAACTCCGGGCTTACTGCGAAGGAAGAGGGATCCGGCTCTACACGCACCAGTGCGCGGCGATCGAGCGGCTGCGGGTGGGGGAGAACGTCATCATCACCACCCCGACCGCGAGCGGGAAGACGCTCGCTTTCCTGCTCCCGGTCTTCGAGCGCCTTGCCGGGGATCCCGCCGCGACCGCGCTCTTCCTCTACCCCACGAAGGCGCTCGCCAACGACCAGGTGAAGGTGGTCCGGGAGATGGAGCAGGTTTCGGGGATCCGGGTGGACGCCGCCATCTACGACGGCGACACGCCCGGCGGCCGGCGGCCGGCAATCCGGGAACGCTCAAGGGTCATCCTCTCAAACCCGCACGAGCTCCACCAGGTCCTCCCCTGGCACACGAAGTGGGGCCGTTTCTTTAGGAACCTCCGGTTCGTGGTGGTCGACGAGGCGCACCGTTACCGCGGCGTTGCGGGGTCCCATATGGCCATGCTCCTCCGCCGCCTTGCCCGCATCGCCGGGCACTACGGGGCTCGCCCGCAGTTCGTCCTCTCCTCCGCCACCCTTGCAAACCCCGACGAGTTCGCCGCCCGCCTGACGGGGGAAGCGGCGGCCTGGATCGGGGAGGACGGGTCGCCCCGGGGAGAGAAAACGTTCATCCTCTACAACCCGTCTGCCCAACGCGGCGTGCGGTCCGTCCATTCGGTGACAAAAGACCTCCTCCTCGCGTCGGTGGAGAGCGGGTGCCGGACGCTCTGTTTCACCGTCTCCCGGAAACTTGCCGAACTGATCGCGGTCCGGTCCCGGGAGGTCCCCGGGATAAGCGCCTACCGGGCAGGCTACCTCCCAAAAGATCGGCGTGCGATCGAGGACGGCCTCAAAGACGGCAGTCTCCGCGGCGTCGTGACGACGAACGCGCTCGAACTCGGGATCGATATCGGGTCGCTTGACGGCGTCATCATCTCCGGGTATCCCGGGACGATGATCTCTGTTTGGCAGCAAGCGGGAAGGTCCGGGCGTCGCTCCGGCGAGTCGTTCGCCGTTCTCGTCGCGTTCGAGAACCCGCTCGACCAGTACTTCATGCGCCATCCGCAGGTCTTCTTCTCCCGGCCCTGCGAGCACGCCGTCGTGGATACGGGGAACCCCTACGTCCTCTCGGGCCACCTCCTCTGTGCAGCGGCGGAACTCCCGGTCGACCCGGAGCGTGACGGCCGCTGGTTCGGTCCGGGCCTCTCCGGGATGCTTGCGGCGTTCGAGCGGGTCCATCTGCTCCGGAAGGCTTCACGGGGCTGGATCTACGCCGGGCGGGGACGGGCGGTGGATATGGTCAGGCTCGACGCCGTCACCTCCGATACCTTTCGGGTGATGCATGGGGGCAGGTTGCTCGAGACGATGGACCGGGGGCAGGCCTACCGGGAGGCGCACCCGGGCGCCGTCCTCCTCCACCGGGGAGAGACCCACGTGGTGACCGGGATGGACCTCGACCAGCACACCATCCGGGCGGAGGAGACCGATACCGATACCTACACCCAGCCTCTCTCCACCACCGACGTGGCGGTCGTGCAGGAACTCCGGCGCCGCGATATCGGCGGCGTGCAGGTCTCTTTCGGCGACGTCGCGGTCACCGAAGAGGTCGTTGGGTATACGGTGCGGCGCTACGACCGGATCGTGAGCCACCACCGGCTGGACCTCCCGCCGCTCCGCCTCATGACGAAGGCCCTCTGGTTCACCATGCCGGACCGGACGGCAGAAACGGTCGCCGCCGGAGGGCGGGACCTTGCCGGCGGGCTGCACGGTGCGGAGCACGCCCTGATCGCCGTCATGCCCTATCATGTCGTCTGCGATCGCCGTGATATCGGCGGGCTCTCGACCCCTCTCCACCCTGCAACCGATGCGCCGACGATATTCGTCTACGACGGCTACGAGGGCGGGATCGGGCTTGCGGAGAAGGCCTTCGCCCTCCTTCCTGAGATCGCCGGGATGGCGCACGAACTGGTCCGCGACTGTGCGTGCGCCGCGGGATGCCCGGCGTGCATCTACTCCCCGAAGTGCGGGAACCAGAACCAGCCGCTTGATCGGGAGGCGGCCGTTATCCTCCTCGAGGACCTTGCCGGACGGCTCTCTGCGGACGCCCACCCCCTGAACCCCTGACCGATACCATCAAGTCCCCGCCTACCGATACCCACCGGGGTCCCGTCATGAGCATCATCCTAGTTCCTATCGGAAAGATCGATCCGGGAGAGATGCGGATGCTCCAGGGCTCCCTGAAGACGGTATTCTCCCGTAATGTTGCGATGGGCAAGGAGATCCCGCTCCCTGCAACCGCGTGGAACGCCGGCCGCAGCCAGTACGATGCAGAGATGGTGCTCGAGTCCCTCTCGTTCTCCGGGGAGATCGCCGGCTGTGACCGGGCGCTGGGGGTCACCGACGCCGACCTCTACCTCCCGGGCATGAACTTCGTCTTCGGGATTGCGGGCCGGAGAAACGCTCTGATCTCCCTCCACCGTCTCAGGCAGCCGTTCTACAACCTCCCGGAAGACACGGGCGTCTTCCGGCGCCGGGCTGTCGTGGAAGCGGTGCATGAACTGGGGCACACCTTCGGGCTCGCCCACTGCGAGGATTCCCGGTGCGTCATGTGCTTCTCAAACACCATCGCCGAGACCGACCGGAAGGGTCCGGCGTTCTGCGCGACCTGTCGCCCGCGGGTCTTCGCCGGGGAGGCCGAATGGTGGTGACCCGGTCGACCTGGACCGGGCTCCTGCCGGAGCTCGAGGCGGAGGCGCGGTGCCTGGTCGGCTCCGGGCCTGTAGGGTGGAAAAAATCGGCACGCATCTCCCGAAAACCCGGAAAACAATTCCTGGATGCTGCGCTCATCCCGAATGATCAGAGCGTATCCTTAAAATATATTTAGTTGGTGATAAAAATATATTCTGGAAAAATGGGCCCGAATATTGGTTTAAACGAAAATCGGGAGTATATTGCTGTGAATCCTAAACCAAAACAGTTTTTATCCTGTCATTCCAAACATAGAGATTGCCCCCAATATCTTTTTGCGATTCCTTTGTTGTTCCGTCGTATCGTCCTGAGGTGGACGCCTTCTGCAGCACCCTCTCCTGCACCCGCTCACCGGTCAGTCCCCGGAGGGCGTCGACTGCCATCCGCCGGGCGGAAGGAGCGAGGAGGTCCGCATCGTCTCAGAAACCCGGATGGCAGCGGCGTTCATGGAATCCCTTCCCTACCTGCCGTGCAATCATCCACCGGGTATGGCATGGTCACGCCAGGTCTTCGTCCTCGAAGGTGAAGACTTCCTCAATCGTGGAGCCGAGTGCCCTGGCCACCTTATAGGCGAGTTTCAGGGAGGGGTTGTACTTCCCCTTCTCGAGAAAGACGATCGTCTCCCGCCGGACTCCCACCTGCTGTGCCAGTTCCTCCTGGGTAAGCCCCGTCTTCGCCCGGAGTTCCCGGATCCGGGTCTTCACCCGGCATCCCCCTTCCGGAGCAGGTGCCGAACCGCCGCGCTCATCCGTTTCATCGCTGCCCTGCCGGCCTCACGCCACGTCCCCCTGCCGGCAGAGGTACCACTGGAAGATGCGGGCGGAGAGCCCCATCAGCAGGATGGTGGCGAGCAGCACGCTCTCGACCGTGAGGGCGAGCACGCCGAGGTAGTCTACCCAGAAGAGAAGCGCGAGGAAGACGAGGGTGAGAAACCACGAGTAGGAGACACCGTAGGCCCCGATCTTCTGTGTCCGCTCGTCTTTCTCCGGCTCGTCCCGGAATCTCCAGTGTCGGACCACGGCCACCGCGAGGATCACGAGACCGATCGTCACCAGGAGCGAAGAGATTGCCTCTGTCCCGTCTACGAGGAACGGGAGGAGGATGCCTGTAGCGCCGAGAACCGCTCCCGCCGCAATCTGTACCGCGTATCG
>JAENZF010000012.1:0-16935 GCA_016841385.1 Methanobacteriota archaeon | reverse complement strand
TCTGCAATTTTTCGAGATTTTTCCAAAACCTTAATTTTGGTTGAGAATCTTTGGGTGGATCATCCTACGACTGTGAGCAGGGTCGAATCATGAACAGATTACTGATAGTCTCGAACAGGCTTCCGGTCAGCATCTCCCGGAAGAACGGCGATCTCCGCCTGCAACGGAGTGTCGGCGGTCTTGCCACCGGAGTAGGCTCATTTTACAAATCCTACGAGAGTCTCTGGGTCGGCTGGCCCGGTATGAACGTTCAAAGGAAGCAGGAGGAGGAGAAAGACCGGATCGTCGAGACGCTCAGAAAAGAGCAGTGCCACCCGGTCTTCCTCACCCCGTACGATATCAAGCACTACTACGACGGGTTCTGCAACAACACCCTCTGGCCGCTCCTCCACTACTTCAACCTCTCTGCAGACTACGACCCGAAGACATGGCAGGTCTACCAGCGGGTGAACGAGAGGTTCTGCGATGCCGTGATGGAAGTGGCCCGGCCCGACGACGTCATCTGGGTGCACGACTACCACCTGATGCTCCTGCCGCAGATGCTCCGGGAGCGCCTGCCCGATGCGGAGATCGGCTACTTCCACCACATACCCTTCCCGTCGTTCGAGATATTCCGGAACCTGCCCTGGGGGAAGGAGATCCTCTCCGGCCTGCTCGGGGCGGACCTCATCGGCTTTCATACCTACGGGTACGTCCGCCACTTCCTCTCCAGCGTCCGACGGCTCCTCGGGTACGAGCACACCTTCGGGGAGGTCAGGACCGGGACCCGGATGGTACGGACCGACCTCTTCCCGATGGGCATCGATTACCACCGGTTCGCCGACTCCGCGGGCAGCACCCCGGTCCAGAAGGAGATCACACGGATCCGGCATAAGTACGGGAAACGCAAGATCATCCTCTCGTTCGACCGCCTGGACTACACGAAGGGGATCCCGCTCCGGCTCGAGGCCTTCGACGCACTCCTTGCGAAGAAGCCGGAGTACCAGGGGAAAGTCTCTCTCGTCCTCGTCGCGGTCCCGTCCAGGACCAGCGTCACCAGTTACCAGATGCTGAAGAAACGGATCGATGAACTCGTCGGCCGGATCAACGGGAAGTACGGGACGACCGACTGGATCCCGGTTCGCTACTTCTACAACTTCCTCCCGTTCGAGACACTGGTGGCGTTCTACAGCGCCGCCGACGTCGCCCTGGTGACGCCGCTCCGGGACGGCATGAACCTGATGGCGAAAGAGTACGTCGCCACCAGGACCGACGGCACCGGGGTTCTCATCCTCTCCGAGATGGCAGGAGCGGCGGAGGAGCTCGGTGAGGCGGTAATCGTCAACCCGAACGACCAGGACGCGGTGATCGAGGCGATCGAGACGGCGCTTGCCATGCCGGAGAAGGAGCAGATCGAGCGGAACCGGACCATGCAGAAACGGCTGATGCGCTACGACATCGAGCACTGGGTCGGTGACTTCCTCAACCGCTTAAACGATGCCCGGGCGGTCCGGGTCGAGCGCTCCGAACAGATCGTCACCCCCGCCATCAGGGACACTCTGGTCGCGGACTACGCTGCCGGCAAGGACCGGCTGCTCCTCCTCGACTACGACGGCACCCTGGTGCCCTTCGCCGCAAAACCCGAGAAGGCGGTCCCCGGCGACGCCACACGGGAGATACTCGAGGTCCTCTCCCGCACACCCGGAAACGAGGTGGTGGTGATCAGCGGCAGAGACCGGTCTACGCTGGATGCCTGGTTCGGGGCGATGGATATCGGGATCATCGCCGAGCACGGTGTCTGGGTAAAGGAGCGTTCCGGAGAGTGGCGGATGCCTGAAGCGCTCTCGGACGAGTGGAAAGGGGAGATCTACCCGCTCCTCGAGCTCTATACGGACCGAACGCCCGGCGCCTTCGTCGAGGAGAAGGACTACTCCCTCGTCTGGCACTACCGGAGAACCGAGCCGCTGCTCGGCGCACAGCGGGCAAAAGATCTCAAAGACGACCTCCTGCATTTGACGTCGAACCTCAATGTCGGCGTCATGGAGGGGAACAAGGTCATCGAGATCAAGAACAACGTCGTCAACAAAGGACGGGCGGCGCTGAACTGGGTCTCCCGACATGCCTGGGACTTCATCCTCGCCATAGGGGACGACAGGACCGATGAAGACCTCTTTGAGGCGATGCCGCCCGAAGCCTATTCGATCAAGGTCGGGCTCGCCCCGAGCAGGGCCCGCTTCAACCTGGTTGCCCAGCGGGACGTGCTGCCCCTGCTCCGGAAGTGCATCGAACGCGATAAAGACGGCGTGGCCGGGAAAAAAGAGAAACCGGGGCGAGAAAAAAGCCTTATTGAGTCGGCGGCTCCGGGATGACGGACCTGACCGTCAGGAAGACCGGTCCACGGAGGTCCACCTTCTTGTTGTGGTCGGTGATGTAGCGCATCGCGTACTCTTCGATACGGAGATTGACGTCTGAAGGGAGTTTCGCCATCTTCACCTGGACGCGGGTCTCCTCCCCGCACCGCGCCGCCTCCTCGATCCGGGCAGCGGCAAGGCTTGATGCGGCATCGAGGTAGGTGATGCCGGTGGAGACCCCTTCACGCCGGACCTCCGCCCACTTCTCGATGTCCGGCACCCCGAGCACCGAAGCGTCGTGCACGAAGACCTCGTTCGAGCAGGCCGGCCCGCAGAGTTTCGTGTTGGATTCGGGCTCCTCAACGATGACCTCTATCTCCCTTCCCGCGATCTCGCCCTTCCACGCGGTAAAAGCGCACGGTCCGGGGGCGGCGGCGTGCTGTGCTGCTGTATCATGGATCGCCTCCGCCATCCGCTTCCCGGCCGCGGACGCCGGCTCCTCACGGAGGTGGACAGCGCCGGCGATCTGGTGGTCGGAGAGGGCCTGCGGGAAGAACTGCGGGTGGGTCAGCTGGCGGATGTCGTTGGACTGATAGGCGATCATCGCGAGCCGCTCCACCCCGAGGCCGAGGTTCATCACCGGGACGCCGATCCCGTACTCGGCGAGCGCCGAGGGCGAGTACATGCCGAAGGTGGCCACCTCAACCCAGTCGAGGACCGGGTGGCGGGCGTAGACCTCCGTCTGGGTCCCGGGCATGTAGTACTTCGACCGCTTCTCGTCGGGCTGGAACCGGAACTCCGTAAACCCGAACGCCGAGAGGAGGGCCTCACTGATGGCTTTGCCTTCTTCGAGGGTGACGTCCTCCCCCGCGACGATGCAGGAGGCCGAGTGGTAGGCCATCAGGCGGGTGGGGCCTTCCTCCTGCTCCCGCCGGAAACACCGGTCCACCGAGAAGAGCCGGATCGGGAGGTGGCGCCTCTCCCAGAGGGAGGAGAGCGTCAGGAACCAGCCGCTCGTCATGTGGCTCCGGAGAGTGTTGCGCGACGACTCGGGAGCCAGCGCCCGGAACTCGGGGAAGACCGAGTCAAGGATATGCACCACGGCGGCGTCATCGGCCTCAAGGACGACCGCGAGTTCGTGGGTCAGTTCGTCGCCGTCGATCGTTCCCTTCTTGTAGCCGTGGAGGGTCTCGCGGAGTTTCTCCTCGGTCTCGGGAGGAACCGCACGGCCGAGGATGGCCTCGATCCCGTCTATCTGCTTTCTTGCAATCCCGACGTTCGGGCGGGGCAGGCCGCCGAGGTAGAAGACCCGGTCGAGGACAGCCATCGCCTCAGGCCCGAACTGGCGGTAAATATCTGATTCCTCAACGATCAGGGGGTTCATCGCCTCGTCAAACCCCATCGAGAGGTAGGTCTCGCGGAGCCGCTGCACGATCTCGAAGATCGGGTGCGCCGTAGCCCGGGTGTACTTCAGCCGGGGGTACCGGCCCGAGACCCCCGCCGGGGTCAGCACCGACGGCCCTTCGTGCCAGGCATGCTCGAAGTCCTCTCTCGCCTTCTTTTTGAACTCTTCCACATCAAATCTCATATGTTCCGCTCCAGGCAGACGACCCGGCTCACCAGACTCTCATCTTTGATGGAATAGTCGCAGTGATCCGCGATTTTCTCTGAAAATGCCCTGATCTCGCGGTGTTCGGGCATCTGGTCCCTCTGCAATCGATTCCTACTGTACCCCAGATACATATAACCCTTTACTTCCACGAATTGGGCGCCGGAGTCCTGATAGATTGCCGCATACCCTTCCGGGGAGAAATCGTTGTAGCCACGCACCACGGTGGTGCGGATGGCGGACCGGCGGCCGGCAAGTCCGGCGAGGCTCTCGTGCACCCGGTCCCAGTAGTCCTCCCGGGGTCGGCAGAGGTGGAGATAGGTCTCGCGGTCGGGAGCGTCCAGGGAGACGTAGGTCTGGTAAGGCCGGCACCTGGCGAGGACTTCGGGCCGGGTGCCGTTCGAGACGAGGAACGTTGTATACCCTTCAGTGTTGAGTCCGTCGATCAGTTCCGGGAGGTGCGAGTAGCAGGTCGGCTCCCCCGAGAGCGAGATCGCGACCATCGTGGGGTCGAGGGCCTCGGCGAACCGTTCCGGCGTGACAGAGGGGGAGACCTTGTAGCCCGAGAGCGCCCTCTTCTGGACGCGCCGGAGGTTTTCGATGATCACGGACGGCGGGCACTCCACCTCTTCCGTCACCTCGTGCTCGAACGACCGCCAGCAGAAGAGACACTGCTGGTTGCACCGGAGGGTCGGGGTCATCTGGACGCAGCGGTGGCTCTCGATGCCGTAGAACTGCGCCTTGTAGCACATCTCCCCGCCCTTGAGCGCCCGTTTGTTCCACATGCAGGGTTTGACGGCCGCCGAAGAGTTCGGGCTGATGAACTGGTAGCCCTGCTTCCGGAGGGCCTTACATGCTTCTGAGTGCATCGATACCAAGTATCTCCAGAGACTCTTTTAAGGTGTTCCTGACTGCATCCACGAGCGTAAGGCGGCTGCTCCGTGTCTCGCCCTCGCTTTTGAGCACCGGGTCGTAGTGGTAGAAGGCGTTGAAGAGGTCGGCGAGCTCGCGGGCGTATGAGGCGAGCAGGTGCGGGCGAAGTTCCTCTATGGTCTGCTCGATAGCAGCGGGGAACCGGGCCAGATGCCGGGCGAGCGCGACCTCGTGTTCGGTCTCGTAATGGTACGTCTGCTCGAACTCCCCGGCCTTCTCCAGGATGCTGCAGGCGCGGGCGTGGGCGTACTGGATGTAGGGGCCGCTCTGCCGCTCGAAGTCCAGCGCCTCCTTCCAGTTAAAGACCGTGCTCTTCTCGGGGGAGACCTTCACGATGTCGTAGCGGATGGCGGCGACGGCGACCGAGTTCGCGATGGCGTGCCGTTCCTCAAGGGGGAGTTCCGGGCGGCGGACGGTCACCTCGTCGTAGGCCTTCGCGGTCACCTCCTCCACCAGCTCGTCCGCCGAGACGAACTTGCCCGCCCGGGTGCTCATGGAGCCCTCGGGGAGGGAGACGAACTCAAAGAAGACGATCTCGGGCGGCTGTTCGTCGAGGAGTTTGAGGGTGGCCTGGAGCTGGGCGCCGATCAGTTTGTGGTCCGCCCCGAGAACGTCGATCATCCGGTCGTAGTTGCGCCCCTTCCAGGTGTGGTAGGCGAGGTCCCGGGTGCTGTAGACCGAGGTGCCGTCGCTCCGCCGGAGGATGTACTTCTTCTCGAAACCCTGCTCCGAGAGGTCGACCCAGAGGGTCTCGTCCTCGTGGGCCTGCGGCAGGCGCCGGACCCGTTCGATGATCCGGTCCACGTCGCCGATCCGGATAAAGTCGCTCTCCCAGACGAACCGGTCATGGTGGGCGTTCAAGGCGGCAAGGGTCGCCTTGATCCCCTCCGCACAGAGGGAGACGGCCGTCCGGAACTTCCGGACGGTCTCCGCGTCGCCGCGCTCCACCTTCTGCATGAGGCGGTCGATCTCTTTTGTGATCTCCGGGTTCTTCTCGATCTCCCTGTTCGCCGCGATGTAGACCCGGGCGACGTAGTGGTCCTCCTTCTCGCCCTCCTCGCGGGCGATCTCGAGGTGGTCGAACCCCCACGAGACGATGGCGATCTGGCGGCCCATGTCGTTTAAGTAATACTGCACCTCAAGCGGATGTCCGGCCTTCCGGAACGCCCGGGCAAGGGTGTCCCCGATGACGGTGTTCCTGATGTGCCCGACATGGAGGGGGCCGTTCGGGTTCGCGCTGGTGTGCTCGAGCACGACCCGTCCGGAGCGGCGGGGGAGGCTCCCGTAGCCGGGGCGAACGGCCTCCCTGACCGCCTCGGAAAGAAGTGACGGCCCGAACCGGAAGTTGACGTAAGGGCCGGTCGCCTCGACCTGGATGTCTCCGAGTTCGGGGTTTGCCGAGAGCTCGCCGGCGATATCGGAGGCGATCGCGGGGGGTGCCCGCTTCTCTCTCTTCGCAAGTTTAAACGCTACGGTCGAGGCGAGATCGGCGTGATCCCCCCCTGTCGTGAGGAGGACGTCCTCTTCACCGGTGCATGCCCGGAGCATGCGCTCAATCTGTTGGTATTTCTCCTGAAACATCAGTATCCGGTCCTGTAACGCAGGATCGCTGCGATCCCGCCGAATGCATTGTAGAGCATCGAGCCTTCTTCGAAGTCGTCTGAGATGATCCTGACCGTCGCGCTGCTCTGGTCCGCGAGCGTGGTCAGTTCGTCGATGATATCGGCCTCTTCCGCTACATAGAGCGACGCGCCGTCGTTCGGGCAGGTGCCGAGATCGAGGTCCCTGATATGTTTGCCCGGCTCGATGCTGACCGTCCGCTCCTCGGTGTAGTCGCTGTTCGGACAGGCAAGTTTCAGCCTGGCTCTCCGGAGTTTGTCGGAGAGGAGGAGGGTATCGACGGCGCCGAGTTCCAGGTTCTTCCGGACGCTCTCTTCTCCATAGGAGGCGGCGCCGTCATCCTTGACCAGTTCCTGGAGGAACCGGTTCATCACGTTCTTCTCCTTGATGATATCGAGGCCCTTGAGGGCGTCCGACGCATTCTCGACGAGCTCGGCGAGCCCGCTCTCGTTGGTGTAGCAGACGTCGAAGAGCCCGATGATCCGCTTTTGCAGTTCGTGGTGGAGGAATTCTCCCGCCTCGAACTCCTCCTTGGTCGGGGTCGGGCCGCCGATCAGCACGCCCTTGAACCGCTCGAAGAAATCCTTCTCGGCGAGGAAGATGTCGCTTGCCCGCTCGCCGATCTTCTTGTAAAACTCATTGATGGCGATCAGTCGCAGCCGCTGGAAACGTGCGCTCGACTGACCACCTTTTCGCTGCTTGCCGGGAACCGTCGAGGTGACGCCGTGGACCGCCTCGATACGGTTGCCTCGCAGGAAGCCGATGTAGGCCTCTCGCCGGTCGAGGACGATCAGGCCGTAGACTTCCTTCTCCCCGAGCATCTGCTGCAGCGGTTCGAGTTCGAACGAGGAGCTGCACCGGTACATGTAGGTGTTGAGCGGCTCGGGCGGCTCGATGATCTCGCAGTCAAGGTCGGTGCGGTCGCCGCCGATGTTGATCGTGCCGCAGAAGACCGCCATGCCGTTCTCCGGCGGGCGCTTATAGTATTTCAGGCGGGAGAGGATGGAGGATATAGCACTCTGGACGTTTGTCCGGGTCTGTTTGCTCTTGATGTTGGCGCACTGCCCGAACTCGTCGCGGAGCTGGGCGGTCACGTCGTATATCTGCTTATCCGGAGGTATATACAGGGTGATCAGCTCGGTACCGCTCCCTTCCTTCTCCGCAAGCCTCTCAAGCATCTTTTTAAATTCGTAGCGCTTTCGCGGGGTATCCATCTCTTGCGTCTCTTCCATCGGAGTTCACCAGGCCAGCTGAATGTTGTTCATTTGTCGAAGCTACCATATGTTTCCCCGGAGAGGGCATAAATATGCCCACTTCCGCCCTTCACTGCAGGCACCGGCAGATGAGGCAGATCGTCTTTGCATCGACGATCCTGCCGTCCGCGATCATCGCGTCGAGGTCGCTCACTGGAATACGGACGACCTCGATCATCTCGTCGTCGTCCATCCCGTAGTCGGAGCAGGGGGAGAGACCCTCGGCCCGGTAGAGCCAGATCCGCTCGTCGGTGTAGCCGGGAGAGGGGTAGATGTAGCCCTTCGGGACGAACGTCTCCGCCTTCATCCCGGTCTCCTCGATCAACTCCCGGTGGGCGGTCTCGTGCGGTTCCTCGCCCTCGTCGATGGTGCCTGCCGGCGCCTCGAAGATGTACTCGTCGATGGCGAACCGGTACTGCCGGATGAGGTAGCAGTCGTCTCCCTCGACCGGGAGGATGGCAACCGCCCCGCCGGGGTGAATGACCACCCGCTCCTTTGTTCGTCCGCCCGGGAGGGTAACCTCCCTCTTCTCGACGGTAAGCCTTCCACCGCTGTAGATCTCCATGTTTCACTCCTCGTACTCGATCGGGTCCTCTATCCCGACCTCACGGAACGCTTCCTTTCGATAGTGGCAGGAGGAGCAGACCCCGCACGCCCGGTCGTTGTTCTGGTAGCAGGACCAGGTCTGTTCGTAGGGGACGCCGAGTAGAAGGCCTTTCCTGACGATCTCCACCTTCGACATCCGGACGAAGGGCGTCATCAGGGTGATCCGTGGGTCTGCCGCCGTGCCGAGGTCGACCGCCCGCTGGAACGCCTCGATGAACTCCGGCCGGCAGTCGGGATACCCCGGGTAGTCCCCGGTCTGGACACCGATGAAGATCGCCTCCGCCCGTCGGGCTTCCGCGAGGCTGGTCGCGATGGCGAGAAGGTTCGCGTTCCGGAAGGGAACGTAGGTGCTCGGCACCCCTTCCTCCTCGCCGGCATACTCCTCGACCGGGATGCTCTCATCCGTCAGGCTCGAGGCCCCGATCTTTTTGAAGTGTTCGAGACTGATCTCGATGAATTCCCGCGCGTCAAGCATCCGGGCAACGGTTCTGGCGCACTCGCGTTCCTTCTTCTCCGTCCGCTGGCCGTAGGTGAAGTGGAGCGCGATGATATCGTAGCCCATATCCTTTGCGACGTAAGCGAGCGTGGTGGAGTCCATGCCGCCCGAGAGGAGACAGACCGCTTTCATCATTTTACCCCCAGGATCTTGTGCAGTTGCAACTGGAACCTCGCCGGAAGGTTCTCTTTCACGATGTAGTCCGCGATGGCGCGGTAGTCGGACCCTTCCACCGGCGAGATGAAGACCTCGCCGCGGATATCGCACTGGGCCATCACCGCCCGGGCGTAGAGGAGGTCGTCCTCGTCCGCCACCACGAACTTGACGCAGTCGCGGGGTGTGATGAAGGGAAGGAGTCGGAGATCGCTCCTCTCGCCCGACGAGGGGCACTTGACGTCCATGCAGATGGTGGCGTACGGCTGTACCGCCCGGAAGTCCCGGGTGCCGTTCGTCTCGATCTCGACGGCATATCCGTGAAGGCTGAACTTCTTGAGGAGCTCGAGAACCTCCTCCCGCTGCAGGAGCGGTTCCCCGCCGGTGATGCAGATCTGCTTCCCGTTCTGCAGCCAGACCCGGTCGAGGACCTCCGTGACGCTCATCTCCGTCCCGCCTTCCCAGGCGTAGGAGGTGTCGCACCAGGCACACCGGAGATTGCACCCGGCGAGCCGGACGAACGTGCAGGGTCGCCCCTGGTTCTTCCCCTCCCCCTGGAGGCTCCGGAAGATCTCACTGACGATCATAGGTGCGCTCTGCGTAACAGGTCGTCGACTCCCAGACCCGGATCTTCGCCACGCGGGCGTCGTGTCCCTGGCGTGCGGCTTCGGTATCGATCATCTCTGCAATCAGCCCGGCGAGGAGTTCGCTCGTCGGGTCGCCGGAGGTGGTGACGACCGGGTGGAATGTCTCGATGCACGCCGCCATGGGGTCGTCCTTGTTTAAGATCACCTGGTGGTCGAACCGCCCGACGACTTCTTTGATGCAGTTGTAGTCAAGAACGATCCCGGTGCGCTCATCGGCCGTACCCTCTATCCAGGCCTCTACCCGCCACTGGTGACCATGCAGCCGGAAACACTTCCCCTGATAGTGAATCAGGCGATGGGTTGCCTCGAAAAAAACTTCTTTGTATATCCGGGTTATCATCAATGAAGGTTGCCCGCCAGGATATAATATTATATCAGCTCCGGATCAAATAACTAAGGCGGAAGATCGGCGCGCAAGCGGGTTCCACAATATATAAATCCGTAACGCGCGTTGCTTTATAGCACACCAGGAGTTGCTCCTATCCACAAATTCAACTGATACGAGGGTATTCGATGGGAAATGGTAAATTTGCAGCCCGAAAACTGAAGCGCGACGCAAATAATAACAGATGGCACGACACCGTCTACGCGAGGCGCCAGCTCGGGCTCGATGTGAAATCCGACCCCCTTGAGGGAGCACCGCAGGGCCGCGGGATCGTTCTCGAGAAGGTGGGTGTTGAGGCAAAGCAGCCGAACTCTGCGATCCGCAAGTGCGTCCGCGTACAGCTGATCAAGAACGGCCGTCAGGTAACAGCGTTCGCCGTCGGCGACGGTGCCATCAACTTCATCGACGAGCACGATGAGGTCGAGATCGAGGGCATCGGCGGCAGACTGGGCAGGTCGATGGGCGATATCCCCGGCGTCCGGTTTGTCGTGACCAAGGTGAACAACGTCAGCCTGCGTGAAATGGTCACGGGGCGCAAGGAGAAGCCGCGGAGGTAAGTAGTATGGTAGAAGCAGAAGCAGAGGCAGGGAAGCAGCCCCAGCAGCTCCTCTTTAACCGGTGGGACATGAGCGAGGTGGAGATCCAGGATCCGAGCCTTGCTCGTTACGTGAACCTGCACACGATGATCGTGCCGCACTCCTGCGGCAAGCTCGTCGGCCAGCAGTTCAACAAGAGCAACATGCTGATCGTCGAGCGCCTGATCAACAAACTGATGCAGACCGAGAACAATACCGGCAAGAAGGAACTTGCCATCCGCATCGTCCGGGACGCCTTCGAGCTCGTCAACAAGAAGACCAAGAAGAACCCGGTCCAGGTGCTGGTGGACGCAGTCGCGAACACCGGACCCCGTGAGGAGACCGTCAGGCTGAAGTACGGCGGTATCAACGTCCCGAAGTCGGTCGATACCGCGCCCCAGCGCCGTGTCGATACCGCCCTGCGGTTCATCACTGCCGGTGTCCTGCAGGCGAGCCACAAGAAGAAGAAGAGCGTGAGCGAGGCGCTTGCCGACGAGCTGATCTCTGCGGCCAACGGCGACACCCGTTCATACGCCGTCTCGAAGAAAGAAGAGAGAGAACGTATTGCAAAGGCCGCCCGCTAAAACTTCCTATTATTTTTTTTGGTGTAATTCATGACCAGACGAAAGAAGATGGTAGAGCGGGTGACGGAGCTGATGGACAAGCCGGAGCACATCCGGAACATCGGTATCGTCGCCCACATCGATCACGGAAAGACAACACTCTCGGACAACCTGCTCGCCGGCGCAGGCATGATCAGCGAGGAGCTGGCGGGGAAGCAGCTCTTCATGGACTCCGACGAGGAGGAACAGGCACGCGGCATCACCATCGATGCGAGCAACGTCTCGATGGTCCACGAGTACGGCGGCGAAGAGTACCTGATCAACATGATCGATACCCCCGGCCACGTGGACTTCGGCGGTGACGTGACCCGTGCCATGCGTGCGGTGGACGGTGCCGTTGTCGTGGTTGACGCCGTCGAAGGCACCATGCCCCAGACGGAGACAGTCCTCCGCCAGGCACTCAAGGAGGGTGTCCGTCCGGTTCTCTTCATCAACAAGGTGGATCGGCTGATCAACGAGTTGAAGGTGGACGAGCAGGAGATGCAGATCCGCCTCGCGAAGGTGATCGACAAGGTCAACAAGTTGGTCAAGGGCATGAACGAGAAGATGTACAACGATGGCTGGAAACTGGATGCCGCGAAGGGCACCGTCGCCTTCGGTTCCGCGCTCTACAACTGGGCCGTCTCCGCTCCTTTCATGAAGAGCAGCGGGGTCTCGTTCAAGGACGTCTTTGATAAGTGCAAATCCGGCGACATGAAGTGGCTGGCAAAGAACAGCCCCCTGCACGCCGTGCTCCTCGACATGGTGGTCAAGCATCTCCCCAACCCTCTCGAGGCTCAGGAGCGGCGTATCCACATCATCTGGCGCGGCGACTACAACTCCACCGAGGGCAAGGCAATGCTCAATTGCGACCCGAACGGGCCCATCTGCCTGATGGTCACGGACATCTCGTTTGACCCGCATGCAGGCGAGGTCGCCACCGGCCGTCTCTTCTCGGGAACGCTCCGCCGAGGCACCGAGTGCTACATCATGGGTGCGGCAAAGCGCTCAAACCGCCTCGCTCAGGTCGGCATCTTCATGGGTGCCGAGCGGATTGAGGTGGAAGGGCTGACAGCCGGCAACATCGCCGCCGTGACGGGCTTGAAGGACGCCATCGTCGGTTCGACCGTCACGTCGCTCGTCGATATGGTTCCCTTCGAGTCCCTGAAGCACTACTCCGAACCGGTCATGACCGTCGCCGTCGAGGCGAAGAGCATGAAGGATCTCCCGAAACTCGTCGAGGTCCTCCGGCAGGTGGGTAAGGAAGACCCGACGGTGCAGGTCTCGATCAACGAGGAGACCGGCGAGCACCTGATCAGCGGTATGGGTGAACTCCACCTCGAGATCATCACCGGCCGTATCAAGCGTGACAAGGGCGTCGATATCATCACCTCCCCGCCGATCGTTGTCTACCGCGAGACGATCACGAGCCGGGCAGGCCCGGTCGAAGGGAAGTCCCCGAACCGTCACAACCGGTTCTACCTCGAGCTTGAGCCGATGGACCCGGCGGTCGTGAAGCTGATCCTGGACGGCGAGGTCTCGATGAACCAGCCGTTGATCGAGCGGCGTGACGCCCTCGTTGCCGCCGGCATGGATAAGGACGAGGCCAAGAACCTCAAGGCGATCCAGGGCACCAACATGTTCATCGACATGACGAAGGGTGTCCAGTACCTGAACGAGACGATGGAACTGGTCCTCGACGGCTGGCGTGAAGCGCTCCGCGGCGGTCCGCTCGCCGACGAACTGGTCCAGAACCTGAAGATCCGGCTGGTGGATGTGAAACTCCACGAGGATGCCATCCACCGTGGTCCGGCCCAGGTCATCCCGGCGGTCAGGAGTGCTGTCAAGGCAGGCCTGCTGATCGGCGGCGACTCGCTTCTCGAGCCTCTCCAGAAGATCCAGATCACGGTCCCGACCGAGCAGATGGGTGCGGCAACCTCGCAGATCCAGGGCCGGCGCGGCCAGGTCTTCGATATGCTGAGCGAAGGCGACACGATGACGATCGTCGGCAGGGCGCCGGTCGCCGAGCTCTTCGGGTTTGCCGGAGACGTCCGGTCCGCCACCGAAGGCCGCGCGATGTGGAGCACCGAGTTCGCCGGGTTCGAACTGATCCCCTCCGGCATCGTGGACGAAGTGGTCAAGAGCATCCGCCGGCGCAAGGGTCTGAAGGAACAGATGCCGCGGCCGGACGACTACCTGGCGTAATCTTCCCGATCGAATACCCTCCCTTTTTTTCTTGCGGCGAGCGGATGCGTTCTCTTCGCCGCGCGAGACTGCCGGCAGGAATTTGTTGCTGAAAACTACCCTCGAGATAGCTCCGTCTCCGACCTTTAAACATCCGTATGCTCTGCTACTCAGTAGGCCCGGTGGAATGCAGGGGCATGTCCCACCGGTGTATCTGAGATTCTACGCCGGTCTGGATCCGATCACTTGACGATTATATCGGGGGGCGTCAGTGTTACGACGAACGGCGGATCGCCTGGCTCGCTGGGTAGCAGAATTTTCGGCGTTACAGGGTTCCCTCCTGCGATTCAGGCGATGGTCCCCAGGGTATTTCACCGACTTCTAATCCTCCCCCGGTGTTGGGGTTGGGGTAGCTGTCGATGTCACGATTGGTGCCGAAGTGGTCGGTGGGGTGGTCGTGCCAGGTGTCCCGGGTGGAGGGGGTGTCAGAGCGGCCCCGGGAGCGGGGGCGTCGGTGTTACGACGAGCGGCGGATCGCCTAGCTCGCTGGGTAGCGGAATTTTCGGCGTTATCTCGACGGGTACCCAGGTTACCGGCGTTACAGGGGTTCCCTCCTGCGATTCAGGCGATGGTCCCGGGGGTATTTCACCGACTTCGTAATCCTCCTCCGGTGTTGGGGTCGGGGTAGGTGTCGGTGTCACGGTTGGTGTCGAAGTGGTCGGTGGGGTGGTCGTGCCAGGTGTCCCGGGTGGAGGGGGTGTTAGATCCGGCCCGGGGGCAGACGGCGCGGACGGTGTGGACGGCGCAGCCGGAGCAGGAGTCCCGGGCGATCCCGGCGCGGACGGCGCCGCTTCATCGGGGGTCCAGGCGTAGATGTCCCAGTTGCCGTTCCGGAAGTCGTTCCAGACGACCATGGTCCCGGTGACGGCAGGAGTCATCTGCGAACTCTCGTTCTCTGTGATCCGGAGTTCTTCTCCGGTGGAGAGGTCGTAGAGGTAGATGTCCCAGTTGCCACTCCGTGCGTCCTGCCAGACGATCCAGTCACCGGCGACGGCAGGGTTGATCTCGTGGCCGGTCTCGTTCGTGATCTGCGTCTCCTCTCCCGTGGAGAGGTCATAGAGGTAGATGTCCCGGTTTCCGCTCCGGTTATCCTCCCAGACGATCCGGTCCTGGCTCATCCCCATGCCGGCCGGTAATGCTGAAGCGAACTGGTCGCTCCCCGGCGGCGAGACCGCACGTTCGCTCTCCTCGGTCAGGTTGTAGAGGTAGACGTCATAATCTCCTGTCCGGTTGTCGGACCAGAGCACACGGTCGGCAAGGACCGTTGAATAGACCTGGTCCACCGAAGCATTCGTAATCTGGCGTTCTTCTGCCGATACGACACCGACGACGAGCGCGAGGGCGATCAGGACCAGTGCCGGTGCATACAGGTTACGTTCGTTCATCGTTTTGGCCTCCAGCGGGGCTCCCGTGGCCGTCTGTCATCCGGGAAGCACGGCCCGGGGGATCCCGGTCGTTGAAGGAGAAAGGTTCCCGGACAGTTCTGTGGCAACCATTGACCGCACGAGATCGTTCCGGTGCGGGCATTGAGCGGATGAGCGGGATGGCACATGAGGGTGATCGTGGGGAGCATGATGAAGCAGGCCGCACGGGTGATCCTTCCTCGGCGGGGAATATGCATGGCTGTATATAATACCGACCCGTAGCAGGAGGGCCCTGCAGGGTTGCTCTTCTACGCTGCATGGGGCCCCGCTACCTTATCGAGGCAGAATCTTCCGGAATAGAGGGGTTAGGTGGAGGTTCTAGGAGGGCGGTGCGCCGAACCATCCCAGGTCCCGGGAATTGGCATCCCCTCCCCGGCATCCGGATCCGGGAGAGGCGTCCCCAAAAAAGTTATGAGACCATCCGGCATAGCGGGCTGCTGGTCGGGGACGCCCATGGGTGCCCGGAACCTGCCTACCGCTTTCCCGTCGCCGCGAGCAGCCCGCAGATCCCGATCGCGGCGATTGCAATCAGTCCCTGGAGCGGTGCCTGCGTCGGGGCCGCCGTGGTCGTGGCCGTGGCGGTCACCGGTGTCCCTGCCGGTGTCTCCGCGCCCGTAGCGGTGGTTTCAGTCTCTTTGGGCGTAACCGTCGGAACGGGCGTGAATATGATGTTGTTCTGCCGGAGCAGGCCGTCCTTGTCACTGTACGCGTAGTACCGCCCGTACTGCCCGTTGAGCGTGTGGGCGCTGATCGTGAAACGATCATCGTTCGGCACGCCGATGACCTTGACGACCTGCTTTGTGGGGTCGTCGTCCCGGTAGTGCCGGAGTTCCGTGACCGGGTTGAACGTATCCGCGTTGCGGAGGTTGATGAGATCGAGGACGAGCGGTTCACTTCCCACCTCAATCGTCTCACCGGGTTGTATCACCCGCGGGCCGATCTCCTGTGCAGCTGCCGGGGCGGCGACGAGCGCCAGAGCAAGGACCGCGAGGATTACGAGGAGATACCGGGATATCATTCTCGCACAAGTCATAGTTTCAACCTCGTTTCCGCGATATATATGCGTATTGGAACACCGCCGGAGACGTCGTCCCCCACCGGGTGACCCTGCCGGACCGCCCAAATTCACGCCTGGCCCCACTCTTTCCTCCTGACCGAATCATTGATGTGGAGAGAGGCTATCTCACAGTGGAGATGCCATGAGGACCGCCGACCCCGATCCGAAGGGTTCTGCCGGGAGCGGACAGGCTACCCGGGCTCCGGCACGAAAGACAGAGAGCGCTGCCGTTCGCTACCTGCCGACGGTCATCCCCTTGCCGCTCGGCCCGACCACCGCGTTCATCGTCAGGGACCACAGCGTGCTCCTGATCGACACCGGCAACCCCGGGGATGAGACGACCATCCTGGCCGCGATGAGGAAGGCCGGCATCAGGCCCGACGAGATCTCCCTGATCCTGGTCACCCACGGCCATCCGGGCAACTACGGGAGCGCCGACGCGCTCCGGGAACTGACCGGCGCACCGGTCGCCGTCCACGAGGCCGACGCCGGCGCCATGCGCCTCGGGTTTGACAGGCTGCGTTTTCCCGCCGGGATCATCCCGCGCCTGATGGGGTTTGCGGGCGGCGGGAAGACCGCTCCCGGTTCGAGCGGTGTTGAGCCCGATATCGTCGTCAGGGGCATCGCCGACCTTGCGGCCTTCGGGGTCCGGGGCAGGATCGTTCCCACCCCGGGGCATACTTCCGGCTCGATCTCAGTCCTTGTCGCCGGCGGCACCGCTATCGTCGGCGACCTTCTTTCTGCTCTGTTTCCCGGTGGGAGGCCCCGGCTGCCCTTCAGGATGGACGACCCCGCGGCGGCACGGAGGAGCCTCCGGACACTCCTTGCCTTCGGGCCGGAACGGGTCTACGGGGCGCACGGAGGGCCGTGGCCGGGAACAGAAGTCTTGCGGCGGTTCGGGAACGGGCGGTGACGGCACGGATGCGCAAAAAGAGGATGAAAGATCACTCGATGGTAAATGCCATCGAGAATGTGGTCTCGTCTCCGGTCACGTTTTCCCA
>JAENZF010000011.1 GCA_016841385.1 Methanobacteriota archaeon | reverse complement strand
GCCGGACCCAGGCCTCGGTGCCGGGCCGGTCGAGGTTGTTCACCTGCACGCGGTCGGGCCCTATGGCCGCGACCGCGTCTCTCAGGCGGAGAATCTCTTCCTCCGTGTCGTTAAGGCCCGGGACGATGAAGACCTCGAGCCAGACCTCGCCGGTGTACTCCCGGGCAAAGGTCACGATTCCTGCGAGCACCCGCCCGGCGGTGAGGCCCGGGCAGGGGCGGTTGATCTTTGAGAAGACCTCTTCGGAGACAGCATCGAGCGACGGCACCATGAGGTCCGCCCGCATGAGGGCGGCCCGGACCTCCGGGTCCGTGAGGAGCGCGCTGTTGGTCAGGACCGCGACCCGGTAGCGGGGGTAGCGGTCTTTGATGAAGGAGATGATCTCGCCGATCCCGGAGTGAAGCGTCGGCTCACCGGAGCCGGCGAACGTGACGTAGTCGAGGTCCGGCGCCGTCGCGAGGTAATCGTCGAGTTCCGCGATGACCTCGTCGGTCGGGACGTACTCGCGCCGCTCGCAGGTGAGGCTGGTCGTCCGCCCGCACTCGCAGTAGACGCAGTTGAAGGTGCAAGTCTTATGCGGCACCAGGTCGATCCCGAGCGAGATGCCCAGGCGCCGGGAGGGGACCGGGCCGAAGAGGTAACGGTATGCCATAGGGTTTATCCTGATTACTGTCTGGCATGAGGAATCATCAGGGTTCACCTGGCTGCAACGACTTCCTGGAGCGGCTCATCCTGCTCCGGATCCCGCACGTCTTCTCGTTCCTGGGTATCTTATTCCGAACCTATTTATCGTCCCGGCCGGAACATTCTGTATGTTCGGCGTCTCCACCTACTGCCTTCACCGTGAGCCGCTCTCCGCGGCACTCGAGAAACTCGCTTCCGTAACCGATTGCGTGGAGGTGATGGATGACGGGCTGCACTACCTGGAGAGCGCAGAACCGCTTGAGAGTTACTCGTATCTCTACTTCATCCACGCGCCGTCCCGGGGGGTCAACATCGCAAGCATCCTGGAGCCCATCCGGCGGGCGAGCATCGAGGTCCTGACGCAGACGTTCGCCGTCGCCGCCGAGGTAGGGGCGGACGTGGTCATCCACCCGGGCTACTATGCGTGGAGCGAGGAGCGGGAGCGGGCGGTGGGGAGGTTCCGGCAGTCGCTTGACGAACTTACGGCGGCGGCCGACGACCTCTCGGTCACGTTCTTCGTGGAGAACATGGGGAACTGGGAGTACTTCTTCCTGCGCTCCTGCGAGGACCTGCCGCTCATCGACGGGATCGGGCTCGCGCTCGACGTCGGCCACGCGAACCTGAACGGGTGCCTGGACTGTTTCCTCGCCCACCCGGCGGCGCACTTCCACCTGCACGACAACAGCGGGACGGAGGACACGCATTCCCCGGTCGGGGCCGGGAGGATCGATTTCGTGGCCGTGATGGAGGCCGTGCGCAGGACCAATGTCATCCCCATCGTCGAGGTGGAGACCCTCGGTGGGGTGACCGCCAGCATAACCGCGCTGGAGGCGATCGATGCCGCCGCGCGGGGCGAATAGGGTCGGTCCTGCCCAATTCCACCCCCGGCATCGGCCGTAACCTTTTATAGGGAAAAACTCCAACATAATTGGTGCGTCAAGCCTCAGTGGCTCAGCCGGTAGAGCGCGTCCTTGGTAAGGACGAGGTCGCGAGTTCGAATCTCGCCTGAGGCTTTCCCTGTTTTGGTTCTAATCTTCGGGTGAATGTTTATATCCCCGTTCTCTGACCGCTCGAACGTGAGGGCGATCTCTGGGCGTGCTCCGTCTGTGTGCGGGTTTCACTTTGTTATGATCGTTTATGCGGATTGCTCGGCTCAGAAAGCGCTTGCGGAAAACTGAGTTGAGCAGGATTATCTCAAAAGTCTGGCACCCCGAAACCAGATCGCATGGGTGTGGGGCGAGTGTATTCGCCTGGGATTCCTATACCGACGAAAACCACTCCTGAGGTGATTACAGAGGGGATGCGGGCGCTCATCGAGGAGACGAGTGAGGCGGTCCAGGAGTTTCTCGACCGGAATCTTTGAGTTCACTCCGCGGCCCGAAGGTTTAAAGCATTGGTTCATAGTGCTGGGAATTATGGACGTTGGTAGGGGAAGGAGAATACCTCTTTGTCTGTATTTCCCGACTATACCGGGTAATATTAAAAAGCCTCCCTCTGCTGGCAAAACCTCATATCCTGTACCTCATATCCTGTGATGGCAAAGAGTTATCATCGGCAAATCCCGGAGGCGATCGGCAGTGGAAGAATATCAATCCATCAAGCCAAGAGTTCTGGCCCTTCTTGAGCGTGAGCTCCCGACCCTCCGGGACAAATACGGAATTGAGACAATCGGTATTTTCGGCTCTGTATCGCGTGGGGAGGATACACCGGAATCGGATGTGGACATAGTATACTCGTTCCGCCCGGAGATGGACACTTACGAGAATCTGCTGGATTTAGGAGACTTCCTCGAGGGCTTATTCCAGAGAAGAGTGGATCTGGTCTCCGAAGAGTGGATGAGCGAGAGATTCCGCGTATGTGTGATGAGTGAGGCTATCTTCTGTACACGTGAGAGAGGTACGGCATGAACGGAGTTGCGGTTGCGATCCGATCTTGCAGATATTTACGAGCAATCTGAAAATATCATGAAGGCAACCGAACGAATAAGTTATGAGGAATTTCTCGGAGATCCGCTGTACAATGCGGGTCTCATCAGATTTTTTGAAATTGTTGGCGAAGCAGCAAAACATGTTCCGGATGACTTCCGGGACGAATATCCGGACATTCCGTGGAGAAAAATATCCGGACTTCGTGAGAGGTTGATTCATGGTTATCCAAGCGTGAATTTGAAATATATCTGGACTCTGGCGACTGTGTAAATACCTGTTCTACACCGGCAAATTGGAGATATTCTCACCGATTGGGAATAAATGTCTTCTACAATAGAGGTTTTTAACAGCGCCCATTCTGGGGCATGCTCCGGAAATCCATTGCATTCCCAATGAATTAAAGCACCTGCCCGACAAACCGATCAGGTACCTATGGCACCCGTACAAGACGGCGATACCCTGCTCCTGCATTTCACCAGCACCCGCCCCGACGGCGAGATCTTTGAGGATAACCGAACAGGTGAGCCCATTCAGGCAACCCTTGGAAAGAAGCAGATCAATCCTCTGTTTGAGGAGGCGCTGATCGGAAAAGAGCCGGGCGAAACGGTGACCGTTGTGCTGCCCCCGGAAAAGGCCTACGGGAAATTTAATAAGAGACTCGTGGTCACGATAAAACGCAAGAAGCTGACGCTGGACCACGAACCGGTTCCCGGGGAGTTCCTCAGGGTCGAGGTGATGGGAAAACCCTGCCTGGTAACCGTACTCGACCTGGACGAGAAGAGCATCACCGTCGATGCAAACCACCCGCTTGCAGGTGAGACGATCACCTATGCGATCACGGTCGCAGCAATACTCCCCCGGGAGAGCTGAGTACTCTGCCTGCCCGTAACCGCAATCGCGAAGGTATCGTTCTTCTGGTCAGGGAGTTCGTCCCACCGCTCGATTAACGCGAGCGGGAGATAGAACCCGCCGCGCCGGATCAGGCGTTATGATTGCCCACGATTTTCTATATCGGCCGGATCAACACCCCGTTCTCTCTTTCCCGTGCGAATCTATTTCGGCTGGTATTTATGCCGTCCGATGAGAGTTCTTTTAATGGCAGCCGGTTCATTCACCAGCGATAAATCGTCCTTGCGGCAGGCGATCGTCGGCTTATTTGTACTCCTGATCATCGTTCTCGCCCCCATCGCGCTGTCGTGTTACCTCTACCCTGCATCGTATCCGGCAACAGAACCGGTACACGTGAAGATCCTCGCGGTCAACGACTTCCACGGGCAACTGCCCGACGGGCAGGCCCTCAACAAAGAACCGGCCGGGAACGCACCGGTGCTTGCATCGTACCTCAAAACCGCGATGGCAGGTGCCGGTCAGGCAACCACGTTCATTGCGTTGCCGGGGGATGTTGTCGGCGCGTCGCCGCCGGAATCCGGGCTGTTGCTGGACGAACCCACCCTGCTGTTCTTCAACAGTCTCGCAGACGATTGCACGTACCAGTCTGCACCGGCATGCAGTGCTTCGTGCAACATGATCGCAACCTTCGGCAACCACGAGTTCGACAGAGGCACGGATGAACTGCTGCGGATGATCCATGGCGGTAACGGTGCAACAACCATTACCCACCTGGCAGACCCCTACCCGGGTGCAGAAGCGGAATACATCTCTTCAAACGTGGTCTGGAAGACAAACGACACCCTCCTCGCCGCTCCCTACGCGATCCGCGACGCCGGCGGCGTACAGATCGCGTTTATTGGTGCTGATACAACCGCAACGCCCTCGATCCAGAAGGCGATCAATATCGAACTGGTTGCCTTCAGAAACGAGACCGAATCGATCAACCGGTATGTCCCGGAGATCCAGCAGAAGGGAGTGCATGCGATTGTTGTCCTCCTCCACGAGGGCGGCTGGCAGGACCCCTACGATGGCCCGACCCGGGAAGGGGGCAATGTGACGGGCAGGGTAACCGGAATCGTCGCCGGTCTTGACCCGGATGTGGATGTCGTCCTCTCGGGTCATACCCATGCATTTACCAACGCGTACCTGAACAATGCCGGCGGAAAGCCGGTACTGGTGACACAGGCATACAGTTACAGCAGGGCTTTTGCCGATGTCGATCTCGTCATCGATCCCGTCACAGGTGATATCACCCATAAATCGGCACGGATCGTCCCGGCATATGCAGACCGGCCGCCCGGCACCACTCCCGATCCGGAGGCCTCTTTGTTGCTTGAAATGAGCGAAGAGGTGGTCGAGCCGCTGACAAACCGGATTGTCACGATTGCATCGGCGGATATCACGCGCGAAGAGACCGATGCCGGCGAATCCGCACTCGGCAACCTTGTCGCTGACGGCCAGCGGGCAGCGATGAACGCCGATATCGCGTTTATCACCACCGGCTCACTCCGGGCGGACCTAGCAGAGGGCAACGTCACATGGGGCGACCTGTACTCGGTGCAGCCGTTCTCTTCGACCGTGCTCTCGATGACACTTACGGGAGACCAGGTCAGGGACGTGCTGGAACAGCAATGGCAGACCCCGTTGCCGCCCCACAACCTCGCCGTCTCCGGGCTTTCGTACACGTTCGACGACAGAAGATCGCGAGGCAGTAAAATTATCGAAATCCAGGTGAACGGCGCCCCGCTGGATCCGAATGCGGAATACGCGGCGGCAATGGTCGATTTCCTCGCAACCGGCGGCGATGGGTATACCGTGTTCATGAAAGGGACGAATGTGGTCAACGGCCCGTTCGATGTCGATGCATTGGTCACTTACATGGAATCTCTTCCGGAGCCGGTGGACGTGAAGGCGGAGACGAGGATCACAAAGATTGCGTGAAGAACTGAGACATAACCTGCATCTGAAACCATTCCGTTCTTTTTTCCATGGTTAGCCGGGTAACGGCACGGCGTTTTTCGCCGAGCCTGGCCTGGCACCGGAGAGCCCCGAACCGGTCATCTTCCGCCTCGCGAAGGGGGAGGCCTGCACCTGGATGCAGGCGACGAACCTGGCGCCAAAACAGAAGATCCTGTTCGGTATCGCACCGGCAGGGGACGGCACCACTGCCCGGAAACCGTCGGGAGGGGGGTCCCCGTTCGCAGGCGGGCACCCGGGCAGCAGCCGGCCCAACCTATATATAACGCCCCGCCACATGAGCCCCGGGGGAGATCCATCCTTCCCTACAGCCACAGGAGGTTATGCGACATGCCCGATTTTACCAATCCCTTTGCCGGGAACCACATGGAGCGCAAACTGGACCGGGGGGAACTTATCCGGACCATCAGGTTCTCGATCGCCGCCGAGTACGAGGCGATCCAGTTCTACGACCAGATCGCCGAATCGACCGACGACCCGCTGGTCCAGAAGGTGATGCGCGATATCGCGAACGAGGAGAAGGAGCATGCAGGAGAGTTCCTGCGCCTCCTGCGGGAACTCGACCCCGCCGAAGAGGGGTTCTACCAGCACGGCTACGAGGAGGTCGAGGAGATGATCGAAGAGTTGAAGGCCGGGAAGTGATCTCCCCGCCCCGTCACTGCAGCCTGCAGGACTCCTCGTAGGATTTCCTGCAGCCGGGGCAGAGCGTCCGGGCCTTATCGAGGTCCGGGAACGTCTCTTCGGTGATCTCGTCGCAGGCCGCTCCGCAGATCTCGCACCAGTACTCCTTCGTCTCTTCTTTCCCCTCGCCTTTCAGCTTACGTTTCATGATCTTCCTCCAGGTGTTCGGTTACCCATCACCGGGCAGGTTACCGCTCTCCTTCATCCGTTATCATGCTTTCGCGTCACCACCGCTCCGTCCCGGCAAGATCGCGCCCCATCTCCCAGAACCGCTCCTGAACCCCCGGGTCGAGGGAAAGAGACGACGGACGGGTCCACCGGGTCTCCTCGAAGTACCCGCCGTTCACCTCCCCGGCATCCGGCGAGGTGGCGAGGTGCGCCTCCACCTCCGCCCCCTTCTCCGGCGGGGCGCCGCCGTCCCGCCCGCCCGTGTAGGCCCGGAGGAGTTTGGTATCGATCACCCCCGGGTGGAGGCAGTTCGCCGTCACCCCCGTTCCCTCGAGGGTCCGGGCGAGCCGCGTGGTGAAGGCGACGACCCCTAACTTCGATACGGCATAGGCATTGTAGGCGTCGTAGTCCTCGAAGCCCGGGAGGTTCTCCCAGTTGACCGACCGCGCGCTCCGGTGAGCGATCGACGCGACATTCACGACCCTCGCCGGTGCGCTTCTCTCCAGGAGCGGGAGAAGTTCGTGGGTGAGGAGGTATGGGGCGAGGTAGTTCACGGCAACCGTCATCTCGATCCCGCCGGGCACAACCTCCCGCTCCGGCATGAAGACCCCGGCGTTGTTGATGAGCACGTCGAGCCGGTCGCACGCCTCACCGACCTCCCTCGCAAGGTCCCGGACCCGCTCCTGCACCGAGAGTTCGGCGATGAAGAGGGCCAGCCGGTCGGAACCGGTGGCTGCCTCCAGTTCTTCGAGGACCCCGCGGCCCTTCTCCCGGTCCCTGCCGTGGAGCAGCACGCGATGGCCCTGCCTGGAGAGGGTGCGTGCGGTCGCCTTCCCGATGCCGTCGGTCGAGCCCGTAACGAGGATCGTCTGCTCCGCCATATGCGGCCCGGGTACACGCCATCTCTATTTGAACGTTTGGTGGTGACAGACCGGCGGCCGGTCGTGGTTCAAACCCGGTGCACTCCTCTTCCCGGGCCGGCAGACTGGATCGTCACCCGGCCAGTACCCCGGCCGAATGCACCGCGGGGATGTCGTTTTCCTCGAATGTGGTGCGCGACAAATCAAAAAGGTGATATTCTGCACCACAAAATTCTATGTATGGTGCGATACTCGGTCACGATGGATGACGACCTCGTGAAGACAATCGACAGGATGCGTGAATTCCGGGGGATGTCCCGGTCAGAATGGCTCAACGAACTCTGCACGACGCACCTGGACGGTGCATCAGGAAACGGCGTGCAGCCCGTGGTCCCCGCAGGGATACCGCCTGCAAGCGTTTCGGGGCCGAACATGACCGATTACGATGCTGCCCGTGCCAACTTCACGATCGACGTCCCTGACCACTTCAACTTCGGGTACGACGTGATCGACCGGTGGGCTGAGACCGACCGGAACAAACTCGCCATGATCTGGGTGGACCAGGAGGGGAACGAGAAGAAGTACACCTTCCGCGACCTCAGGTATCTCTCCAACGGTGCCGCC
This sequence comes from Methanobacteriota archaeon, assembly GCA_016841385.1. Lineage (GTDB taxonomy): Archaea > Halobacteriota > Methanomicrobia > Methanomicrobiales > Methanoculleaceae > Methanoculleus. The sequence continues at coordinate 17,801 of JAENZF010000011.1, read as the reverse complement.
AACATCCTGCTGAAGTACGGCATCAAGAAGGGCGACCGGGTCATGCTGATGCTCCCGAGGGTCCCGGAATGGTGGATCTTTGTCATCGCGCTCATCAAACTCGGTGCGGTCTTCTGCCCCTGCCCGACGATGCTGACCCCGAAGGATATCAAATACCGTGTGCAGGCCGGGAAGTTCAGGATGATCATCACCAACTGCGAGAACGCCGAGAAGGTCGATGAGGTTGCCAATGCCTGCCCGCTGCTCGATACCCTCTTCCTGGTGGACGGAGAGCGGGAAGGGTGGGCGAGTTACCCGCACGAGCTCGAGTACCCTGCACCGGTATCGCACCACAAGGTCAGCATGCCGATCGCGAAGAAGGCGAAGTCGACCGATCCGATGATGATCTACTTCACCTCGGGCACCACCGGCGAGGCCAAGATGGTGCTGCACGACCACAGCTATCCGCTGGGGCATATCATCACCGCCTCGCTCTGGCAGGACGTCACGGCAAACGACCTTCACCTGACGTTCTCGGATACCGGGTGGGCGAAGTGCGCCTGGGGCAAGATCTTCGGCCAGTGGATCGCCGGAGCCTGCATCTTCGTCTACGATATCCGGGGGAAGTTCGGCGCGACCGAGCTCCTCCCGCTGATCGAGAAGTATGAGGTGACCACGTTCTGCGCACCGCCGACGGTCTACCGGATGCTGATCCTCGCCGACCTCGACAAGTTCGACTTCCGGGACCTCCGGCACTGCTGCAGCGCCGGCGAACCGCTCAACCCCGAGGTGATCCGCGTCTGGGAGGACGGTACCGGGCAGCCAATCTACGAGGGCTACGGCCAGACGGAGACCGTCTGCTGCATCGCGACGTTCCCCTGCATGAAGCATAAGCCCGGTTCCATGGGAAGACCCGTTCCGGGCTGGCAGATCGAGCTCCACGACGACGACGGGAATCCTGTCGGCGCCGGTGAGGAAGGGAGGATTGCCGTCAACCTCGACCCCCGGCCTGTCGGGCTCTTCGTGGAGTACCTGGATAACCCCGAAGCGAACCGCGAGTCGTTCCAGAACGGGTTCTACTACACCGGCGACAAGGCGTGTATGGACGAGGACGGCTACTTCTGGTTCATCGGGCGCGACGACGACGTCATCAAGTCCTCCGGGTACCGTATCGGGCCGTTCGAGGTGGAGAGCGCCCTCATGGAGCACCCGGCCGTCCAGGAGTCGGCGGTTGTCGGGTCGCCGGACCTCATCCGGGGGATGGTCGTCAAGGCATTCATCGTGCTGAAGTCCGGCTACCAGCCCTCCGAATCGCTGGTTAAGGAACTGCAGGCCCATGTCCGGAACACCACCGCCCCGTACAAGTACCCGAGAGTGATCGAGTTCGTCCAGGAGCTCCCAAAGACCATATCCGGGAAGATCCAGCGCAACATCCTGCGGGACCAGGAACTGCGTAAGAATAACAACGGGAACTGATCCGCCCGTTCTCTTTTTTATCGTGATGACTTCACCGGTGCTCGAACTCTGTTCCCGTGGAATGTTGTTCGGTGAAGTTCTTTTGTGTTCTTGAGATCTGGACGGTGTTAGTTGTCTTCTGAATATTGCATCCCTGACACGGATTTCAAGGGGATATCGCCATGCGGGGTGGGGCTGACGGGAAGTGCGATGCTCCGAAGGAGCAGAGCTCGACCACCGTCAGGTGGGGAGTGCGAGCGTAGCGAGCTTGAGCACCGATAGGTGCGAGGGGGGCACGCCCCCCTCGAAACTCTTCGAGTTTCTCATGCTCCCTCCGGTCGCACTCCCCATTGCCCCCTCCCCCTGTGGCGATATGCGATGTTCCGGAGAACGACTGTCCGTAGGACAGGAGTTCGAGAAGACCGGAGGTCTTCGAGGAACGGAGCACGAGCACCGAAGGTGCGGAGCCACCACGGTCCACTGTACGGTGCTTTTTCCTCGTCAAGACCGTTCCGTCACTGCACTCCAGAAACTCACCTCAAACCTCGCGGTGCTCAGGCTCCCTTCCTTGAACGGCCCCACTCGGAACCTGACGAACATCAACCCCCGGCACCCGCACACTCGAAAAAAAGCACCGCCCCCATCAGGGGGATGAAAAACCGGGAGGCCTGCCCCCCGGTCAGCAGACCAGTTCTATGAAGTTCTCGAGGATTCTAAGACCGACCGCGCCGCTCTTCTCGGGGTGGAACTGGACCCCGTAGGTGAGTCCGCTGTTGACGGCGGAGGCGAAGGGGCGGATGTAGGTGGTGCTCGCGAGAGTATGGTCCGGTGCGGCCGCCGCGTAGTATGAGTGGACGAAGTAGACGTACTCCTCCTCGCGGAGTCCGTCGAAGAGGGGAGTCTCCTGCTCGGTGTGGATGGTGTTCCACCCCATGTGGGGGACCTTCTCCCCGGCGGCCGGGATAAAGCGCTTCACGTCTCCCGGCACGAGGCCGAGCCCCTGGTGGACGCCGTGCTCTTCGCTGCTATCCATGAGCATCTGCATCCCGAGGCAGATGCCGAGGAGCGGCGTATCGCCGGCGGCGGTAAGGACGGTATGCGCGAGGTCGCCAAGCATCTCCATCCCCTCGCGAAACGCCCCCACACCGGGGAGGACGATGCCGTCGGCCGACGCGATCGCCTCCGGATCTGCTGTGATCGTCGGCGCTGCTCCTGCCCGCTCAAGGCCCCGGAAGACGCTCCGGAGGTTGCCGAGCCCGTAATCAATTATAACTATCCTCTTCTTCATCCGTGTCTCCTCGCTTCCGCCACAACCCGCGCTCGATCCAGTCGCAAGACAGCCCCTGCTTCTCCTGCCACCAGGCGAGTTTTGCGAGCCACATCTCCCAGAGTTCGGGGCAGGAGTCCCTGATGATCTCAAACGTCGCAAGGTCGCTTGAAGGGCACATGAAACACCCGATGCGGTCGAGCCCCCGCTCGTAGAGGCGGTTGTAGGGGGCCTTCTCGCGGAAGATGTAGAGCCAGACGTGCATCGCCGTCCACTGCTGGATGGGGGCCGCCGAGAGTTGCTGCGGGACATGGGAGTTTCGCCAGACCCGCCTGCTCTGCATCCGCCGCACCGACTCGTACTTCCGCTGCCCGATGAACGAGAGGCATTCTCCCCAGTGCTCGCCGATCAGGCGGCCGATCGGATGGAGCTTACAGACCCTGCAGCACCAGCGGTTGTCGACGGCAGGCGGGCCGTTCTTCTCGAACTCCTTCCAGAAGGTCTCCTCGTCGCAGACCCGGAGGACATCGAGCCCGTAACGTTGTGCCACCGCATCCACGTTCTCGCAGGTCTCCGGGAACTCAAGCCCCGTGTCGGCAAAGAGGAGCGGCACCGGGCCGAGCGCTTTTAAGACGACAAGCAGGGTTGCGAGACTGTCTTTTCCGCCGGAGTAGGAGACCGTGGGTTTCTCGCGGTTCTGCTCCGCCACCTCCCGGACGAACCGGATGCTCGCGGACTCGTACTCCGCAAGGACCGGTTCGTTTGCTCGGACGGTATCCTCCCACGTCGCCTCGCCGGGGAGAGAGACCGACGGGCCGTTCTTCCGCGTCCGGACGACGAGCCCCCGCTCCATCGTCGCGGCGGTGGCGGCGTCGACCTTTGCCCTGCCGACGCCGATGCACTCGCCGGTTCTTGTCAGGATGAAGACCTCGTCGCCTTCGGCGACGGCGGGGTCGACCGAGAGGAGGCCCGGTGCGAGGACGCTTGCCCCCCCGTCACGGATGGACGGGATCGCGCCGTCGTCGATGACGACGTAACGCTTTGTCGGTCGCAGGTACGCCGCGGCGCCCGGGCGAGGGAGGGGCTCCCAGCGCTGCTCTCCGGGGAAGTAGCGGATCGCGCCCACGACCGCGCCGCCGAGGACGATCTCGTCCATGCGGTCCTCGGCAGGAACCTTATTGAGGAGCGCGATATGACCTTCCGGTATAAGCGGCGCTCCGAAGTGCTCGCTGAATATGCGGTTGATCCGCTCGACGTCGTCGGGAAACGCGGGCCTGGCGTCTCCCGGCGGCGTGATGGCTACCGGGCGGGTCGGGGCGCCGCAGGCGCAGACCTGAGAGAGCACGGGAGCGTGGCAGGAATCACACCAGCGGAGCAGGATCTTTCCGAGGTAGAGGCGAGGCATTCTTATATTCGTTGGGGAGAAACGAATAAAAATCTTGGTGTATTCTGAATCTTTCCTGCAGTATTCTCCTTGAAATGAGAGCTTTATCCGGAGAACAGGTCGCCCCCTCCCGCGGCGGTATCGGCAGATGAAACCCCGGGTGCGTATCCCGTTTCCCGGAAACGCGACGCTCCGGGTGTAGCGGAGGGCGGGATGCGTACCATTAAATATATCCTCTGTCTCATAGTATTATCATGTTCAATCATGTAGAATTGTGCCCGCGGCTTCAGCACCGGCGCGTCAACGATTCTACGCTGGTGAAGGGAGAGATTCCATATGTACCAGGTGATTCCGTGACCCCCAGTCTGCCGGCCCCAAAGACCGCAGGTGCAGCACCGGGCCTCTCTGTTATGGCGATTGACTCCTGGACCCCGGCCGGAACCGTAACCACCGGCTGGCGGGTTCCGGGCGCTGGATTAGCGGCACGTCCTGCACGGGCGACCGCTTCCGGGAAGCACCGGGTGGCCGGCCGGGGTGCATGGGGTGGAAGATATGCATGAGAGTAGGGGTGCAAAAATGGCATCAGTGCGAGTTGCGGGAAAATCGCTACGAAAGACCGAGGTTCTGGGGCTGCTCATCTTCATCCTCATGGCGGTCGTCATGTTTGCGGTAGGTGCCGCGCTCTTCTGCGACTGGCTCGCCGAGCCGGGATCGGCGCCTGCAGGAACACCGGCCGAGCTTGGCCCGATATCGGGAGGCCTCGCGGTTGCCGGCGCGATCCCGGTCGTGGCCCTCGTGATAGGCGTCGAGGTGATAGGGGGACTCTCCCTGATCGCGCTCTACATGCTCTCCGGTGTCAGGCGAGGGGCGTAGGTGCCCCCCGCTGTCACCCGTTTCTGCCGATCTCGCGCTGCTGCGACTCTCTGGTGCGATCCCCGGTCCCCCCCTGGCCCGACTGCGGTTAAATACGCATAATTCTGCCTTATTTCGAGAAAAAAAGACTATTCGAGCATAAAATATATATCCGGAACAGTTGACATCAGATATATCCCACCTCGGGAAGGAGGTGTGTCATTTATGGCAAAGGAAAACAAGCCTCAGGGTAAGAAGCAGGATAAGAAGCCGGAGAAGGTTCAGGACAAGGCTAAGAAGAACTAAGCCTCCAACCTTTCACATCCTCTGTTTCGGGCCGGATATCCGGTCCGATACACTGTTCTCCCTCGTTTACGCCGTACCCTCGACGCCGTCCGTCGTCTTCATCCGAACCCCGCAGGTTACAGCCTCCGTGACGCCCCTCCCACCAGGGCGATGACGGGCACGATCTCGAGCCTTCCTGCCCACATCACGATGATGAAGAGCCACTTCGCTGCGGGGCTCATGCCGGGGCTCACGAACCCGGTGCTGATCCCGACGTTGGATACGGCGGAGACGACCTCAAAGATGACGTCGACGGAGTCGAACCCGTCCTGCGGTGCAAGGTGGAGCAGGAGGAGGGTGGCGACCGCGACCATCAGGACGAAGAGCACGGCGACGAGCATGCTCTTTGAGACCCCGTACTCCGGGAGGTGCTCGAGGATCGGCCGCCCGTCATGCCGGAGCGGGGTGATCGCCCGCCAGCCGGCATGGAGCCTCCGGAACCACCACCCGAACATCTCAAGAGCGAGGATGACCCGGCCGAGTTTGATGCCGCCGGCGGTGCTCCCCGCCGATCCGCCGATCATCATCAGCGCGGCAAGAACCATCACCGTCGTGCCGTACCAACTACGGGGATCTGCGTTCTGGAACCCGGTGCAGGTGATGCCGCTCACCGTCATGAAGATGCCCTCCCGGAGGGCCTCCGCGGGAGCCAGGGATGAGATGGATATGAGATCGAAGGTGACGACGGCGCACCCGGCGAGGATGAGCGCAAAGAGGAGGATCGCCTGAGGGTCCTTGAGGAGCCGAAACGTCCTCCGGTAGTAGAGGAGGAAATAGAGTTTGAACGGCAGGGCCCCGGCGATCATGATCGGGACGGTGAGCATCTCAAGGAGCGGGCTCTCGTAGTAGAGGATACCGGCCGTATGCACCGCGAAACCGCCGGTCGATATCGCCGTCATGACGATGTTCGTGGCGTCCCAGAGGGGGATGCCCGAGAGGAGGACGAGCCCGATCCCGAGGGCCGTGAGCACCAGGTATATCCGCCACATCTCTATAGCCGTGGCCACGACGCTCGGCATGAACGTCTCGGACCGCCCTTCCGAGCGGTAGAGCCGGAACCGGGTCAGGCCCGACCTGCCCGCGAGAGCGATGGTGAACGCGACGATCCCGAGCCCGCCCATCCACTGGGTCAGCGACCGCCAGAAGAGGAGCATCCTTGGAGCGGTCTCGACCGACGGGAGAAGGGAGAGCCCTGTGCCCGTCCACCCCGACATCGCCTCAAATACACTGTCGGTGTAGGAGATCCCGAGACCGAACGTATACGGCAGCGCACCTATCAGGGCGGCGGCAAGCCAGATCAGGGCGACCGCAGAGAGTGCAGTGGAGAGGCGGGCCTCTCCCTCCGCCTTCGGGATACCGGCAAGCCAGACCCCGATGATGCCGAACCCCGCCGGCGCCGAGGCCATCGGGAGGAGGAGTTCGAGTTCGCCGTACCAGAGGCCGACCAGGAACGGGGTGCAGGATATCAACGCGATGAAGAGGAATATGAGCCCGAGGTCGGGGGCGATGACCGCAAACTGGCTGTTTGCCGCCGGCAGTACCTTTTTGCCGGGGAACGCCGGGAAGGAATGGTCTTTGTGATGACCCATTATCGCGCCTGATGCGGATCGACAGGATCTCCAGCCGCACCATGGGCGTACCCGTATCGGTTATCTACATTTTGGTCGCTCGCTTGTGGCTGCATCCGGGCGGCGAGGACCGGGAGCCCTCTCCGGGTTAGGGCTTCGGCGGCCGCAGACGGTACTCCTTTCAGGCCGGCCGAGCCGGGATCGCCCGGTTCAACCTTCGGGCTGAAGGTTCCGGCGTCAACCAGTTTTATCTGATCGAAATTATACTTGTACTGGTTTTGACCAGCCGGAACGGATGATGTTTCAATGTCTCATACCCATGCCGTGCCTGCAGGGCCGCTGGTGATGCGCCTGCCGGGTTGGACCCCGGGGTCTCTTTGCGGGGAAGAGGCCGCAGGAGTGGGTGCCGTTACACTCATACAGACTCCCGTCGCATCGTTCCTGGAGGAGAAACCTGCTGCCACGGGGATTTGCTTCTTACTACGGGAGCGGGCAGACCTGCCTCGCCCCCCCGCCGGATGAGCACAAGGGAGAGCAAAGATATGTGGGCACTGGAACAATATCAGGAACCCGGGTGATAGTATGGAGGACCTGCACCACGAGTATCCCCCCGACCTTCTGCAGATACTGCAGGACGCCGCCCCCGTTCTCGACTGCCGGTCACGGGAGAGACTGAAGATCGGCATCGAGGCCCTGATCGCCGAGAACCAGGCTCTTGCCGTCCGGGCCGTGCAGGCAGAGAAGGGGCGTGATGCGCTCCTCGCCGTCACCCGGGTCGCGGTCATTGCGAGGGATATCACCGAGATGAAGCAGGCGGAGGATACCCTGCGGAAGCGGACGCAGGACCTGAACGAGCGGGTGAAAGAGCTCTCAACCCTTTACGCGATATCCCGCATCATCGAGCAGTCGGGGACCTCGCTCGACGAGGTTTTCCGCGAAGCCGTCCTGGTGCTCCCTTCGGGCTGGCAGTATCCGGAGGATACCGTTGCCAGGATCACGGTGCGCGGGCGCGAGTTTAAGTCTGAGGGGTTCCGGGAGACACCCTGGCGGCAGGCATCTCCTGTTGTCGTCAACGCCGAGACGGTCGGCATGGTGGTGATCTGCTACCTCCGCGAGAGACCGGAAGAGGCCGACGGCCCGTTCCTCCGGGAGGAGCAGTCGCTGATCGATACCGTTGCCGGACGCCTTGGGAGGGCGATCGAGCTCTTCCAGGCGCGGGAGTCCCTCCAAAAGAGCGAATCACAGTTCCGGGAGATTACGCAGCAGAGTTTCGATATGATCTACACCTGCTATCACGAAAGTGGGATCGCCTACATCTCCCCGGCCGTAATGAGAATCCTCGGCTATACTCCTGACGAACTCATCGGCTGCAAGTGCCGCGATTACGTCGTCCCCTCGTCCCTCCCCGCGTGGGAGGAGGGACGAAAGAAGATATCCCGGGGCGAGCCGGTCGAGGGGCTCGAGATCGAGTTCCGCCGCAAAGACGGGTCCGTGGCATTCCTCGAACTGAACGAATCACCGATCGTCCGCGATCGATCGGTGATCGGGGTGCACGTGGTCGGCAGGGATATCACCGAGCGGAAACAGAACGAGCAGCTCCGGCAGCAGGCGTTCGAGCAGATCGAGCGGAACATCGAGCAGTTCGCGATCCTCGGCGACCACATCCGCCAGCCCCTCCAGGTGATCCTCGGCATGACCGACCTGCTCGAGAAAGGGATGGCTACGGAGCGGATACAGGAGCAGGTCGACCGGATCAACAGCTACGTCCGGGACCTCGACCAGGGCTGGATCGAGTCGAGGCAGGTCAGGGAGTTCCTCCGGAAGCACGAACTGGCGTAGGCGAGAGTAAGTGGGTTTGGGATGGCCTCACCGACAGCACCCGTAAAAAGAATGCGGGGGAAGGGATTCGAACCCTTGAACTCCTTCGAGAACGGACGCTGAATATATCGCTCAGGAGATCCCGGCATTCCCCTCAGTCAAATCACCAGAACGTCTCGCAATATCGGCTGTTTAACCGGTGCCGGACTATTCACTCCAATCTTCCCCCTGACTCTTTGTAGCCGTGAAAGTGCTCATCGGGAGCCCGACATGGGATTGAGGCCCCCTCTGCCCGCCGTCACGAGACGAGGAACCTATTAAGGGAATAAGAATATCCTCCATAGTATCAACCAGCAACGGGTACGCATATGACGGAATCGCCTCATCCACTGAAAAACAAGAGGAGACGCGATCCTGCTATGGGAGATCTGGCGCAGGGCCGCCCGGATGCCGAACGTATCGCACGGTTAGAGGCGGAGAACGAGGTTCTCCGGCAGGAGAATGCGGAGCTCAAACGAGGTGAGGCAGAGCGCAAGCGGATGGAGGATGCGCTGCGGGAGAGTGAGGAGAAATACGCCCGGTTCTTCTGGGACGACCTCACCGGCGACAGCCTGGTCTCTGCCGACGGACGGGTTTTAGCCTGTAACCCTGCCTTCCTTGCCATCTTCGGGTTTAGCTCCTTCGACGAGGCGCTTGCAAGCAACATCCAATCGCTCTATCCTGATCCGGGGATAGAGCCGATAACCTGCACCTGCTCCAAAAAGAGAGGGCACTCCGATGAGGGCGATTGAGAACACCAAGAAGATCTGCAAGACGAATCTGAAGGGATGTTACGACCTCGAGGTGATCGACGTCCGTCAGCAGCCCGAGCGGGCGAAAGAAGCCCAGATCGTCGCAACCCCCGCGCTCATCAAACAGCTGCCTCCACCTCTCCGGGAACTGATCGGGGATATGTCAGATAATGACCGGGCCCCGATCGGGCTCGGCATCCAGAAAAAGGAGTAATACGCAATGCAGAACCAGAAGAATTCCTCCAATACAAACGCTTCCCGCCTGCCGCGAGAGGAAGAACTCTTCCACCTGCTGGAAGAACTCTACGGGGGCATTCCTGAAGCCGAAGAAACGCTTTCGGCGATCCGGCGGGGGGAGGTCGACGCCTTCCTGGTTTCAACAGACGAGGGAGAGAAGATCTATACTTTAAAGACCGCCGAGCATCCCTACCGTGTGCTCATCGAGCAGATGCGGGAGGGAGCGGCGATTCTCTCCACTGACGGCACGATCCTCTTCAGTAACATAAGCCTCGCCCATCTGCTCGCAATGCCGCTTGAGAAGTTGATTGGCGAGTCAATCCACACCTTCATCGCCCCGGCCGGTGCGGCGAGCTTCCAGAGGATGCTGGATGCGGGGAATCCTGCCGGCAGTGCGGGCGAGAACGCGCTGCAGGCGCACAGAGGAGGGAAGGTGCCGGTCCATCTCTCCCTGAGACTGCTGTCGATGGAAGGAACGCAGGTATTCTCCCTGGTTGCAACCGATATGACCGAACGGAAACAGGCTGAAGAGACGTTGCAGAGGGCGTACGGCGAACTCGAGGATCGGGTGAGGGAGCGGACCGCCGAACTGGCAGAGTCCAATGTCAGGCTTCGGGCCGAGATTGAAGAGCGTAAACGGGCTGAAGAGAAACTACGAGAGAGCGAGGAGCGGTACCGGAGTGTCTTTGCGACAAGCCATGCGGTCATGTTGATCATCGACCCGGAAACAGGCGATATCGTAGATGCAAATCCGGCAGCGAGCGCGTATTACGGCTACCCGCACGATGGCCTGACCGGTATGAAGATCTCCGAGATCAATATGCTTGATGAAGACGCAGTGCATGCTGAGATGCAGAAGGCTAAAACCGGAGAACAGCACCACTTCTCCTTCAGGCACCGCCTTGCAGGCGGCGAGATCCGGGATGTTGACGTCTACAGTGGGGTAATTGTAATCCACGGAAGGAGGCTTCTCCACTCAATAATCCATGACGTCACCGACCGCAGAAGGGCTGAAGAGGCGTTGCGGGAGAGCGAGGAGAAATATGCGCGGTTCTTCTGGGACGACCTCACCGGCGACAGCCTGGTCTCTGCCGACGGGCAGATTCTGGCCTGTAACCCTGCCTTCCTTGCCATCTTCGGGTTTACATCCCTTGATGAGGCGCTTGGAAGCAATATGCAGTCGCTCTACCCGGACCCGCAGGAGAGATCCGATATCCTGCACCTGCTCCAAAAGGAGAGGGTACTCTACCATCACACGCTGATCCTGCGCCGCCGGGACGGCCGGCTGGTCAACATCGTTGCGAACATGGTGGGTGTCTTTGACGATGCCGGAGAACTTGTCGGCACCCAGGGCTATATGTACGACGACACGGACCGTAAGAGGGCGGAGGATATCCTGAAGGAGAGCGAAGAGCGCTACCGCATTCTGGTCGAACTCTCCCCGGATGCGATCCTGCTCCAGCAGGACAACAGCTTCACCTACGCGAATCCTGCGGCGGTTCGGCTCTTCCGTGCATCGTCGCCGGAGGACTTCGCCGGCAAGAGCACCTTCGACCTTGTCCATCCCGATTACCACGCGCTCATCGATACACGAACCCGGGAGATACTGGCAAAAGGGAGTGTGCCGCCTGTAGAGATCAGGATCATCCGTTTCGATGGGCAGGATGTGTATGTAGAGAGCTCGCGGGCACTCGTCCCTCATAAGGGCAAGCCTGCATCGATACGGGTCATGCGTGACATCACCAGACGAAAACAGGCGGAGGAAGCGCTTCTGCACCACACTCATGACCTCAACCGCCTCAACCGGGAACTTAAAGCGGCGCGCGATGAAGCCAACCTCTACCTGGACATTCTCACCCACGACGTCCGGAACGCAAACAACGTCTCCATGATGTATGCCGATCTCATACTCGATATGCTTAAGGGCGACCTGAAGACGTATGCGCAGAAACTGTCCAACGGTATCTGGCGGAGCAACGAGATCTTACAAAATGTCGCGACCATCCGCCGGATTCATGAGGAATCGACCGACCTATCGCCGGTGGACCTTGATGCCGCAATACGGAAGGAGATCGGCAGCTTTCCGGCGGCGTCGATCCGGTACGAAGGTCAGCCGATCGAGGTCTGCGCCGACGGTCTTCTCCCGGTGATCTTTACGAACCTGATAGGGAACGCCGTCAAATTCGGCGGACCGGATGTCGAGATCACCATCCTGGTAGAGAAACGGGACGGTGAGGTGCTGGTCTCGGTTGAAGACACCGGGCCGGGCATTCCGGATGAGGTGAAGGAGAAGCTCTTCCACCGGTTCGAACGGGGCCAGACAAAGGCGAGCGGGCAGGGCCTCGGGCTTTACATCTGCCGGACACTCGTCGAGCGCTACGGCGGCAGGATCTGGGTCGAGGACCGGGTGCCGGGCCATCCGGATGCAGGGGCGGCATTCCGGTTCACGCTTCAAAAAGTTACGCAGCACGGCCGAGAAATTGTCGCGCACGGCCATGTCTCGTAATTTGTGTGTTCTCTTGCGTTAAGACGAGAGTTTGAACGGGAAAGAGAAACAGCCGGGTTGCAGTTCACTCAGACACGCGGATCGCCTGGAACTGTGAAGCCATCACAGAACGCTCGTACGCCGTGCAAACATTCTCATGGGCCACCACCATCCGACAGTCCCGCTCTGCGATCGTCACCGCCCTCTTCATCAGGTCCAGACCTGGACGAATATCTCCAAGGTCTACCGCTGGCTCGGCTACCAGGGTGAGCACCCTATTCGACAGCACATCCGGCAGGGAGAGCCCCTGCTGCACCCGGTGCCCGGCAGATCTCGCGGATCTCCCTGGTGTAAAGCGGCGGAGATAGTGCAGGAAATCAGTGATACTGCTCTCGGTCGCGTAAGTACAATGATCCCCGATCTGGAAGAAATAAATCTTGAACGTTGTGAGTATGCGGGGGAAGGGATTCGAACCCTTGAACTCCTTCAAGACTGGACCCTAAATCCAGCGCCTTTGACCTGGCTCGGCAACCCCCGCGTGCATATATGTCGGTGCCGGGAGAATTATACTTGTTCCCCGGCGGCCGGGCGGGCCCCGGTGCGGGGGTCTTCCGCTGTGGGCTTGCCGCCCGGGAGCCCGCCTGACGGGTGGCGTATGCACTATCCGTATCCCGCGCCCCCCCGGGCCTGCTTCGAAAACTCTGCCTGGCTCAGGGATCCGGCAATAGCGGCGCAAAACAGCCCCGAAAACACGCGTGGAAAAATATATTGTATATAAAATTCATTACATTACATACAAGATTAACCAGGGGTTATCATGCCGGAGATGCACCGGGGGCGCATTCCGGCCGAATCGTGCCCAAAATGTTAACAACAAAACCTTTATTGAATTGATCGACCGTATTTTCCAGTAGTTGAAATAAAATGCTGGGCGAGATCCTCCATATCCTGGCGGCAGCAATTATCAGCTGGATACTCTTCGTAACCGTCGATATTCTCTTCAGGTTGCCGGAAGCGGGGGGCGTCAGCGGAGCGTCGGCCGTCGCGCGGGATATCGAGGCCGGCGGGGGCGCTCTTGCCGGCGGCATCATGATGGGGAACATCGTCTGCTCCCCCGACGCCTCGGCCGGAACGCTCCTTGCCGCCTGCGGCGTCTACGTCGCCGGCATCCCCGGCGGGCTCGCTGCGGCGGTCCTCGTCTTCATCGGCAACCGCATCTGCCACGACCCCGGCTACGCAGGGACCACCGGAGCGGTCCTCGCCACGTTCGTCGTCTACGGGTTCACCCAGGTCGGGTTCGCCGCCACGGACTTCATCGCAGGGATGGTGATCGCCATCCTCACCATTCAGGGGCTTTCGCATGCCCACGCAAGCAGGCTTCTTGCGCGGCTCTGGAGGGTCCGGCAGTGATCGCGCTCTATGTCGTGGCCGCGATCGCGGTCTTCGCCGCCATACGAGCCACCGTCGAGCGGAACACCGGCAGGAAGCTCCCCTATGTCAACGTCATGAACTTCGCCGTCGCCGGTGCGCTCGTCCTGCTGCTCGACCACCCGCTCTCCCTCGTTGCGGCGGCAGCCTACTTCGTCGGCTCAACGCTCGAAGCAAACGCCATAGCAAGCACCTACGCAGGGGGTGGCCGGCGTGAATGACCTCCTCGCGTTCCTCTTTGCAGCCGTGGCGCTCATCGGTGCCGTCAGTACCTACTTCCAGCGGGACCGCTTCAACAAACTGATCGCCGTCGGGATCACCTTCGGCGGCATCGTGCCGTTCATCGTGGACCGCGGCTACCTTGACGTCGCCATCATCACCAGCCTGATCATCCCCATCACGACGATCATCATACTGCTGATCTGCAGGAGGGAGATCCATGACGCCTGAGTTCATTCTGGGGTGCATCATCCTCATCGTCGGGGTGATCGCCGTTGGGTTCCCGCGCCCGAAGACCTACCTCTCCCGGCTGATAAGCCTCGAGATCCCCGGGTTCGGCCTCCTGCTCATCATGCTCGCCTACGATGAGATGCTCGCCCTGGTGACGTTCATCGGCGTTACGGCGATCTCGACCTTCGTTCTGGTCCGGGCCATCGAACGGAAGGAGGCTGCGCAATGAAGGCGAACCAGTCGATCATCACCCGGATATCGGCGACGATCTCACGGGTCGAGAACCTCACCGGGCTCTACGCGCTCCTCGTGGTCGCCGTCACCGTAATCGGCCTCGTCACCCTGCCGTTCATCACCTACCACGACGACCAGCTCTATCCGAAGACCCTCGACCCGGATAGCACCCTCGACCCCTACGACCGGGGTGGCGTGCCGTTCGGGACCACTCTCGTGAAGGCCCAGTACCCGGAGAACTCACCGTTCGTCGGTTATGTGACCGCCTACCTGACACCGCTCAGCCAGTGGCTCGCCGATACCACCCACCATATGGGGACGACGATCGTCGCGCACCCGGGGGGCATCATCGACGAGATCCTCTACAACACCAGGGGCCTTGATACGGTCGTCGAGACGAGCATCCTCTTTGTAGCGTTTGCGATCGCGAGTTACCTCTTCCGGAGGGATGCCTGATGGACGTCGCCTACCCGGCCGGCCTGCTCGTCGTCGCGATCGGGATCGTCATCGGGTTTGCGGCCCTCGTCCGGGAGAAGGACGACCTTCACCGGATCCTCCTCACCGACCTCGCGGAGGTCCTCGCACTCGTCCTGATCGCGCTCGTCGCCACCGACCTTGCCGAGGCGCTCATCCTCCCCGGGCTCGTCGTCGGGATATCGGAGCTGATGGCGGTCTCGGAGGTCTACATCGCCAGAGAGGGGCTCCGGGCGCCGAAAGAACCGGCGTTCCGTATCGAGGTGATGGAGAGCGCGCCCGGCATCCTCGCCCTGATCCTCGTTGCCTACGGCATATTCCTCTCCGGGTTCACCGGCGGCGTGGTCGCCGCAGCCGGTGCGGTCTTCTACTTCATATGCCGGGGGCATGCCGAGCAGTTCGAACTGATCGAGACCGTGAGCGGCTACGCGTGGGCGATCTGGATCGGGGCGTTCTTCATCTTCATGTTCCTCCCGCAGTACTGGTTCTTCGCGGTGATGATGGCGGGAGGCGCAATCCTCCTGAAGGTAATGGCAAAGATGTCCCTCGTCGGGACGATGCGGGGTGGTCCGGATGTTTAACCTCCCCACCACAAACATCGGCGGGCAGGAGCTCTTCGTGCTGGAGTTCGGCGACATCGTCAACTACTTCAGCCCCTACACCGCGGTGCTCTTCGTCTTCGCCCTCCTCTTCACCGCTCTCGCCATCGTGAGCAGGCCCGAGCGGCAGGTGGACATCGCGTTCGGCGGCGACGCCTACTACGCAAAGGAGGTCGATCCGAATCTGCTGCGGTTCCAGCGCTTCATGGCAATCGCCTGTGGCCTTGCCACGCTCGGGGCGATGGTGAGCGGGGACGTCTTCAACTTCACCCTCTTTGCCTCGATGGTTGGGATCACGAACATCGGCATTGTCGCGGCGTACCGGAACCGGCACGTCTTGAACGCCGCGTTCCAGTACGGCATCGTCGCAATGCTCGCCACCGTCCCGCTCTTTGGGGGGGCGGCGATCGTCCTCGCCAGCACCGGCACGCTGAGCATGTGGGAACTCTTCACCGATGGGGTGGCGGTTCCCCTCATCGCGAAGGCGTTCCTGGTCCTCGGCGTCATGGGAGAGGGCATGGCGCCGTTCTACGTGGCAAAGGCGGAGATCACGAGGGCGCAGGGAGCGCCGTTCATCCTGATGGTCCACGTCAGTTCGCTCCTCCTCTTCCTGCGCGTGATAGAGATCGTCATATCGATGTGATGAGGCATGAAGAAACAGACTGCACTAATCATTGGACTTTCGGCAGGTGGCATCTCGGTAGCGGCCGGGCTTCTTGCGGGCGTCGGCTACCTCCCGGTCTGGGCCGCGGAGCTCCTCGCGGTCGTCGCATTCCCCGTCTTCGTCATCTTCATTGCACTGTGGTGGAACGCGAAATCCGGGGAAGAGGACATCCCGTTCATAGGATACTGACATGATCGAATACCTGCTCTTTGCAACCTTCGTCGGCCTGCTCTTCCACGGCATTCACCGGAAAGTCATCGCCAGGGCCCAGGGGCGGCCCGGGCCGCCGATCTGGCAGGAGATCCTCCATGTCCTGAAGTTCTCCTTCAAGGAGACCTGGATACCGAAGACAGCCAGCCAGACGCTCTTTGTCGCGGTCGTCTTCGTGGCGATCGGCATCTGGGGCGCAGCCCTCTACCTGCTCCTCTCCGGGGGGAGCCTCCTGCTCCTCTTTGGCATCTACCTGATTCACAAGATCGTGGAGCACGGGATGGGGCTCTCGTCGGGCTCCCCATACGGGAAGTTCGGGGCAATCCGCTCGGTCATATCGGCGGCGTCGGAGCTGCCGCTCCTCGCCACCGTCGTCGCGATCTACTTCTTCACCCACTCGCTCTCGATCGCGGATATCGCGGCCTACCAGCAGGTGCACGGCCCGCTCCTGGTCATCGCGTTCCCGGCAGCCGCGGCGATGTACCTCGTGATCCTCTCCAAGATGCATTACGGCCCGTTCTCGATCATCGAGGCGAAGGAGATCGTGAGCGGGAACATGACCGAGCACTTCGGGGTCTGGCGCGCCGGGCTCGAGGTGGGGTACGCCCTCAAGACCTACGTGCTCCTCTACGCGTTCGTCCTTCTCTTCATCGGCCAGCTGCCGCTTGCCCTGACGCTGCTCCTGATGCTCTTGATCCTGGTCTCGCTCTCGTTCGTCTGTGCGGTCACCCCCATGCTCTCGCCCTACGACACCGTGACGATACAGACCCTGGTGACGGGCGCACTTGTCGTCTACATCATCGTCCTTGGGGTGGTCATGGGATGAACGCGATACGCCTTCTGATTACGGCAGGGGCCGCCTTCTACGGGGTGCTATTCCTCGCCCAGATCGCCCTGAACGGGAGCGTGGCCGACCAGGCACTGGCAGGCGTCGTCCTGCTCGCCGTCGCCGCGGCCCTCACCTGGATGCACGACGAACTCGCCCTGAAACGCTACGAGACGGGACTGCTCTGGGTGATGGTGCTCGGGTTCCTCGCCTACGCGACGGCACGCGCCTCGGGGGTGCTGCCGTGAAGTACCTCTACGAGAAAGACCTCCGCCAGATGAAATTCACCATCCTCACGAGCACGAGGCACGACGAGGCCGTCCGGGCGATCGCCGGACGCCTCGGCATCTCCGACGCGAAACTCCGGATGGTGCTGATCCGGCGGTTTGACATGTCCGTGCTCGAGAACCTCGGGTCCCGGTGGGAGATGGGGCAGGAGCACGCAGATAACGGCGACCCGGTGGCGGAAGAACTCGGGTGCGAACTCTTCACCCGGTTCATACCGCTCGTGGACCCGGGAGTTATGCAGACCATTTATGCGGATACAACAGCGATGATACAGGACGGACCACGAGAAGAGGCGCTCGCGAGAGGAAAAGAACGGATCCGGGAGGCAGTCCTCTCATGAGCATCCTCCAGGATATCAAGAACGCCGTCCGGTCGAGATCGATCCACGTCGCTTACGTCGACGTCGGGTCGTGCAACGGCTGCGACATCGAGGTGCTTGCCTGCCTT
>JAENZF010000231.1 GCA_016841385.1 Methanobacteriota archaeon | reverse complement strand
TCCGGGATCTCGAGGATGAGGTCGTGGTCGTCGCCGACCTCCCGGGGATGGAGAGCGGCGATGTCGCGATACGGCTCACCAGCCCGGGGACGCTGCGGATCACCGTCCGGCGCAGGGAGGAGGAAGAGCGGGAAGGCTACGCCGTCAGGGAGAGGCTGTCCGGCGAGATGACCCGGATTGTGAACCTTCCCGCAGACGTCACGGAAGAGGGTGCGACGGCTACCCTCAGGAACGGCGTGCTGGCGGTACGGCTGAGGAAGGTTCCCGGGGAGCAGGGGGTTGAGATCCCGATCCGTGAAGAATAGGGCGGCGAACTCCGGGGGTGACGGCCGGGCCGGGATCTCGAGGGTGGTGGACCGTTATCGGACGATCTGCCGGGTTCTGGCCGACGGACCGGGGATGCCGCATCACGCCAACGGCCATTACCCGCGGATCGGAGAAGAGCGGGACGAACCCCTCTCATCCACCTGCCGGTCCCGTTCCTCTGGTATCTACCCTTTCAGCATCTCTTCCCGGTAGAGTTCATACCAGCCGGAGACAGCCTTCTGTGCCGACCCGTATCCGCCGTCCAGGTACATCGCCCCGATGATCGCCTCGAGCGTCTCGGCGATGACGTTCGGTTCTTCGTTATGCTTCTGCATTCTAGCCCCTTCTCCGACGAGGATTTCGTTCTGCAAACCAAAGCTCCTTCCCAGTTCGGCAAGAAAAGGACGTTTTTCAATGGCGCTTTTCATGATTGTGATCTCGCCTTTCGTTTCATATCCCGAACGCATGAGGAGGTCGCACAAAATTGTTTTCAGCACCGCATCACCTAGCGTTCGGAGGGCGTCCTGATCCTTGCAAATTTTCTGCTTCTGTCGCTCTTCATTTGCACGTGACCGATGGAATAAGGCACGCTGCAGGAGATCTGTATTTTTGAAATGGTAATTGATCCTTTCTTCGAGATCGGCTTCCATAGAAGCGATATGACGATGAGTGAACGGATAAGCGTATCCATTTTAAAATAAAGGATTCATCCTGCTCTTAAACAGAATAATCTAATTTACAGGGATTTTCGGGTGTAGTATACGTATCGCCCGTGAAAGAATTCGGCCTCCCGCTCTTTCTTACCATGGCAATTGCCCCGCGAGAGAGTGCAGCACCACGTTTTTAAGCATCGGGTCCCATTAGCGTTTCGTATTCCGGGGAGGAAGGCCATGGAGAGCATCGACTTCGATCGTGCCTACTACATCAAGTTGGGAGAGAAAGGGAAGTGGGAGCAGTCAAGCATCGAAGAGGGAAAGATGCGGATCGGCTGGACAAACGTCGCCCTCGAGGATCTCTACCGGGAGAGGTGGGACCGGATCGAGGAAGCGATTCGGCAGAAGGTCAAGAACCCGGGGAGCGCCACCCACGATTTCAACTCCCTGAGAACCATCCACGGCTCGAACCACGGCGACGTCTGGATCACGTTCTACGACTCGAAGCTCTGGTGGTGCCGGCTCAAGGACGGCCCGATCCTCGATGACGGGATATCCAAATACCGCCTGGCCGACGGCGGCTGGCACGATAGGAGCATACAGGGGAAGGCGCTCCTGGCGAACGCGCTGCCCGGCACCGTTGCCCAGTTGCAGGCCTTCCGGGCCACGTCCTGCACGGTCAGGCCGCTCGATACCCTCAGGCGCCTGATCAACGGCGAGCATACGCCCGAGTACACCGCGGTCGTCGATGCACGGGAGGACCTTGTTTGCCGGACCGAGGCCCTGATCAGGCACCTGCACTGGAAGGACTTCGAGGTGCTCGTCGACCTGGTCTTTACAGGGGCAGGCTGGAGGCGGAGGAGCGTCGTCGGCAAGACGATGAAGTTTGCGGACATCGAGTTCGAGGACACCATCAACGGGGAGTCCTACCAGGTTCAGGTGAAATCGAGATCGTCCCTTGACGAATTTCGCGAGTATAGCGACCGGTTCAACCGGGACGAATTCAGGAAACTCTTCTACGTCGTCCACTCCCCCGACGACGCCCTGGCGGCATACGAAGTGCCCACGGACTCGGGAGTGGTGCTGGTCCCTCCCCGGCACCTCTCCGCGATGGTCGTGGATGCGGGACTGGTCGGGTGGGTGCTGGAGAAGACGATATAGAATTGATTGGACAAATACAATAACAGGAGTCGCATTGAATACGCTAGATTAGTTGCGATGCATGTGCGCTCTCCAGTCCCGTAACTGCTTTTGACATTCGGCCTGGGGTAAGCGGCTATTTTTCTGCATGATTGTTTCTAATGAA
>JAENZF010000230.1 GCA_016841385.1 Methanobacteriota archaeon | reverse complement strand
GGAACCGCACGAGATGGTGGGGAAGACCTGGGAGGAGCTCGGGTTTTCGATGGAGGGGGCGGGCCCCTACTTCGAGAAGGTCAGGGAGGTCTTTGCCACCGGCAAGCAGGTGCGGGGAGAGGTCCGCCATGCCGTAGTACGGGATATCGAGTACAGCGAGTACATCTCGGTCCCGATCCCCGGGCCCTCAGGCAGGGTCGAGTGGGTGCTGACGGTCTCCCGCGACATCACCGACCGGAAACGGGCGGAGCGGAGGATGGCGCACGAGCACGAACTGCTGCAGACGATCATCGATGCGATCCCGGTGATGATCACGATCTACGATCCGAACCTGAAAACGTTCCGGTTTAACCGCGCGTTGCGCGAGATACTGGGCTGGACGGAGGAAGACGCAAGCAGCGGGGATCTCATGGCGTTATGCTATCCCGACCCTGAGTACCGGGAGATGGTCGGCCGGTTCATGCAGTCGCTCGCGCCCGGGTGGCGTGACTTCGTGTTGAGAGCAAAGGACGGATCTCAGGTCGAGAGTTCCTGGGCAAACATCCGCCTCTCCGACGACACTCTGGTAGGCATCGGCATCGATATCCGCGAACGGAAGGCAGCAGAGCGGGCGCTCCGGGAGAGCGAGGAGTGGTTCCGCGGCATCTACGAGAGGGCCGGGATCGGTATCGCTCTCGTGGGGCTGGACGGATACATCATCGATAGCAACCCGGCATTCCAGGAGATGCTCGGGTATGGGGGGGAGGAGCTTCGCGGCATGCATTTTGCCGATTTCACCTACCCCGAAGACCTGCCGGAGGACATGGCGCTCGCGGCGTCTCTCGTCGCCGGAGAGATCGAGAGCTACCGGCTGGAGAAACGCTATGTGGGGAAGGACGGTCGGATCCTCTGGGGAATGCTGACGGGGTCTCTCGTTCGGAACGCGGAGGGCGGCCCGCAGTTCCTCATCGGCATGATCGAGAACATCACCGAGCGCAAGCGGGCTGAGGACGCCCTCCGGGAGAGTGAGGAGCGGTACCGCTCTCTCGTCGAACTCATGCCGGATGCCGTCGTCGTGCACCAGGAAGGCATTATCGTGTACGTGAATCCTGCCTGCATCCGGATTGCAGGCGGGAAAAGTCCAGACGACTTCGTGGGCAAACCGCTGGATCTCTTCATCCACCCCGAGTACCGCGATCTCGTCGCCGGGCAGATCCGCCGGATGCAGCAGGAAGGCACGGCCACCCCGCTCTTCGAACAGGAACTCCGGACCCTCGACGGCCGGACGATCCAGGTCGACATCACGGCGACCCCCATACTCTACCGGGGCCGGCCTTCCATCATGGTCGTTTTCCGGGATATCACCGAGCGCCAACAGGCCGAAGAGACCCTGCAGTTCGAGCGCGACCAGCTCCTCTCGATCTTCGACGGCCTTGAGGCGATTGTCTACGTCACGGATCCCGCGACAAACAGGATCCTGTATGCAAACCCCTTCTTTACAAAAGCGCTCGGGAGGGGCGTTGTAGGGGGGCTATGCTACCGCGAGTTCCAGGGCCTTGAGGCGCCGTGCCCGTTCTGCACCAACGAGATCATCCTTCGGCAGAAGCCGGAACCGTACCGGTGGGAGTACTATAACCCGATCCTCGATATCCACCTGGATATCGTCGACCGGATCATCCGGTGGCCCGACGGGCGGGACGTGCGGCTCGAGGTCGCGATCGATATCACCGAGCGGAAACGGGCCGAGCTTGCCCTGCAGGAGAGTGAAGAGCAGTTCCGGGCGCTCCTGGACGCGACGCCCGATGCCACGGTGCTCATCGACCGGGAAGGAACCATCCTTGCCCTGAACGAGGCGATGGCCACGCGGTCCGGGAGGAGTATAGAGGACCTTCGGGGAACATGCGTATACGACCTATTCCCGCCCGATCTGGCCGCATCCCGGAAAAAGTGGGTCGATGAGGCCTTCTCCTCGGGCAAGCCCATCCGGATGACCGACGAGCATGAGGGGAGGATCTTTGATAATATCCTCTTCCCGGTTCAGGGCGCAAACGGGCAGGTCAGGCGGCTCGCGGTCATCTCCTCCGACGTCACCGAACGGAAGCAGGTCGAGAGGATCCGGCGGGAGGCATACGACCGGATCGAGCAGAACATCGAGCAGTTCGCGATCCTGGCCGATCATGTCCGCCAGCCGCTCCAGGTGATCCTCGGCATGACCGAACTGCTCGACGAAGGGACGGCTACAGCGAGGATCCGGGAGCAGGTCGAGCGGATCAACGCGATCGTCAAGCAGCTCGACCGGGGCTGGATCGAGTCCCG
>JAENZF010000229.1 GCA_016841385.1 Methanobacteriota archaeon | reverse complement strand
CTTCGCCTTCCTCGCATCCGATGAGGCCGCCTACATCACCGGGCAGACGCTCTACGTGGACGGCGGGCTGACCCTCTGTGCCGATTTCAGGACGCCGTGGTCGTCGGGGAGTTGAGGGATCGGAGGTATGACCTCGAGCTCGCCTCCCGGAAACTCTACCGGAGAGTGGCCGGGATCGCTCCCGGGTCCCCGCCGAAAGACCCAGGCAAGCCGCGGGATTCATTCAAACAGATTAATATAATTCCATTTTTATACGATATGACTCGGAAAAATCGTCCGGTACAGGATCTGCTGCGGCAGTCCCGGCACGGAGGGATCCCAACCCTGCCGCCGGGCGATCCTTCGAGGTGAACGGTTCCGTGAGCATCAGGAGAGGGGACGCAGGTACAGCATGGTCTTTGAGACAAAAGAGAGCCTGACGGACGAAGAGGTCGGCCACGGTTTAAAACTCGTCATCAGGGACGGTCTTACCACCCAGGCGATGGTGACACTGACCGGCGGCATCTTCCTCGTAGCCTTCGCCCTGCAGCTCGGGGCATCGAATACCGTCATCGGCCTGCTCGCCGCCATCCCGCCGCTCGCCGAGCTCCTGCAGATACCCTCCATCTACGTCGTCGACCGGGTGCGCAATAGGAGGCTGGTGGTCGTCGCGGCGTCACTCGCCGCCCGCCTCTGCTGGATACCCATCATCCTGATACCGTTCTTCCTCTCGCCGGAGCAGGGAATATTCATGCTCATCGCCTCAATAGCCCTCTACGCGTCGTTCTCGGCGGTCTCCCACTGCGGCTGGAACTCCTGGATGCGGGACCTGATACCGCAGGACCGGCTCGGGGACTTCTTCTCTCACCGGCTGACCCTCTCCACGGTGATTGCGCTCGTCGTCAGCCTCGTCGCCGGTTTCTTCATCGACTCGTGGGAGGCCGTCTTCCCGGACCTTGCAGCCTACGGCTACTCCACCCTCTTCCTCCTCGGCCTCATCGCCGGCCTCTTCGGGATCACGCTCCTCGCCCGCACGCCCGAGCCCCGGATGGCCGTCGAAGACAGTGATGACGGCCTGATCGCCGCCATCCAGAAACCGTTCCAGGACATCAACTTCAAGAACCTCATCGTCTTCCTCGGCTCGTGGAACTTCGCCGTCAACCTCGCGGCGCCGTTCTTCACCGTCTACATGCTGCAGAGGATCGGCCTCGATATCTCGGTCGTCATCGCTCTCAGCGTCCTCAGCCAGGTCATGAACATCGTCTTCTACCGGTCGTGGGGCCGGGTCTCCGACCGGTACTCCAACAAGTCGGTCCTCGCCGTGAGCGGCCCGCTTTTTATGCTTGCGATCTTCGCGTGGATGTTCGTCACGCTCCCCAACGTCTACATCCTGACCTATCCCCTGCTCATCCTCATCCACATCCTGATGGGGATCTCGCTTGCGGGGGTCTCGCTCGCTTCGGGAAACATCAGCCTCAAGATGGCCCCGCAGGGCCAGGCAACCAGTTACCTTGCAGCGACCACCTTCGCAAACTCGGTCGCCGCCGGTGTCGCCCCGATCCTCGGCGGGCTCTTCGTGGACTTCTTTGCCGAGCGGGAGCTCATCTGGACCCTGATCTGGAGAGACCCGGTGCAGGAACTCGTCTTTGTCACCCTTGATATCCAGCAGTGGGAGTTCTTCTTCCTCTTCGCCTTCATCCTCGGGCTCTACTCCCTCCACCGCCTGACGGTGGTGCAGGAGGAGGGAGAGGCGAAGGAGCAGGAGGTCGTCGACGAACTCATCGCAGGAGTCCGGCGGGATATGCGGAACTTCTCCCCGGCGGGAGGCCTCCGGGACTTCGTGAAGTTCCCCTTCTCGTCCGTCAGGATCCGCCGGGAGAAGAAGAAGCGGTAGGGGCAAGGGGCGCTCCGATACCTTCATGAACCCCGGCAGCCCCAGGCCCGGTGTCATGGATCGGAGAAATCGCCCTGTCGTCCTCGTCATCGCTGCGCTGCTGGCAGCGGTGCTGGTCTCCGGGTGCGCCGGCATCCCCTCAACACCGGGCGGGAACAGCACGCCGGCACCGCCGGAAGACGCCGTCACCCTTCCGGAACCCCGCCTCGAGGGCGAGGTCTCCGTCGAGGAGGCGCTCCTGGAGCGGCGTTCGGTCCGGGTCTATGCCGAAGTGCCGCTGACGCTCGCCGACGTCGGGCAAGTCCTCTGGGCGGCGCAGGGGGTCACGGACGACCGGGGCTACCGGACCGCTCCCTCTGCCGGTGGCCTCTACCCCCTGGAGGTCTACGTCGTCGCGGGCAGCGTCATGGACCTTGAGCCGGGGGTCTACCACTACCGGCCCGGGGAACACCTGCTCGTCCGGGTC
>JAENZF010000228.1 GCA_016841385.1 Methanobacteriota archaeon | reverse complement strand
GCTGCGTCGCGGGAGCGCTGGCGAAGGAGGAGTACCTCGGCAGTATCGCCGGTGCCGGCTTTACGGAGATCGCGGTCCAGGGGGAGACGGTCTTCCCGCTCGATCTGATCGTGAGCGAGCCGGAGCTTGCCGGGCTCCTCGGGGAGCTCTCTCTCAGCGAGGACGAGAGAGCGTCGATCAGCAAGAGTATCGTGAGCATCAAGGTCGGCGCCAGGAAACCGGCGGGCTGCGGCTGCGGCGGGACGTGCTAGACTCTTCCCTATTTTTGCGGTTCGAGGAGTTACGCTGCCTTCCACGGGTTTGTATGGCCCGCTGCATTCTCCACTCCGGTGTCCCGGGATGGGACGGCCAGGGTGGCGGGGCGGGACCCAGGCCTGTGCCGACACGTTCTGCATCCTGCAGGAGCAAGGCTCTCTCGATGAGAGTTACTGAGAGCGCCTGCAAAACCGTTATCCCTCATCCGGCGGCACAAGGTCTTTATCCGCCGACGGCGATCACTCTCCAATGAGACCCAGGGACCTCTCCCCGGAAGAGAAACAGCGCCTCCGTGCCCTTATCACTGCCAGGCTCGAGGAGAAAAGGGAGATCCTGTTCGCGTATGTGTATGGCTCCTTTATGCAGGGTCCCTTCCGCGACATCGATATTGCTGTCTCCCTCGCGGACGGCAGCATCGGGTTGTCCGACCCGCTCCGATACGAGCTGACGCTCGCGCAGGAACTGGAGGAGGCGACCGGGGTGCCTATCGATGTACGGGTGCTCACCGTGGCGCCGCTTTCGTTCGCATTCACGGTCCTCCGTACCGGGGAGATCCTGGTATCCCGCGATGAGGAAGCACGCTGCGAGTTTGTCTGCAGGATTCTCGCCGAGTATCACGATTTCTCCTATCACCGGGAGCGCTACAGGAGGGAAGCTCTTGGTCTCCTATGATGAGGAGAAGGTTACTGCCTTGTCATCGGAGCTGATGCAGGCCTGTGAGAGGCTCCTGGAACTGAGTCGACTACCAAGAGAGGTATTTACAGGGGATCCTCACCTCGTTGCAAGCGCGAAGTATCACCTGATCGTCGGCATCGAGGCGGCTATCGATCTCGCCAACCATGTGATCACGAAGAATCGATGGAAAATCCCTGAAAATTATGCCGACACGTTTTGTATTATGCAGGAACACGGGTTCTTCGACGAAGACCTTGGAAAACGCCTGCAAACGATGGCCCGGTTCAGGAACCGGTTGATCCACATCTATTGGGATATCGACAACGACAGGATTTACGATCTGCTCCGGGAGGATGTCGACGACATTGAGCAGTTCCTCGCCGAGTATATCCGTGCCCTGCAGAGGGAGTGAAGGCGCTGGCACTCTACTGCCCCCGGGCCACTCATCATTCCGTGCGTCCCGGGCTCATTCACGCGAGCCTGACCCGTGAATATGACCAATCCCATGCTATCAAAGGTCAGAGTCTGCCGTAGCGTTTATGCGCCTGCTCGATGGTCATCAGGTGGGTGATCTCGACCCAGTTCCTGTCGGTATCGGTATGGATGATATAGAGCACGGTAAACGTTCGCCCTATATGGAGGCAAAATACCTCCATGCCATCCGTATTCAGGCGTTCTTTATCTCCCCCGCTGCCGGGATACGGATCCGTCTGCAGAATGGCAAGTTTTGCCGTGACGATGCGCTGCGACTTCTCCGGCAGAGCATTCAGGAACTCCGCTGCCGACCGCCTGAACAGAACGGCAAACGTCACAATGGGATCTCCACGAGTTCTTCCGTCTCCTGGATCCGCTTGATATCTTCTACAAGCCGCCGCTTCTTTTCGTGCTCGATCATCTCCTCTATCAGTTCGGAGAAGGTCATCCCCGGCTTGCGCATACTGGAGAGGGCAGCCCAGACCTCTTCCCTGACAACAATGCGCTTTATGGCATTCATGGCATTCGTGATATATGTACTACTGACAGAAAAACATTGCCGGTGTATCGGGTATTCTCCGGCAAGAATCCTTCAACCGTGAGGTGCAACTCCCGGTGGGAAGCCGTGTCAGCAATTCGACACTGTATAATGGCAATTCCTTCGAAAATCTGCGTGAGAATGCTCTACATCAGGTGGATCTTCGATCGCTGGACACTTTCGGGACGACTTCAATGATTATTCCCATAATAATTATAGATATAATCATTATGGCGCCGCCGGGAGAGACACCCTTATCTCCCGGAGCGACGATCCCCTGCCATGGTATGGTCGGAGGCGGTCGCGGATCAATTCTTCGGGGTGACGGGCCCATGATCGAGGAGCGGCTCCGGGCAAGGACGAACGGGGCGCTCATGCGAATCGCGGCCCTCGTCGCCCGGA
>JAENZF010000227.1 GCA_016841385.1 Methanobacteriota archaeon | reverse complement strand
ACCTTCCGGCTATCCTTTGTATTCTCGCACTGATCTCGGTTGCAGCCCCGGCGACGGCCGGAGATACGACGGTTGAGACGTCGACGATGCTCTCCGTCATCTCCCCGAAGCAGTATGAGACGATCTGGAGCGATCTCGTCCCGCCCCACGCCGAGGTCGTCGGCAGGGCCGAGGCTTCGCGCGGGATACGGGATGTGGTGGTCGAAAGCAGCGTAGGGGAGGTTTCGTGCGGGAACGGAACCGAGTTTGCCTGCTCTGTCCCGGTCGCGGAGGGGAACGAGACGATCACCGTGACCCTGATCGATAACCGGGGAAAGACTTCCGAAGCGGTGCTGCACATCTACGTCAACGTCGAGATCCCCCCGCCGCCGTGGATCTACGTGATCGGAACGGTGACGGATGCCGACGGCCGTCCGGTCCCGGGCGCAACGGTGAAGTTCGAGTCCGTCCTCCCGCTCGCCAGCGGTCCCCATCCCGTGACGACCGGGACCGCCGACGACGGCGGCTACCTGATAGAGAACGCGTTCGGCTACGGGCAGACCGTCTCGGTCGAAAAAGACGGCTACCTCCCCCTGCACCGGGAAGTCTCCTTCGAGAATACTACCAACAGGCTCGATCTGGAGCTGGAGCCGGAGCCGCAGGGCCGGACCGTGCCCGGGTTCTCTGCCTGGATGGGTATCCTTGCGCTCTCGGGCGGGCTGCTGGCCGTCCGTGCGGGGAGGGGGCGGAAGGGGTGAAAGCCGATCCCATGAAACGTGTACGAACCATCCTCTGCATCCTCCTGCTCTCCAGTCTGTTTGTCCTCACCACGGTGGCTACCGAAACCCCCCGCCCGGCCGAGAGCCCGGTGGAGGCGCCCGTCGACCGGATCGAGATCGACGACGCGGTGAAGCAGGCGACGCCCTACTATGTCATGCTCGTCGGGACCGATGACGAGCAGGAGAACCTCATCGACTACGTCGACCGCTCCCCCCGCTCCGCCGAAGAGAAGGTGGCGATGAAGGAGTCTCTCCGGGATATCTGGCGGAAATACCCGGTGGTGCACGAGACCGAGGGTGCGGTTACCCGGATTGTCTTCGCCCCGGCGGCAGGGGAGAACCCGACCCTGACCGACGAGGAGAATGCCCGGCTCGCCGGGATCTCCCGGGCCATGGCGGAGGCGTTTGCCACCACGCCCACGGGCACGCAGGCCACCTGGTACGACCTCTCCGTCTGGCTGATCAAGACGGACGGGCAGGGGAACGAGGTCTGGAACCGGACCTACCGTGCCGGTGATAGTGCAGACGTCGCGTCGGTGCTCCAGACGGACGACGGGGGATACCTGATCGCCGCGAACACAGGGTTCCGGGACGCCCTGCTGGTCAAAACGGACGCCGACGGCAACGATGTCTGGAGGAAGACCTACGGCGGGCCGGACTGGGACAGCGCGCTCGATATGATCGAGACCGATGATGGAAACTACGTCGTCGTCGGAAGCACCGGCTGGACGCCGGAAAAGGGTACGGGCGGCACCTGGATATTCAAGGTCGCGCCGGACGGACGGCAGATCTGGAGCCGGACGTTCTCGGTGGAAGGGGAGTACCTGGTCTTCTCGTCGGTCGACCTGACCGGCGACGGTGGGTTCATCCTCGGCGGGAAGAGGACCTCCGGACATACCGAAACCGACAATGCCTGGCTGGTCCGGGTCGACCGGGACGGGTTCGAGAAGTGGAACCGGTTCATCGGCGGCAACGCTTCCGGGATAGTGGACAGCGTCATATGGACCCCTGTCGACGGCGGCTACCTCGCCGCGGTGAGGAACCCCCGGGAAGCGGAACGTCCCGGAACCGTGCCGATCCGGGTGATCAAGACAGATCCTTTGGGGGAGGTCGTCTGGACGAAGACGCTTGATGATGCGGGCAGCGGCACCTGGACGGTTCTTCTTGAGGCGCCCGGTGGAGGTGCCGTCGGCTACCTTGTCGCCGGTGGGACCATCCGCCCCGAAAACGACCTCCCCGGCCCCTGCCTCACCAAGATTGGCGGAACCGGGAACGTCGCCTGGACCGTGGCGCCGGAGACGGTTGACGGCATTTTCCCGGCCCCGGCGGCCATTGCATCGTCGCCGGGGGTGTACGCGTTCACCGGCACGGTCTACGCCGGCGGGCCGCACGACGGGTGGCTGGTGCTTCTGGACCATACCGGAAATGTCACTTCTGCGCATTCGTTCGGCGGTGATGCGACCGACGACATCTCGGCTCTCGCGGCGACGGACGACGGCGGGTACGTCCTTGCAGGCACCACCCGGTCGTTCGGGGAGAACGGGCGGGCGGCCCCCGGCCGCGTTCCGGGGTTCGAGGCGCTCGCGGCGATGGTCGCCTGCGGTATC
>JAENZF010000226.1 GCA_016841385.1 Methanobacteriota archaeon | reverse complement strand
CAATCGGCTTCCCCGTGGCATCGAAGATCATCTCGATGATGCAGAACCCTTCGTCGATGGCATCGAACAGGGCTTGATACCTGGCCTCGCTCTCCCGGAGATCTACTTCGGTTCGTTCGCGCTCCTCAATCTCGACCCGGAGCCGGGTATTGGAGCACCCGAGTTCGGCCGCCCGTTCCTTCACCCGAAAGTCGAGCTCGGTATAAGCCTTTTTCAGTGCCTTCCCGACCTGCTTGAGTTCTGCATTCTCCCGCCGAAGTGCATCAACTTCTGCCCGGAGCTCCTGCGTCCGCTCTGAAACGAGCTGTTCTACTCCGGCGGAGACCTCCTGCGCCGCTTCGTCCCGTCTGGTGGGATCGGAGTTCTTCCGTATGGTTCCCGGTGGCGCCGACATCTGAATCAGAGACCTCCTGTTTCAAACAGTAACCAATGAGTTTCCCATGGGCGGTAATAACGGTAGCTCTGTCGGGAGGATTGCATTAACTGCTTTCCTATGAGGAGGGCGAAGCGACCGGAAGTGGTGCCCCAGATGAAGTAGATGACGGTCGGCGTACCTGTTTGCCTGTGCAGGAGTGCGGTTACCGGGCGGCGCAGCGGAGTCACGGCGGTCCCTATCCCGGCTGTGATGATTGGCCGCTAACACTTCCCGGCTGTTTTACGCGGCAATTCTCAGCGTGAACCGGAACGCCGCCCCTTCCTCCGGGTGGCCCGGGATGCGGTCATCGACCCAGATCTCTCCGCCGTATCGCTCGACGAGCATCCGGCAGATGAAAAGCCCGAGTCCCTCACCACTTCCCCTGGCCATGCCCCGTTCGAACCGGTGGAAGAGCTTCTCCTTCAGCTCGTCCGGCACACCGGGTCCGGTGTCCTCGACCGAGACCAGCACCTCCCCGTTCTGCTCCTCTGTCCGGATGACAATCTCCACGTCCGTCCCGCCGAATTTGACGGCGTTGCCGAGGAGGTTGTTGAAGACGGTCGGGAGGAGACCGTCTGCCAGCACCTCGACTGGAAGGTCATCGTACCGGATCGATGATCCGGGGAATTTCCCGATCTCTTCTCTGATGACGGCGCTGAGGTTCACCGGCACAAGGTGAACAGTCTCCTGATGAGCCCGCCGGATGGTAGCGACGTTTCGGAGGATCTCGCTGCTGCGCTCGATGCTGTTCCGCAGTTTCCGGGCATAGAGCCACTGGTCGTCCGCCAGCAGTTCGACCAGGAGGTCGGCATACATACCGGAGACAGTGTTCGCATTCTGGACGTCATGGGTCATGATGTCAAGGTACGTATTTGCCTCATCGCGTGCTGCAACGACTTCCTGGTTGAGCCTGACGAGGTCGTCGGTGCGGCGAGCAAGCCCCTCCTCCGCCCGCTTGCGTTCGGTGATATCAATACAAATGCCGCACCTGCGTTGCGGTCGACCAGCCGCATCATGGAAGGTGTCACCGAGTGCACTGATCCAGCGTTCCTGCCCATCGGGATGAATAATTCGATATTCGTTTTCAAGAGATGTCCGTTCCCCAGTAGAACGGTTTATCTTCGTCATTGCAGGTTCACGATCGTCCGGATGGAGAACATTCAACCAGGTGTCGAATGTTGGAGCGGCGGTCGGATCCAGTCCAAACAGTTCGAAAAGCTCCGGCGACCAGGTGAGTTTTCCAGTGACCATGTCCCAGTCCCAAAACCCGGTTTTTGCGGCTCGTTGTGCCAAGCCCAGTCTTTCGAGGGATATCTGGAGAGCCTCCTCCGCCCGCTTTCGCTCGGTGATGTTCTGCGTCACGCCTACAACGTGCGTGGGCACGCCGTCCGCATCGGCGATCATTACTCCTGCCGAATTGACCCAGAATTCATCAGTCGAAGGGCGGTTGGTAAAACGATACTCAATCTCAAACATTCCAATGTTTTGGATTGCCTGCTCCCAAACTTCATTCACTTTCTCAAGATCTTCCGGGTGAACCGTCGCAAATGCTTCAACTAGTGTTCCTGGCATAGGAAAGTCGAACACATGCCTGGCGTTCTCCGACCATGTGAACGTTTGACGGGTTAAATCAACTTCCCACCCAAACATGTCGGCAGCTTCCATGGCAAGCCGCAAACGTTCTTCAGATTCGAGCAACACCTCCTGGACCCGCTTGCGTTCGGTGATGTCGTAGAAGATGACCCCAAAGCGGTTTTTTTCATGCAGCGGGAAGGCATAGACATTAAACCAGCGGTCGAGCGAGACGTTGTACTCTTCAAATCTCGAGGGCTCGCCGGCGCTCACAACCCCGCTAAACTGGTCGAACCGATATGGTTCGACCGTCGGGAGGAACTCCGTGACTCGCCTGCCGACGACCTGCTCCGGGCTCAGTCCCGATTGCCGTTCGTAAGCGCGATTGACCTCCAGGATGACGTA
>JAENZF010000225.1 GCA_016841385.1 Methanobacteriota archaeon | reverse complement strand
GATGCTCTGGTCCTTATGGTGCTCGAGCAGCACCAGGGGTTCCACCCCGAAGGCGCTCCAGTGGGCGGCGATCAGGGTATGCATCGCCGTGACGATATCGGCATGGGCGTTCTTCCGGTTGCCGGGGTGAATCTCGATGATGTCGGGTGGAATGCCCAGGAAGTCTTCGATCTCAAGAAGCATATCCCCGAAAGCAATCACCCAGTCCGGGTCGCGCCACCGCAGGTCCGCCGTCACCTGCCGGCCGTGCCGGTCTCGCCGGGGGATGGCCGGCTCGGTGTGCAGGACGTAGCTGAGGGAACCCGGAAGGGCTGTGTCCTGCTCGTAAAGGTGTTCGACGGACGACCGATTGAGCATGGACCCGATCTCCTGTCCGGTCCGCTCCACCTCTGTTCCGTTCTTGACGAAATCGGCGGGGATCTCGATGTACGCGCACCCGAGCGGCTCTGCAAGGCGCCAGCGTTCGAGGAGCCCGCCCCGCCGGGCCACTTCCGTGACGTTTGGGTAGATGTAGTCCGCACCTGGCATGACGATCAGGCTACGCCATGGCGGGAGTGGTACAAAAACGTTGGGGATCTCCGATCCCTCCCCGTGCCTGACGGCCGGGAGCCGGCGCGGTTCTCGTCTTGGATCTTGCCTTCCCCGTCGCGGTCATGCTGATGTATGCCGCTCTCGGGGTCTTGCGGCGAGGGGCCGGGAGTCGCGCAGCCTCCGGCGAGGGGGGTGAGGTCACCGGAAATGTTGCCTGAACATATGCGATCGTAAAGCGCAGGCCCGGGGGTCACCTGCGGTTATCGAGGACTTGCGGACAGACGAACAGAATGTCCACGGGGGCATGGATGTAGTTGCAGTAGGTGCGTTCGGGGTCATAATACATGCATGAAGCGCATTCCCATCGCCGCGGTTTTCTCTCTTTTCGTAGTATCAACTCGCTCGTTGCGATATCGCCTGCGGTACACCTGCCCCGGTCAGATGCATCGAGGTGCTGAGCGCCGGTATTACTCTTCAGCGGATTGATATTGTCCTGTAAATTCATGTCGTACACGTAGATACTCCCCGGATGGATGACATTTATTACGTCGATGAAGATTCATCGGGGAGATGAAACCCGGGGAGTCCCGGGGTTCTGCACGTATGCGATCGCGGACACTCTGCACCCCCTCTCTTCTGGCCGGAACTCGAAGCAGGCAGGGTTAGAGCACCGGAGCAGTGCGGACAATACTCCGGGTCCAACATCTCCTCCGGGATCATGTTGGGAAATACGGCACTGTGAGGGTGAGCAGGTAAAGAGCAACGGCCAACATGATGAACTCTCCGTCAGTGAGCAGTTCGAAGAGAAGTTTTTCCGTTCCAAACCGCTGGAAGCACAGGAGGTATCCCAGGGCGTAGGCTGTGCCCGCAGCCAGCAACAGTACCGAACAGAAACCCGACAGGAACCCGCCGGCGAGCACCAGCGCGGCTCCGATGCTTACGTTTATTCCCGTAAGAAGAAGGAGTGTCCTTCGGGAACCGAGGATCGTCGGGATCGTCCTGACGCCGGACGCTGCATCCCCCTCCACGTCACGCATATCATAGACCACCGTGTTCGTGAAGGTCTGCAGAAAGAAGAAGACGCCGACGATGCCGGTGGCGGCACCTGCGGGAAGGCCGGCGTGGCAGATCGGCAGTAGAGTCGCGGGGATGGTCCAGGAGAACGCCACGATAAGGCTTTTCATGAAGGGAACTTCTTTTAGTCGCCGAAACCCGAACCGGGCGGGAAAGAGTGGTACGCTGTAGACAATCCCGGCGACCAGGGGAATGGTCGTGATGAGCAGGCTGCCGAAACCCTGGAGAGCGGCGAGGCAGAAGGCGATGGCGAAGGCACAGATTGCAGAACGGAAAAGGATGGATTCGTACTTCTTCGTGAAATTATACCTTTCGGAGTGATTTATGACGTCCTCGTCTTCGTCGGTCTTGCGGTTGAGATTGTAGACGGCAAACACGACGAGCATCAGTATTGCCGTGGCAACCAGGTCGAAGGGGAGACCCTGCAGGAGGCACGAGATGTACACCATCGCCGCCATCATAATTGAGGTATACAGGGAGCTGTACACGACGAGGTGGACAAAGACCTGACAGACAGGTTGATCCAAATAGGTGCGATTTGCAAATACGAACATGGATTGATTTTCAGAAAACGGATGAATATTTATTGCGCCGATGAACATTCATCAGTCTGATACATCCGGGCGTTCGAAGGCGGTGCCCTGGCTGGACTGAACGAGCATACCCGCTACCCGAGAGTGGCCATGCTCCGTTCGACCCCGCACGTGACCGATATCAACGGTTACCTGAATAAAAATCGCGGGATCCCGGCCGGACGTTGATCGACCTTTATGCTGCGCGTCTCCGTCGGGCGCCGGGCGA
>JAENZF010000224.1 GCA_016841385.1 Methanobacteriota archaeon | reverse complement strand
GATGCATTGCATGCCGTGCCGTCATCGAGGGTCACGTTCAGCCTGACCGTGTAGGTTCCTTCCGCGGTGTAGGCGTGACTGACGGTTTCACCGTCGCCGGTTGCCCCGTCGCCGAAGTCCCAGGCCCATGCCTCGATCCCGCAATCCCCGGAGACCTTGGTATTGCCGGTGAAGTTAACCGTGTCGTTGACGCCGGGGTTCTCTGGGCTCCAGGTGAAGTTCGCCGTGCAGGAGCAGTTGCCGGGCCCGGGAGTCGGCGTGGGTGTCTGAGTGGAGGTAGGAGTGGAGATCGGCGGACAGACCACTCCCGCAGGACAGCCCGGCCGTCCCTCGTCGGGGCCCGTGCAGACCTGGTAGGCCGCATCGTCACCGTGGAGTTTGAGGAGAACGAGGTCCCAAGACCCGGTGGAGTTGTCATACCAGGCAACCAGGTCGCAGGATATCGTGGGGTTCATCTGGTCGTAGGAGTCGTTCGTGAGCTGGTACTCCCTGCCCGAGGTATGGTTGAACAGGAAAATGTCCCAGCTTCCGTTCCTATAATCGCTATAGACGATCCGATGGCCGGATATATCCGCATGTGAGAGGTTATTCGGGAACACTTCAAGTGCTCTGGTGAGACCGGGCACGCCCGGCTCGCCGCTCGTCAAGGTTCCAGACTGAGGAGCTGCAGTGGCGATCACGGCAATCGAGATGACCGCCACAATGAAAACTACCAGATAGGTTACAGGTACTCGGGGTTTTCTCATACTATCTCTCATACTATCCCGAGGGAGTAAACGACACATTATATTTAAATATTATTATAAAAGTGCGGCATGCCTGGTTGCACCCGGACGGATCCCGGTGAAGATCCCGGGCGACTCTAAGCCGGAAAACGCCGGTGGCAGGCCGGATCGCTCCGGAGGTGCCCTCGCAGAGTTACGGCGATAGGGGCGCCCCGGCCGTGCCCTCCGTGGGATTCCGCTACGGAAACGGTGCGGTGCAGAAGAGGGGCTTGTGCCTTGTGCCGGACACCGGAAGGCGCCAGGTTCGTGCATCACGCTTCGGGGGCGGAGATTTCCGCCGGCCCCTCCCCGCTGATGAGCCTGGCGCGGACCGTCTCCGCCAGGTCGTCCGTCGTCAGGAGGAGGAGCGTATCTCCAGCCCCGACGATGGTGCTGCCGCCCGGGACAAAGCGTTCGTCTCCTTTCTGCATCAGGATGATGAGGGCACCTTTCGGCAACCCGAGGTCGACGACCTGCTTCCCGACCGCTGAGGCGTCGGGAGGGATGACCATCTCGAGCAGCTCGCTCGGGGTATCGGGGTCCACCTCGAACTCCCGGGAGAGTTTGCGCGTCTCCTCGAGCGGGGCGGCGAGACCGAGCCACCGGGCGACGGAGGGAATCGATGTCCCGTGAACCAGCGCAGAGACGAGGACGATGAAGAAGACAACATTGAAGATCATACCCGCGTTGGGCACTCCTGCAACAAGGGGATAGGTCGCGAGGATGATCGGGACGGCGCCCCGCAGCCCCACCCAGGAGACCAGAGCCTTCTCGTTCATCGGCATCTTCCAGGGGAGCAGCGTGAGCATGACGGCAACCGGCCGTGCAATCAGGATAAGGAAGAGGGCGGCGAGAAGGCCGGGAACGACCGCCGATACGAGCTGCGAGGGGAAGACGAGCAGCCCGAGCGCAAGGAACATCACGATCTGCATCAGCCATGCGATCCCGTCGTGGAACCGGATCAGGCTCTTTTTGTGAACGACGATGCTGTTGCCCATGACAAGCCCGGCGATGTAGACCGCAATAAACCCGTTTCCTCCGACGGTTGCGGTCAGCCCGTAGGTCAGCAGCACCAGGGCGAGGGTGAGCACCGGGTACAGCCCCTCGGATTCCAGCTTGAGACGGTTGATGAGATACACGATTGCCTTACCCATTCCGTAGCCGAACAGGCCCCCGACCGCCATCTGCTGCACGAACATCGGGACGAGAGCGAAGATCGATGAGCCCGGGGTCAGGATCAGAGCGATGATGCCGGTGGTGAGGAGGATCGCCATGGGGTCGTTGCTCCCCGACTCAAGCTCGAGGAATGGCCGCAGGTTTCCCTGGAGGCGTGCTCTTGCCATCCGCAGGACTGAAAAGACCGCTGCTGCATCGGTGGATGAGACGACCGCCCCGAGGAGAAGGCCCGTCAGCGGGGAGAACCCAAGGACCAGGACGGCGAATGCGCCCAGCAGGACCGCGGTCAGAACAACGCCGATCGTGGAGAGGGCGATCCCCGGCCAGAGAACAGGCTGGATCTGCTCCCACCGGGTGTCAAGACCGCCGGAGAAGAGGATATACGCAAGGGCAATAATCCCGATGATCTGCGCAACCGCGGGATCGTCGAACGGAATGCCGCCCGGACCCTCCGAGCCTGCCAGCATCCCGACGC
>JAENZF010000010.1:23423-29138 GCA_016841385.1 Methanobacteriota archaeon | reverse complement strand
ATCAGTTCGGTTCACAGCGCCTTCTACATCGTCGCCTACTGCAACCGGTTCGAGATACTCAGGAACGCGTTCGTCGATGGGGAATGGATTCTCTATGCAGGCTATACGATTCTGCGGGACTGTGTCCTGTAGTAGTGGATAAGATCCTTTCCAAACTTTATTGCCGCGGGGGACGTTGCGATGAGATCCCGTGTGAAGTCGTAACTGCCCGACTTGTAAAAGAACCCGATGGAGAGGAAGGTGTCCGTGACGGTGGCAGCGATCCTGGGGGCTTCCGGAGCGAGGTATACCTCAAGATTACCGTAGTTCCCGAGCGGGTAGGCCGAGACGATATCGAAGACCTCCTGCGTGACCACCAGAGAGATCGTATCGACGCTCTCCGCCAGGCTCTTGAAAAACTCGGGGTAATCGGGGAAGAGGATTGGGGAGACGCCGTATATCTCCCGGGTATTCTTCAGATAGTCGGTAAACACGCGGTGTGGTTTTAAGATGTCGGACGGCTCCGAGGCGATAACCCCGGCATCGCGGATCTCACAGAGACGGAGAGCGAACTCGTCCGGGAAAGCAATGACATGGTCTGGAAAGGCTTCGTAGAGCATCCGGAGGGTTTCGATGCTCTCCTTGAACCGCTCGAAGACGATGAGGTTGGCGTGTCCCCTATCGGTCAGCAAGACCTCGCCGTCAGCCTCCCTGACAAAACCAACCTTCTTGAGGTAATTGACAGTAAAAGCATAGGTTGAGGCGGGAATATGCTTTTTTATCTCATCTTTGGTCTCCTGCTGCAGGAGTGCATCCAGAACCTCAATTCGGCGCTCACTCGAGAAGATCTTCATGAAATCGGTGATTTTCATGTACCTACTAATATTTCGTCGGCAACGTCACATTAATCTTCTTCTTTGGAGAGACGGTATATTGAATGCCCCGGGGAGCAGATCGTTCCCCGGTTCTCTGAACCGTCAAGTACAGGGACTGCTCCTGCCAGCCCCAATCTCTTGACGGGACAACAGACGAGGATCTTCCTTTCCACTCATGAACGTCAACTGGCGAGCCATATCCCAGGCAAACAACTCCCTGGCCGCCCTCTCCGCGGCGTGCGAGGACTACGGGTACCACATTGAAATTACCGACGAACCGCGCACCGATGTCACCATCTACAGCACAAACTCCATCAATGAACGTCTCTATCGTGACGAGATCGCTGGAGCCGACTGCATAACGGTTGTCGGAGGACCCCACGCCTCCGCCTGCTACCGCGAGGTGGCGGAGTATGCCGACTACGTCGTCGTCGGGGAAGGCGAGTACACACTCCCGGCGCTCCTTGCCGCCATCGAAGAGGGGAGAGATCCGCCTCCCGGCGTCGCCACCGCCGCCGGCTACACGCCTGCGCGCCACACCGTCCTCCTCGACGGCTACCCGCCCTTCTCGCAGATCAAGGGGTTCGTCGAGATCACCCGGGGATGCCCGTTCTCCTGCGGATACTGCCAGACGCCACGTCTCTTCGGGCGGTGCATGCGTCACCGCTCCGTCGACGAGATCAGCCGGTATGCATCGCGCTACCAGGATATCCGGTTCGTCACCCCGAACGCGTTCGCCTACGGCTCGGACGGCATCCACCTCCGGCTTGATCGAGTGGAGCGGCTCCTCCGGAGCCTCGACGGCAGGATCTACTTCGGCACCTTCCCCGGTGAAGTGCGCCCGGAATGCGTCTCGCGGCAGTCCATCGAGCTCATCCTCGACCACTGCGCCAACACCCGCCTGCACTTCGGGGCCCAGTCGGGGAGCGACCGGGTGCTCCGCCGCCTGCACCGGGGGCATACCGTGGAGGACGTCATCCGTGCCGTCGATCTCTGCCGGGATCACGGTCTCGTCCCGATCGTCGATTTCATCTTTGGTCTGCCGTTCGAGAGCGACGACGACCAGCGCGCGACGCTCGATCTCGTGAGATCGGTCACCCGGGTGGGGAAGGCGCACATCCATTATTTCATGCCGCTACCCGGGACCCCGCTCCGAAACAGCCGGCCACGCCGGCTTCTTCCGGAGACAGAAAAGGTTCTTGGCAAACTGGCGCTCGGCGGCAGGATAACCGGCTCATGGATGGATCATGAGATAAGGTTTTTTAGACGCACTCCTCACCTATAGGCATGACGGATGTGCTACTCTTAG
The DNA here is from genome assembly GCA_016841385.1 of Methanobacteriota archaeon. Lineage (GTDB taxonomy): Archaea > Halobacteriota > Methanomicrobia > Methanomicrobiales > Methanoculleaceae > Methanoculleus. The sequence goes on along the minus strand of JAENZF010000010.1, from coordinate 26,975 downwards.
CAGATCTGCACGGTAACTACGGAAAGCTTGACGCTTTTCTCAGCTACGACTACGATGCAGTCATCATTGCAGGCGACATCACCAACTTTGGTCCACTTGAGCCTGTAGATTCGGTACTCTCCAACTTTGAAGTACCATGTTTCGCAATCCCCGGCAACTGCGACCCCCGCGAGATCATAGACGTGCTTGAACGCTCAGATGCGGTCTGTCTGCACAACTCGTGGATCGCCCTTGGCAAGATAACGCTCGCAGGTCTTGGAGGTTCGAACAAGACCCCCTTCGACACGCCGTTTGAGCTGACAGAAGAAGAGATTGATAAAGAACTCACCCGGATCGCCAACCACATGGACAAAAATGTCCACAACGTCCTGCTCAGCCACGCCCCGCCGTACGAGGCGCTGGATTCCGTCGGCGAGGATCACGTCGGGAGCCGGAGCATCAGGAAGCACATGACCCGATTCGACCTGGTCTGCTGTGCCCACATCCACGAGGCACGGGGTATCACTGAGGTCGACGGCGTCACCGTCGTCAACCCCGGACCCGCCTCAGAAGGCTACGGCGCTATCATTCACTTTGGGAAGGAGCCAAAAGATATTCATATCGACCTTATCACTGTTTAGACAACAGCATCTCCAGATACGAGGTGTAGATCGGTGGACCGTCTACACCCAATTCTTTTGCAATCACTCCGATCCGGTCGGCAGCATCCTCTTTATCGTCTTCTGTCAGGATCTCGATCTCGATGAACGTCCCGAGCCCCTCGACGTCGTCGAGCGTCACCGTCACATCCTCCATCTCGTAGAACTCCCGCATTTTTGAGACCGTGGCGGCACGCCGGAACCCGAGACGGGAGAGGATCTCCTCGAGAGTTTCCCCTGAGGCCACCGCGAGGTTGAACTCCTCGCGGGCTTTTGCGCTCCCGACCCGGACCCTCGGCCCTTTGTAGGTCACGGTAAACCCGGTATCGTCGTACCTGACCCGCAACGCCTCGTCGGTCTCCCCGAAATCACGGTGGGGGGCGTTGTAGTAGACGTCGCGTTCCTGCTGTCTTGTGGTCATCTGCACTCCCTGCCGGTTGAGCCGGGCCCTGACCTTCTCCTGATCAGGGACCGCAAACTTTGCTTCTACCTCGAGCATGCCAGTCGCGTCAGATCGTCTCTCGGCAACGACGATAAACCCTCACTGCACGGCCCGGACCGGACCGGTGATCTTCTGCCGAACCAGGTCTCTCTGCTGCTGTGCGGCGGCGAGGAGAGCGCCATCCCCGAGATGCTCCGCAGAGACGATCGCCCGCTGTGTCAGCACCAGAGCAGTATCGTAATCCTCACGATGGTAGAACCGGACCCCGAGCTCCAGGTTCAGGTCCGCCGCCTTCCCGTACTCCCGCGCGTTGAAGAAGTGGCAGGCAAGCGAGAGGAGGACGTGCAGCCTGCCGGAGAGGCGGTGCATGGAACTCTCGAAGCAGTCTGCCGCATGGGCATTGAACGCTGCTCTTGCATCAGCGGTGAGTCCTCGCCTGCAGTGCTCCTGCAGGAGGGGGTGCGCGAAGGCGTAATCCCCGCCCGGGAGCCTCCGGAATATGCCGCTCTCCTGCATCCGGTCCATCATCAGCGTCACGCCCGCCCCCTGGAGATCGAGCATGCAGGCCATGACCGGCACCGGGAACGGGGGGTTTAAGACGCAGAGTTCCTCCGCCCACGCCCTCCCGGACCCGGGGAGCGTAGCAAAGGCAAGCCCTGCCGGGTCCTCTGCCCCGGCGAGCACGTCTGCGATGTTCCCCACAGAGGGTGCAAGATCCCGGTGGCGCAGGGTGTTGAAGCAGGCCATGAGGCTGAACGGGTCGTCCGAGGTATCCTCGAGGAGATCGGCGGCTGCGTCGCCGATGGAGAGACCGAACCGTCTCTCCCCCATCTCCTGGATCTCGTGCCGCTGCATCCCGGAGAGCGTCACTTCGGGAAAACCGAGGTTCCGGATCCCCTCTTGCATCGATACGTACCCCGGGTCGGCCGCACCCTCCGTCCGGCAGGTGAAGGCAAGGAGGATGCCGGGCGGGAGATCGTGCATGAGATCCCGCAGAAGGCGGCGGTCAAGGCTCGAGGCGAGATGGACGTCGTCGAGTAGTACTGCCGCAACACGGCCGGTCCCCTCCATCAGTCCTCCGAGTTCCCGGAGCAACTCCTCGAACGCCTGGTATACCCGGTCGTACCCTACCTCGGGCGACCGGGCGAAGATCCCGATGATCTCCTCGCCGGTCTTCGAGAGCAGGCCGACCGGCTCCACCGGGGCGGCATACTTCTCGAAGACGTCGTCGGCATACCGGATCGCCTCTTTCATGCCCTCGGTACCGAGGGCATCTCCAAATCTCGCGGATGCGGCAGAGCGCCGCAGGTCTTTTAACAGGTCCCGAAACGCAGAGAAGATCATCCCCGGGAGGTCGAAGACCTCACCCCTGAGGACGGGAGACTCCAGCCCGCCGGGGCGCTCCTGCACCTCGTATGCGAACCAGGTTAAGAGGGAACTCTTCCCGATGCCGGGTGGGCCGGAGATCATCACCGCCTGTCCGTGCTCTCCTGCCCTCGAGAGTATGGCCGAAACCTGCTCACGTTCCTCCTCTCTGCCGCAGAACTCCTCGGGGGGAGAGGGGGCATACGAGACACCCTCGGCCCGCTGCTGCACCTCATCCATGATCCTGCCCGCCCACACTCAGGCCTGAGCATACTTCAACGTTTGGGCAGGAAGCCTCCCCGGGAGAGAGCGCCTCCCGAGAGAGCGTACGGCCAAAGCCCGGTTTCTCACACCGGTTAGTCTTCTGCAGGAGTGCTTGCCCGCCGGGATGTTCCGGTAGACAGTATAAATACCATTCCATCCAAATAAAGTGGGACAACGAGATGCAGGCATGCAACGGACCGGTACGGGAGGCGTACCGGAACCGTAATGCATCTGCTATCAAGGTGATTGGCATGGCACTTCATGAAGGAGATTTTATCAGGCTCAGATACACCGGCCGCGCCGGTGAGAATATCTTCGATACCACCGATGAGGAGAACGCAAAGGAAGAGGGGATCTACAACCCGCGGGCAGAGTACGGTCCGGTCACCGTCCGTCTGGGGAGCCACCACGTCATCATCGGCCTTGAGGACGAGCTGATAGGTAAAGAGGTCGGCGCCGAGGGAGTGGTTGATGTCCCGCCCGAGAAGGCGTTCGGGGCACACGAGGAAGAGGGCATGAAGTCCGTCCCGACCACGCAGTTCCGCGAGAAGCCGAAGCGGGGTACGCGGATCGAGGTTGAAGGCCGCGAGGGCGTCGTCGTCGACGTCATAGGAAAGCGTGCGGTCGTTGACTTCAACCACCCGCTTGCCGGGAAGACCCTGACCTACTCCTACGCGATCCTCGAGAAGGTCGAGGACCCGGTAGAACAGATCAAGGGTCTCATCAAGCTCTTCTCGGGCCGGACCGACATCGAGATCAGCATCGCCGACGGGGTGGCCGAACTGGCGCTTCCTCCCGCGATTGCATACGACCGGCGCTGGATGGTCTGGCGGGGCACCCTCG
>JAENZF010000010.1:0-23323 GCA_016841385.1 Methanobacteriota archaeon | reverse complement strand
CTTCCTCCCGCGATTGCATACGACCGGCGCTGGATGGTCTGGCGGGGCACCCTCGCCCGCGAGATCTTCGAGAACTATCCCGATGTCAACGACATCGTCATGAAAGAGACGATCTCGCGCCCGGCCACGCCGGAGAATGCGCCCGAGATCCCTGAGATCGAAGAGACGGAAGAGTCCGAGGAGTAATCTCCCCGCTCTCATTTTCTTGCTTTTTTGAAGAGTGTTTCCCGTTGAGGGGTGCCCCGTGATCGGGTTCGGATATTGTCTCCGACTGTAAGGGAACCCGGCTGCTGTGCGCTGTGATGTGCCCCGGCCCAGGTCTTGGTGTGGCTGGCGGGAAGGATAGGGGTTTGAGCTTTGTTGAAACCCTGTTCTGATCTTCATCCTACCCTGCTGAGGCTGGTGCCGGACCCAGCTTGTCCCCGGGACGACCTTTTTTCTTGGGCATCTCCTCATGCTGTGGACCGTGGTGGCTATCGCCATTGGGGGTGGGGCTGACGGGGAGGGGGGATGCTCCCCCCTCCCCTGTCTCTCGTGAAGACCCGCATACCTCATCGACCCCACCCCGCCCGGCCTCCGGCCTCCTCCCCCACCCCAGGGGGCGGGGGCAGTCATGGCGATACCGGGTGGAAAGCCGTGCCCCTGAGTACCCCCGATTGCGGCCATCTGGAGCAAACAAGTGGGGTTCAACAAAGCCGGGATTTGAGCACTGAGAGGTGCGTGTTGCGACTGTCGGAGCCAACATAAACGGGGAAAAATCCCGTGCAGCGGACCGTGGGGAAACGGCCGAATCTCTTCCTGAAATGCTGCAACTCTTGAGTGCGGTAACTCCGGCCCGCTCCCCCCGGGCACAGCGCACCCGTCCGATTCCCGGCAGAACCGGGGTTCATCGCCGGCAGTACCCTTCTTTAGGTACCGGGCCGAATGTATTCTGGAATCAATGGCAACACTACAGGGAATGAGCGGGGTCGATCTTCGGGCGCTGGTGGCGGAGGCTGCCGATCGCCTCCCGCTCTGGGTCGGCAAGATCTACCAGTTCGACGCGAAGACCCTCGGTATCAGGCTGAACGGGGATGACCGGGCAAAATACCTGCTGCTCGTGGAGACGGGACGGCGTGCCCATTTCACCGCGGAGTTCCCCACACCCCCAAAGAACCCGCCGAGTTTTGCGATGCTGCTCCGGAAGCACCTCGAGGGCGGAAAGGTGCTCGGCATCCGCCAGCTCGGGCTCGAGCGCACCATGAGCATCGATGTCGGAAAGAGGGATACGACCTATCACCTCATCTTCGAGCTCTTCGACGAGGGGAATGCGGTCCTCTGCGACGAAGGGTATACGATCGTCAAGCCCCTCTGGCACCACCGGTTCAAAACCCGTGAAGTCATTCCAGGTGTAGCCTACGCCTTCGAGGGGACTGACTGCTCGGCGCTCCCTCCCGTTGAGTTCCAGAAGATGCTCGCGCAGTCCGACCGCGACATCGTCCGGACGCTTGCCGTCGGGTGCATGCTCGGCGGCGCGTATGCCGAGGAGGTCTGCCGGATGGCGGGCGTCGAGAAGGGCGCCGCCGCCGCGGAGGTGGACGCGGAGGCGATCAGGGAAGCTTTCGATCGCCTGATGGCCGACGTCGGGAGGCGCCGGGAGCCGGTGATAACGCCGTCCGGGTGCTGGCCGGTGGTGCTTGCCGGCGAGGAGGTTCGCGAGCGGTTTGCGACGTTCAGCGAGGCTCTGGATGCGTTCTACCCGAAGGTGGCGGGCGAGAAGGAGGAGGCCGGGGCCGAAAAACTCCGCCTCTCCCAGGCAGAGGTGATCCGCCGGCGCCAGGCGGAGGCGATCAAGGGATTTGAGAAGAAGATAGAGCGGTACGAGCGGGTTGTGGAGGTGCTCTACGAGAACTACACACCTGTCACCGGGATTATAGCGACACTCGACGAAGCGAGCAAAGGCCGCTCGTGGCAGGAGATCGAGCAGATCCTCAAATCGAACAGTGAGCATGCGGCGGCAAAGATGGTTCGTGCCGTCCACCCTGCTGAGGCGGCGGTGGAACTCGACCTCGGAGAGGAGCGGGTGAAGGTCTACGTCCACGAGACGATCGAGCAGAACCTCGGCCGCTACTACGACCTGATCAAGAAATTCAAGAAGAAGAAGACGGGCGCACTCGCGGCCATGGAGCGGATGATCCCCGAGAAACCCCGGCGGAAACAGAACTTCGCCCTACAGAAGAAGCGGTGGTATCACCGGTTCCGCTGGTTCACCACCACCGACGGCACCCTCGTCATCGGCGGCCGGGACGCCTCCCAGAACGAGGAGCTCGTCAAGAAGTACATGGAGGGTGGGGACCTCTTTGTCCACGCCGACGTCCACGGCGGGAGCGTCGTCATCGTGAAGGGCGCGACCGAACACCCCAATGAGGCCGTGCAGTTCGCCGCATCCTACTCCAACGCCTGGAAGGTCGGGCACTTTACGGCGGACGTCTACGCCGCCCGCCCCGACCAGGTAAGCAAGACGCCTGAGTCCGGTGAGTACGTGGCCCGCGGCGCCTTCATCGTCCGCGGAGAGCGGCAGTACTTCAGGAACGTCCCCCTCGGGGTGGCGATCGGCCTCCAGATGGCGCCCGAGGTCGCCGTCATCGGCGGCCCGCCTGAGGCCGTCACCGGGCGTACGAAGGTGTGGGTGGAGCTTCGTCCCGGGCAGTTCGAGCCGAACGACACCGCAAAGAAGGTTGTCCGGGCACTCAGGGAGAAACTCTCGGAGGACGAGTGGAAAGGACTCAAGAACGCCTTGAACACCGAGGCGGTCGCCGCATTCGTCCCGCCGGGAGGCTCCGATATCGTGGAATCATGAAGGCTGAAGTTCGGGAGATGCGGGGGCAGTTCGGCGAGATACGCCTCTTCCCGGAGACGCTCGACGACATCTGGCACCTCTCCCACCTGGTCGGGCCGGGGGATCTCGTCTTTGCGACGACCTTCCGGAGCGTGGAGGCGGCAACCGATAAGCTCCGGCCGGAGAAGGTGGAGAAGCGGCCGGTCCGGCTCGGGATCCGGGTCGAGAAGGTGGAGTTCCACCAGCACACGAACCGCCTCCGCATCGGCGGGATCATCGAGAGCGGGGTGGACGTCACTGCGCACCACACTCTCAACGTTGAAGCGGGGTTCGAGATCTCGGTCGTTAAACAGTGGCGGTCCATCGACTGCGAACGGATACGGCGGGCCGTCGATGCCTCCGCATACGGCGTGGTCCACGTCGTGAGCGTCGAGGAGGGGGAGGCGCAGGTCTACCGCCTGCGCCAGTTCGGCCCGGAGTGGGTGACCACCGTCACGGTCGGGAGCAGCAAGGGCGCTGACGCCGGTGCCCGGCCGGTGCTCTTCGAGAAGACGCTTGAGGTGCTGGCCGCGGTCACCGGCCCCCTGGTCGTCGCGGGCCCGGGGTTCGTGAAGGACGATTTTGCGAATTACGTGAAAGCCCGTGCGTCCGACCTCGCGGAACGGGTGCTCGTCGTCGAGACGCGGCGCATCGGGCGGGGTGCCGTGCAGGAGGTCATCGGGCAGGGGGTCCTCGAGCGGCTCCTCGGCGACCTCCACCTCGCACGGGAGGTCAGGCTGATGGACGAAGTCCTGCTCCGGATCGCCACCTCTGGCGCCGTCGCCTATGGCATCGACGAGGTTAAGAAGGCAATTGCCTACGGCGCCGCGGAGACGGTGCTGGTCTCCGACACCCTGCTTCGTGACGAGGATGCTACGGGCGTCATCAGGGAGGCCGAGCGCGTCAATGCGGCAGTCGTGGTGCTGAGCACCGAGTTTGAGCCTGGAGAGCGTCTCGCGGCAATCGGCGGCGCTGCGGCGCTCCTGCGGTACAGGATCAAGTGAGACCGTTCGGCGGGAGTTGCCTACCTTTATAACCGGAGAACGCCCTATAATGTAATAATTCCGTCAATCCGGGGAGTGGCCGGGAGCCTGTTCTTCGCCGGGCGGCCGCCCCAGGCGACTTCCCTTTCAGGAATGGCGTAACACTGGTGTCAAGATGAGCGATAATGCGGTAGCAGCAGAGGTTGAGAAGACACGGCCGCGGACACGTGCCGAGAAACAGGTCGAGCACAGAGATCGGATAAAGCGGACGCTTGTAGCCTGTTTTATGGGCATTCTTGCCGGAGGACTCTCGTTCTACCTCTCCGGCACCCCGGACCCGGTCAGCGGGCTCCAGCCGAACGCCATCATCGGCCTCCTCCTCCTGATGGCGGGCGTCGTCTTCCAGAAGCACGTCTTCATGCTCATCCGGATCGACTACATGGAACTGAACAAAAAAGACTGGTTCTACCAGAGTTTCATGACGTTCGCGCTCTGGTTCATGACCTGGACGATCCTGTTAACCACCACTGTTCTGTGATCTCCCATGCGTATTGCTGTTGTACACCGTGATCGATGTCACCCCGCCAAGTGCGGCACCGAATGCATCCTCTACTGCCCGCGTGTCCGGACCGGCGATGAGACGGTCGTCATCGGCGAGGACCAGAAGGTCGTCATATCCGAGGAACTCTGCGTGGGCTGCGGCATCTGCGTGAAGAAGTGCCCGTTTCAGGCCCTCGATATCGTTAACCTCCCTGAACAACTCGACCAGCCGATCCACCGCTACGGCCAGAACGGCTTCGCCCTCTACGGCCTCCCGATCCCCGTCGAGGGGAAGGTCACCGGCATCCTCGGGCCGAACGGTATCGGCAAGAGCACGTCGGTGAAGATCCTCTCGGGCACGCTCGTCCCGAACCTGGGCCGGACTGATGCCGAGATCTCCTGGAAGGAGGTCCTCGACCTCTACCAGGGAACCGAGCTCTTCGACTACCTCCAGTTGCTCTCGCAGAAGAACGTAAAGGTCGCCGTGAAGCCGCAGTACATCGACCAGATCCCGAAGGTCTTTACCGGGTCGGTGCGCGACCTCCTTGCGACCACCGACGAGTGCGGCAGGCTCGACTACTACATCGACCGGTTATCGCTCAGGGCGGTCATCGACCGGCCGATCGCGACCCTCTCCGGCGGCGAGCTGCAGCGGGTGGCGATCACCGCCTGCCTCGCGCGCGACGCCGACTTCTACTTCCTCGACGAGATCACGCCTTACCTCGACGTCTACCAGCGGATGGCCGCCGCGAACCTGATCCGGGAACTCGCCCTGGAACGGCCGGTCGTGATCGTCGAGCACGACCTCGCCATCCTCGATATGCTTGCCGATACCGTGCATATCGCCTACGGAGAACCGGCGGTCTTCGGCGTCATCACCCACCCGAAGGGCGTCCGGGTGGGGATCAACCAGTACCTGGAGGGCTTCCTCCCGGAGGAGAACGTCAGGTTCAGGACGTATGCGGTGACGTTCGATACCCGGGCCCACGCCGCAGAGACGAACCGGGAGATGCTGCTCGCGTTTCCAACGATGACGAAGCGTTTCAAGCAGTTCTCGCTCACCGTCGACGGCGGGGAGATCCGGAGCGGCGAGGTCCTCGGGGTTCTCGGAGCGAACGGTATCGGAAAGAGCACGTTTGCCCAGCTCCTTGCCGGGGTGCTCGCCCCCGACACCGGGTCGATGGACACCCGGGTGCGGATCTCCTACAAGCCGCAGTACCTCAAAGGCGACTCGGAGGCGACCGTCGAGGAGATCCTCAGGCAGACGACGACGAAGTTCGACACCTCGTTCTACCAGCACGAGATCTTAGAGCCCCTCTCCCTCTCGCAGCTCCTCCAGGCGCCGGTGAACACGCTCTCCGGCGGCGAACTCCAGCGCGTGGCCATCGCGATCTGCCTCTCGCGCGATGCCGACCTCTACATCCTGGACGAGCCGAGCGCCCACCTCGACGTGGAGCAGCGGGTGAAGATCTCCCGGATGATCCGCAAGCACGCCGAAGGGCGGGACGCGAGCACGCTCGTGATCGACCACGACATCTACGTGATCGATATGATCAGCGACCGGATCCTGGTCTTCGAGGGAGAGCCGGGCGTGCACGGCAAGGCCGCCGGGCCGTTCGATATGGCGCCGGGCATGAACCGGTTCTTAAAAGAACTCGGGATCTCCTTCCGGCGGGACAAGAGCGGGAGACCGCGGATCAACAAGCCGGGGTCGTTCCTGGACCGCGAACAGGTCGCGGCCGGGGAATACTACTACGCGGAGATCTCGAAGTCGTGAAGCGGGCGTGGGTCCTCCTCTTCTTTTCCGGCGAACTGCTGGTGGTAGTCCTGAAGGTTTAATCGGAAACAGGGTCATGTTCATCAGCGTTCCCGAACACGGATTTCCAGTGGATATCGCGTCTGGGGGAGGGGTTGCAGGGGAGTGCGATGTTCCGACAGGAACGGAGCACGAGAAGCCGTCAGGCTTTGAGGGGGGAGACCCCCCTCGCACCTATCGGTGCTTCAAGCTCGCTCCGCTCGCACTCCCCTGTCCCCACCCCCCGTGGCGATACTCCCACGGTCCAGTGTATTGGGCTTTTTTCGCGTATCTAACGTTCCAGCAATCTTGTCAAAAGAGGGTAAACTGTGATTGCCCGACAGCCAAGCCGCTTCTACTCTTCTAGAATCCACCCAAACATACCTACAGGCCGGCTCAAACACACCTGTGCTCCCTGACCGCGGAATGGCGATAGTCAGAGGCACCTACCGTCCCGGCATCTCCGGCCCACGCCCTCAAACCCCGGCTCTCCGCTCACCCGGGGATCACCGCCCCGATCCACGCCTCCAAAGATGCCCACACTCCGTCAAGCATCCCGGCAGGCTCTCCGGGTGTCTCCCCCGGCGCCGGGGCATCGCTGGAGCCATTCACCGCGGTCTCCGGCGTCTGCACGGGGACGGCGGAGAGATCGAGGGTGGTCGAGTTCGTCATCGGCGGGATATACCCCACGTTCCCGGGAACGATGAACCAGCACCGCCCGTCGGCATCGATGAAGAGTTTCTTGACGAGGTTTGCGCGAAGGCCGTCCCCCGACGTGATATGCAGGGCGACACCCGACGAATTCCACCCGTAGATCCCGTTATCGGACGCGATGAGCAGCATCCCCCCGGATGTTGCCGCGAGATCGTTGATGGCGACCGGGAACGCGCTCAGATCCCCGGCGCCGAGGACCGGGGTAACCCCTGATGCAGGGGTATACCGGAGGACCGTCGTGCGGTTGAAGAGATACACGCCCCCGAACGGGTCGACCCGCACCTCGGAGATCCCCCGGACCGGCTCATCGCGGTAGACCACCGGCTCGAAGCGGACCTCTCCGGTCCTGTTCTTAAGCACCCGGATACCGTCGGTCTCAGACCCGATGACGAGCGCATCGCTCGCGGCATCGACCGCCATGCTCACAACGGTATAGCACCCGAGGCCTTCGGGCCCGAGCGGCTTGTACCACGTCCAGTCATCCCCATGGCAGCGGTGGAGGCCCGCCCGCCCGGTGGCAATCCACATCTCGTCCCCCCACCGCACCATGCAGTTGATGTTGCGGTTCTTGAGGAACTGCTGGTCCTGGATGGTCTGATATCCCGTCCCGTCTCCGATCTGCAGCCCGTTCGGATACCCTATCCAGAGGTGGCCCTTTGCGTCGAGGGCGATCGCGGTCACCATGGTATTGAGGGGCGCGAGCAGGCCGTAGGCTGTCTCTCCCGGATGCCTCGGATTGATCGAAGACCAGGTGCCGTCTGCCGTGTACACGGAGATGCCGCTATCAGTTCCAAAAATGACATCTCCGTACCGGCCGTTGATCGCCTCCTTAACTCCGGCGGATGCGATGCCTGAATTATAATCGGGAACTTCGATATAAATCGCTGATGAGAGAGGGAATAAGAGGGATGCCGCGGCAACAAAGAGTATCAGAGCGCGATGCATGTCCCGTCCGCCCTCATGATGATGAGACGACCCTTCTTCTTCGGCCAGAAATACACGGACCTCCCAACTTTTCCGCCGGTCTCCTCATGCTCGATCCTGATGCCCTGTTCGTGAAGCAGGTCCTTCACTGCGGTAGCGTTTCGCTCGCCGATATTCAGGGAGAGCGCTGAATACTCGAACATGCTTGCACCGCCGACGACGATTGCGGTGATCGAGAACTTCGTGCTTCCGAGCTTCTCCATCTCCTCGAGGAGGGCGTTCGTGGCGGTATTCGCAAACTTACCGGGACGGTCGGTGTTCCCGTGGCTTTCAGGGAGCATGATGTGGGCGAGCCCCGCAAGAGACTTCCGCCGGTCGTGCAGGATGAGCGCGATGCAGGAACCGAGCCCGATGGTCCCCATGGGGCACGTCCCGACCCGGAGTTCACCCAGACCAAGGATTTCGGCCGTTTCTTCACCAAAAAAATTGTTATCCATGGTATCCCGGAGGCTGGTTATGGGAGTGGTTCCATCAGGCGTTCCAGCATGAGGAATAACTGTTGCGTGAGTTCGGTGTTCGGGAGCATGTAGATGCTCCCGTAGACGGGCGGCGCCTGGCTCATGAGCTCGGTGTTGAAGATCAGGACATCATTCACGTCGCCGGCTACCTGCGCGACGATGGAGGCAAAGGCAGCATGCGCCATATCGACGGCCAGCGCCGGGGGGGACGGCAGCATGACGATGCCCAACAGTTCGGCGGTCGCATCAAGGAACGCCGATATCATGATGTTCCCGATCTCGATTGCGGCGCTCTGGTCCATCTCGTTGATCTCACGGTCGGTATCGGTGGTGCCGAGCATCTGGTTCGTCAGCTGGATGACGGTCTCCCGGGGCATGCTGACGACGATATACCCTCCGTCCGCGATCTCTCCCTGAATCTGGAAGACGACCACGGCCGATATCTCGTTGCTGATATGGTTGTGCAGCTCGGCGATATCGATGGCCTGCACCTCCGGCACCGTCATCTCAATCGGGCTCATCAGCATCTGCGATAGGGTCGTCGCCGCGTGTGCTGCACCGATATTCCCAAACTCTGCCAGCGCGTCTTTCTGAATCGGATCAAGTTCCATGAAAAATCTCTCCTAAATCATTGTATTTACGTCGAGTACCGGCACAACATCGCCATCTCCGGGGATGGTGATCCCGCTGATCCCGCGACAGTTGCCTGCGATCCTGGAGAGCGGTTTCACCACCACCTCCTGCTGGCCATCCACGGTATCGACGGCAATACAGCATCTCCTGCCATCATTCTGCAGCACGACCAGCGTGTCGCTCTTCTGTGCCCGGCCGAACATATCCTCCAGGCGGTGCATGGGGAGGGTCTGGTCCCGGAGCAGGATCGCTTCACTGTTGCCGATCCGATGGATCGCTTCCATTTTTGTCTGCGCCACTTCGACGACGTTGCTGATCGGGATGGCACACCGCATCCCGTTGATATGCACCATCATGACGTCGATGATCGCCATCGTCGGGGGCAGCACCAGCTCGAATTTCGTCCCCGTGCCTACGGCGGTCTCGACCTTGATCGTTCCTTTGAGCGATGCGATCGTCTTTTTGACCACATCGAGCCCGACCCCCCTACCGCTGATGTCGGTGATCGCATCAGCCGTGCTGAACCCGGGCTCGAAGAGCAGGTTGACGAGGTCGTCTTTCGTTGCGGCCGCCGCCGCCTCAGGCGTCATGAGACCCTTCTCAACAGCCTTCTTCCGGAGTTTCTCGGGATCGATGCCGGCACCGTCGTCCTCGATATCGATGATGACGTTATCCTTATCTCTCCTTGCCGTCAGCCGGAGCGACCCTTTCGCCGGTTTTCCGCTGGCCTGGCGGATCTCCGGGGTCTCGATGCCGTGGTTCACCGCGTTCCTGATGAGATGCAGGAGCGGGTCGGAGAGCCCGTCCATCATGCTCCTGTCAAGCTCGGTCTCGCCGCCCTCTATGAAGAGTTCTGCCTCCTTTCCGTCGTGGTTCGCGACGTCACGCACGACCCGGGGAAGGCGGTTGAAGATGCGCTCGAGCGGCATCATCCGGATCCCCATCATGAGGTTCTGGAGGTCGGAGACCGAACGGCCGACCATGGAGAGCGCCTCGTCGAACTCCTTGATGCCGTGCTTCTTCGCGATCAGTTCCAGCCGTCCGCGGTTGATCACCAGGTCTTCCACCAGATTCATCATCCGGTCGAGCCGATGAATATCGACGCGGATGTTCTTAATCTCCCGGCTCTTCTCGTTCTTCGTCGCCCTCTGAACCTGTGGCGACGGCACCGCGGCCTGCGGTTCGAGGGCCGGTTCCTTCACCGCCGGGGAAACTTCCGGCGGCGACTGCGGGGAGGAGAGAGCAAGAAGGGAGATCTCGGTGCCGGAAGCGACGGTCCTCAGCGCATCCTCCCCCGCTTCGCTCTCGATGAGAATCTCGAACGGCCCGTCGAATTTGCCATCTTCAAGAAGTTCCTGCGAGGGTGTTGTCGAGAGGATCGTCCCGATCTCCTGGAGGTTCTGCAGGAGCAGCATGGCCCGGATGTCCTTCATGGTGCTGGACGGGTCGACGGCGACCGTTAATGTGTAGAGCAGACGGCCCTCAACCTCCCCTGCCGGTTCTGTGGAGACCTCGGCAGGGGCTGCATCACCAGACGCTTTCTGCTCAACCGGGGACTCTTCTCCAGTAAATGCCTGGAGCTCCTGCACAAGGCTCCCGGACTGCTCGTCAGATGGAGTTCCTCCCGCCTCGATAGCATCCAGCATCCCCTCGATCGTGTCGGTGCAGGTGAGCAGAAGGTCGGTGAGAGATGCGGTCACCTCCCGCTGGCCGTTGCGGATGAGCGAGAAGACGTCTTCCATCGAGTGACAGAGGTGCTCCATTGCATCAAAGCCCATCGATGCAGACATCCCCTTGAGCGTATGTGCGGATCGGAAGATCTCATCGATGGCTGTCTGCTGGTCTTCTCCGCTCTCAAGAGCAAGGAGATTGTTCACGATGTTCTCGTGGTTCTCCCGTGACTCCTCAACAAACAGCTTCCGGTATCCCTCTTCATCAAACATGATTAACCTCGAGCTGACTGACCGTTCCCGCTATCTCCCGCGCCAGATCCCTGAGCGGAACCACCCGGTCGACGCAATCCCTGGCAAGGGCGGATCGCGCCATCCCGTATACGAGACAGTCCTCTTCAGCGCATACCATCGTGATGCCGCCCTCGGCCTTCACCGCAAGAGTTCCCTCGCCGCCGTCGTTCCCCATCCCCGAGAGGAGCACGGAGACGGTACGCGGACCGAAGACGTGCGCTGCGGAGGTGAAGGTCTTGTCGACGGCAGGCCGGACCGCATGCAGGCGGGGGGCGGTCGAGTGGACGACCCGCCCATGGTTTCTCCCGACACCTGAAACGATCGCCGAGATGACGGAGTGGAACCCGGCCTTTGCGACCAGAACTGCTCCGGTCCGCAGGGTGTCTCCGTTGGCGGTCTCTTTCACCGGCAGGGGCGAGACCCGGCTCAGGCGCTCGGCGAGCGATGCGGTGAACCCTTCGGGCATATGCTGGGTGACGACGACCGCTGCAGGCAGGTCGGGCGGAAGCGCGGAGAGGAGGGCGTCAAGCATCGGCGGTCCTCCGGCCGACGAGCCTATCAGCACCACCGTATCGGCATCTTTCTGGCGAACCGTGGGGGGTTTTACAATTGTCGGGAGCAGGATCTGGTTCCTGATCTTCTGGATGAGCTCTCTCTCAATACCCCTGACGTTCGGGACATCCCTCGGTTTGAGCATGAAGTCGTCCGCCCCGAGCCGAAGCGCCCGGTGGGTCATATCGGCCTGCTTTGATGTCAGTGTGCTCAGGACGATCACCTTTGGTCTCGTGCTCTCCTCCCTGAGCACTTCAAGCACTTCGAGACCGCCCATCCGGGGCATCTCGATGTCGAGGGTGATGACGTCGGGCTTCAGCTCCGATATCTTCCCGAGAGCGTCAATGCCGTTGACAGCCGTCCCGACGACCTCGATATCCGGGGTGTCTTTGAGCAGATCCCGGAGAATCGTCCGGATGAAGAGCGAGTCGTCGACGATCAGAACCCGTATCATAGTTAAGCACTGAGGACGTTCTTGACTTCTTCGAGGACCTTTGGAGCCTGGAACGGTTTGACGATGTAGCCTCTCGCACCGCTCTTGACGGCGAGTTTGACCATCTGTTCCTGGCCGACTGCCGTGCACATGATGACCTTTGCCGACGGGTCGGCGGCCTTGATGGCCTTGAGCGCTTCGATCCCGTTCACATTCGGCATGACAACGTCCATCGTGACGAGGTCGGGTTTGAGTTCCCGGTATCTGGCAAGAGCCTCTGCGCCGTCCGCCGCCTCACCGACGATGTCGTGCCCGCCGGAGAAGAGAATATTTTTCAGCAGCGTTCTCATAAACATTGTATCATCGACGATCAGAATTCTCCCCATCGAACACCACTCAATGTTTATTTGGAAAATGCGCTATATATGTTTTCTTATTCTGAAGAAATAATACTATTAATCCATTGGTGATTTTACTGTCTCTGAGATGTATCTGACACCTTTTGCGGTTAGTTGTACTTCTTTTCTGACGTAGAGCACTTCGGCAAACCCCATGCCGAGGAGCCTCTCATAGATGCCATCGAGGTCTTTATGCGAGAGCTTGAGCATGTTCTCGATAGCACTCGAGTCCATCCCGCTGTAGACCAGCATGGCCACCTGCCCGGTCAGGGGGTCGACCTCCTCGCTGACCTCGGTGTCGTGCGTCGCCTCTTTGAGGAAGTTGTAGAGGACCTGAAGCGTCGTCATCGGGCAGAGGACGAAACTCGTCACGACTTCGTTCTCGCCGAGGTGATCGATCTTCACGACGTCGAGATCCTTCTCCTGGATCTCCCGGGATGTGAGTTCGATGCCGGTCA
The DNA here is from genome assembly GCA_016841385.1 of Methanobacteriota archaeon. Lineage (GTDB taxonomy): Archaea > Halobacteriota > Methanomicrobia > Methanomicrobiales > Methanoculleaceae > Methanoculleus. The sequence goes on along the minus strand of JAENZF010000010.1, from coordinate 10,554 downwards.
CATCCTCGAGGGGGATGCAGACCTGGGTCTCCTGGCTGACGAACCAGATGCCGGTCTTCATGACGGCGATCGCTCCTTTCTCCCACCGGGCATCCTGGATGAGCACCCCCCCGCGGATTGCGGGCGACATGAAGAACGCGTTCAACCGGTAGGCGCTGGCCTGCGTGATGATAAACTTCTTTAAGACCGTGAGAACTTTCTCGACCGATGCGATACGGTAGACCAACTCTCCCTCAGCACCAGCGTTGATCACCACCTGGTTCTTCTTTCCCTCTAGATCGACCACGGATTTGTATGGGATCTCCCTCTCGATAGGAGCATCGATGCGGAAACGATCCTCACCGATGCCCATCGTCGTCGGGACCCATTTGCCTTCGTGCTCGACCTTTACCGGAACCGATTTCATCTCCGCCTCCGTCACTCCTCTAGACTATTATCCCGCAGGATACCATCATCGTTGTGCTTTCATCGCCGCGAGGACATCCTCGAGTTCCGCTACAAGGTCTTTTGCCTTGTATCTCTCTCCTCTCAAGTCGCGGACCAGGCTGATGTCCTCCACAAACTTCTTTTTCTTGGCGTCGGACTTGAGTTCGGTGATCAGGTCGTCGTCGACCGTGCCGCCGGACGCAAAGGAGACCATGTCGAAATCTTCTTTCGTCTCCTCTTCGAGCTCCTCAAGGATCCCCTCGTCCCTGACGGGCTCTTCCGTGTCAACGTCTTCCTCCTCGCCCTCAATCTCGCCCTCAATCTCGTCGGGATCCAGGTCGTCGAGCGCGGAGAGTTCCTCACTCAGTGCGCTCATATCCAGCATGCCGTCGCCTCCAGGCAGTTCCGGGACGTCCGCTGCTATCGGCGGAAGGGTACCGGCGTGTTCGCCGGTGCCGGAGAGATCGATGTCGTCGAGGTCGCTCTGGTGCGCTTTCAGGATCTCCGATATGGCGTCCGCATCTTCCCCGGAGAGGAGAGAGATCTGGTCGGACTCAAACATCGTCCCGGGACCGGACACTTCGCCATCGAGGTCGAGGGCCTCCAGCGAGTCGAGGTCAAGATCCGCAAGCGACGCAAGGGGGTCGACCGCGCCCCCGCCGGCCTTCGGCGGGACCGGGGTTATGGACGGATCGGGGACCGCGCCATCGACCGCCTGGTCGAGCATGGCATCGAGCTCCGCGAACTGGTTCTTCTTCTCACCTTCAGGGGCACGGGCGTGGGCGATCGTCTCCCGAACCGATGTCACGAGGGTTCTGAGCATGCCGGGCAGGAGGGAGAGGTCGATCCGGGTGGATGAGCGTTTCGGGATGGGGGACAGCTTCTCTGCTGTTACATCCGGTTTTTTCGTCTCCGGAGCATCAGGCTGTTTCTTCTTCTCCCCGCGCTCCGAGAGCGCGGAGCGCAGCCTTGAGGGTTTTAGTTCTGCAAGGTCGAGCGCCCCGGTGACGACGAGCGCGAGAAACCCCGCGAGCACGGTGCCTGCGACGACAACCTCGATGGTGGCGTCGACGACGATGATCAGGGAGCCTGTACCGACGGTGATCAGGAACAGAAGCGGACGACGTAGGTTTTCTCTCACATTACACCTCCACGAATGCTGGAATGACAAAGAGTGCGCTCACGAGGATCGGTGCGACGATGTAGATGACGCCGGTAGTCACACAGAGCAGACTCGCGAAGAAGTAGTACAGGTATCGGTCGCCGCCCATGACAATCTTTCCTGCAAGCATGTTGGCAACGGTCAGCATTAAGAGGATCGTCACCACGTAGGTTCGCATCGTGTCTTCCGGGAAGTTTACGAAGATGTTCAAGGATGTTCCCATGGAGCCGCCGATCGAAGACGTTCCTCCCGTGAGCGCGGCCGAGGTCTCCTCGAAATGACTCATCACCTCCGTCACGGCACGGGACATGGCGAGGAGGATCTCGAAGAGGAAGACGAAGATGGCAATCATCGCCCCGTGCATCGGCACGAGCAGGACGACAAACCCCTTCACCATCATGTCGCGCTTCCTCCTGAGTAGCACCTGCTCAAGCATCGACGAACCGACGATCTTTCCTATCTGGTCGGGAGACCCGCCGAGAGCCACCGCGTCCCGGAAGATGTTCATGTACTTGTAGATCAGGTAACTGCCGGTCTCCCCGATGAACTTCCTCCAGCTCCCGGCTTCATCGAGTCCGAGGTTCAGCTTCGACGAGACCGAGTTGATGAACGGCTCCAGATGGACCAGCGACTTCCGGTCCACCTCCTGGAGCGCATCGCCGGTGGTGATACCCTTGCCGCCCATTATCGACCCGAGGCTCCGGATGAACGTGGAGAAGTCGGTGTCCCGGTTGACGACGTTGGCATCGTCGATGTAGCCGATGACCCCGAGCGGCATCAGGAGCAGGCCTGCGAGCAGGAAGATGATACCGGCGTTGGTGCCTACGAGGATGAGCAACAATGCGATCATGGCGACGAACAGCACGACCGGGCGTTCCAGTCTCCTGATGATGCCCTGCTCCTTCGAGCAGACCCCGGCAAGCCCGTGCGTGCGGGGGTCGTCGGGGACGGCCCGATACATGATCACGAGGCCGAAGACCGATATTGCGAGGATGATCATGTAGGAGGAGTTCAGCGCCGACTCGATCCCGTCGGGGGCGTAAATGGCCACCGATATCATGATGATGATGGCGACGAGCGCCCCGGAGAGGAGCATCGCGATGTAGGCGTCTCCCCACTTCTTCAGGAGCTCGATCCCCTGCTCGAACGTGTTCCGGTAGATGCTCCGGATGCTCGATAATTCCGTGGCGATGAAGTCGTCGTCAGGGACACCGGAGTCGATGGAGTTTGCGTAGCGGTTGAGCATGCTCTGGAGGGTATTGTTCCTGCACCGCTCGGCGACCGCCCGGAGCCCCCCGGCATAACTCTGGCCCCACCCCGCGACCAGGCGCTGCACCTTCGCGATGTAGCGCGACGGGATGTATTCAAACCGTTCGGATGTGTACTGGAAGATCTCGGGCCGGGTCACGGCCGACGTGGTGATCGCGGCCATGTAGGTGTACATGAGGAGCAGATCCTGCTCCATCTTCTTGTTCTCGAGGATGGATAGCCGGAGGTCGTCGAGCGCTGCAGCCTGCTCCTCAAACGGAATCTTGCCCTGGTTCGCCTCTCGCACCCGGTCGGCTACATCCTCGAACACGTCACACCTCAATGGTGAGCAGTCCCTGTTTCTTGATCTTCGTGGTCATGTGGAAGAGGTCCCAGAACTGGGTGTACCCGGCCTTGTGGAGCCGCTCAAGAATTTTGGCGCGCTTGTCGACTTCGTCGTAGATGTCGGCCCGCCGGTTTTCGGGGATACCGAGCATCGTTGCGATCTTGTTCTCGAGCAGGAAACTGCTCCCTCTCCCGGTAAAGGTGAAGGAGTCGGTCGCAGGGTCCCAGACGAACGCCGCCATGAAGGAGAACCCCTGGGTCTCGGGGTCGTAGCCCACGAGTTCGTTGACGCTGAGCATCCGCCGTACCGTCCCGCCCTGGGGGAGTTTCACGGCGCTCTGGATGATGACCAGGTTGAGGTTGTCGACGTAGGTCTTCGGGATGCTGATCGGGTCACCGCAGAGACGTTGAATCAGTTTCTCGACGGACGCGGCGTGAAAGGTGCTCATCACGGGATGGCCGGTCTGCATCGCGGAGAACGCGACGGACCCCTCCACACCACGGATCTCACCGACCAGGATCTGGTTCGGACGCTGACGGAGGGCGGCTTTGAGGAGGTCGAACATCGTGATCTCCGAGCCGTCCCCTTCGCCCTTCCCCTTGGCCTTCGCGACCTCGCGGGTCCAGTTTCTGTGGGGGACCGTCAGTTCCGGGGTATCCTCGATGGTGACGATCTTGTTCTCGGGCGAGAGGAAGGTCGTGAGGGCGTTTAAGGTCGTCGTCTTGCCGCTCGCGGTCTCGCCGGAGACGAACATCGACATCCCGTACTCGAGGCAGATCCAGAGGTAGGCGGCCATCATGTAGTTGCATGCCCCGCTCTCGATAACCTGCAGAATGCTCAGGGGGACCTCGTTTACCTTACGAATGGTGAAGTTGCTCCCGTGCTTGCTGATCTCGGTCCCGTAGACGATGTTGATACGCGAGCCGTCGGGGAGGGTCGCGTCCACGATGGGGCTTCTGTAGGTCAGCGGCCGTTTGATCCGCTCGGCGAGCTTGATGACGAAGGTGTCGAGCTCCTTTGAGTCCCGGAACCCGACGACCGATTTGAGTCCCTTGAAGATCTTGTGCTCGATGAAGATCGGTCCGACGCCGTCGCAGGTGATATCCTCGATATACTGGTCGGAGAGGAACGGTTTGAGGGTCCCCATCTCGATCTTGTCGCGGATTATCATGTACTCGAGCGCCTTGTACTCCTGCTGCGAGAGGATGAGCCGCCCGTCGGCGAGCGCGGGGTGCCCTGACGCCTGCGTTTTTGCCGACGCACCGATCTCCGAGGTGAGGAAGGTTTTGATCCGGACCTTGAGGTCTTTTGACGAGGAGCCGGCGAGCAAGGACTCATCGATCACCTCGCCCGGCTGCTGGACGTAGACGAGCTGCCGGATGAAATTCTTTAGCACCTCGATACGCGCCTTTTCAGTCACCGGCTCCTCGTCGAGGGCGTCGATCATATCTATCAGTTTCTCCTCGATCACCGGGAGGATCTCTTTGACGGAGTGGAGGAACGCCGGCTCGATCGGGATGTACCAGTTCCGGACGTCGTTTGGATCCGGGAAGATGTGGACAAACGTCGTCTCGTTCACCGGGTAGATGATGTTTGGGTTCTCCATCGATTTCAGGTCCCGCTTCAACTCCGAGAGGAAGAGCGGGATGCCGACCGTGTTGACCGGCAGGATGTGGAGGTATTCGAGGAGGTGAGGGCTCGCTTTGACGTAGTCCCGGGCGTTTGCCGGGAGCATCCGGTAGAGAGCGCAGGACTCTACGTTGTTGTAGCAGTCGTTCCCCTCGTCGATGAACTCGGGTTCGAAGGGGAGGATCACTGTTGCTTCCAGCGCCGATCCCATTGCTCTCACACCTTCGCGACGGAGACCGGGATGATCTTGATGCCGTACCCCGGGTGGACCTCGAAACTGATGATGTTCCCGGTGGTCTTTCGTGCGCCGCGGACCTTGACGACCTCGAGCATCATCACGTACTTGCCGCCGACGAGCGCCTTCTTCATGAAGAGATGGGCGTCGCAGATCGAGCGGATACGAACAAGGGAGTCCTCGACGAAGGCGTAGGTGTGCAGGGTGATCAGGATGGTTTTGCCGTGGTCGACGAGGTTCTTGCAGTTCGTAAAGAACGTAAGGACCGTGTCCTGTTTTGCGTATTCGGTGAAGAGGGTGAGCGAGTCGATGACGATCACGTCTGCTCTGCTCTGCTCCATGTAGTGGATCATCCGCTCGAGCGTTCCCTGCATCTTCTCTTTCGTCCACTCGAACCCGACGACGTGCATGGGGAAGACCCGGAGGTAACCCCAGGCGAAGTAGTCGGAGACATCGAGGCTCATCGACTCCATCTGGGAGAGGAAACTCTTGCTCGTGTTCTCGGTCGAGAAGAGGTCGACGTTGAACCCCTGCTTCATGGCACCCCAGACGATCTGCTGGGTGAGCACGCTCTTTCCGGTATCGTTCTCACCCTCGATGAGGGTGAGCGACGAGAGCGGGAGGCCGTCGGCGATCTTCTTGTCGAGCTCGGAGTTCCCGGTCGAGAGGATCGTCCGATCAGGCATCTCGAGAATACTGCTGTCTGCGTCTTCGCTCGTGGCCATTTCTCTTCACCTCATACGTATACTGAGCTGGAGACCCCGTTTGGAGTGACGATCTGGACCCATGTGGGGTTGACGCCCTCTGTGTATGTGACGGAGAGGTTGAGGGTCTCGCCGGGGTCGAGTTCGCCGGGGTGGACCTCGTCCGGGGTTATGCTCACCCTGTCCCAGTGGTTCACGCCGTCCTGATAGGGTATGTAGACCGGAACGCCCTCGCTCTGGAGGTAGACGTCGATGGACGAGATCTCGACGACCGGCTCGCTCCCGGTGTTCTTCACCTCGACGTAGAGGGTTGGGTCAGCGATTGTCGTGTTCTGGATCGCGATCGCCGTCCGCATCCGGGCCTCCTGGTAGGTGGCGAGGTTGCCCTGCGCCTCGACCATCACCTCCGTGGTGGCGAGGGTGCCGCCGATCAGGACGTAGGCGGTGACGACCAGGAGGAGGATGCCGACTCCGGATGCGACGAGGGGTCCTGCACTCATGGCTAATCACTCGCAGTGAAGGTGGTCGACCGGGAGAGCCCTGTAGGGAGGACGAACTGGAAGTAGACGACATCTCCTTTCGCAGGGATTTTGTCGGTCTTTGCCTGGATGTAGAGAGTCTCGCCGGGGTCCCAGTAGTTGTTCGTATCCTCGAGGATCTCATAGGTCCACTGGTTCAGTGCCGGCGCACCTGATACCAGGCCAAGCCTGACGAAGTCCCCCTGGGCCCCGAGAAAGACGTCGGCCTGCCGTATGCTGGCATCGGAAATCCTGCCGGTACCGATGTTCTTCAACCAGATACGGGCCTCATCGCTCCCGCCGCTGGCGTACGTCGTGACGATCTTCACGTCCGTGCTCAACCGTTCGTCCACCTTGTGGGAGGATGACGAGATCGTACCCGAGAGGGTGTAGATCACCGGGAATACTGCATTAATGAGGACGCCGGCCGATATGATGGCGGCGATAAGGAACATCGCTGTGGTGAAGGTTTCGCTCGACATCCATCATATCCTATCCAGCAACTCGATCCAGGTATCACCGGCGTCCTGTTCCTGTGAGGGTGTCTTCTCTGCGTTGTGGTCGCCGGGGCGGCGGGGGGCGAGCATCAGCACCTCGATCATGTCTCGATCGAGCGTCGCATCGTCGGGGTCGAGGATCCGGTTCAAGACGTAGAGTTCGGAGACGAACTCGTTCGGGCCGATATCCGGGACATCGCTCCGGGTCTCGGGGGCCATCCGCATGATATCGTGGATCTGGTCGGAGACCTCCTCGTTGATGTAGCCCATGGACTGGTAGGCGTCAATCATGATTGCCATGTGCTCGTGCCCGTACTTGGAGCACGCCTGGTGCACCCACCCAAAGAGCCGGTGGACCTTCTGCAGTTTGAGTTTTCCTGCGGGTTTTGCCTGCAGCAGAGGGAGCATCTCGCCCTGGGGGAGCTGAACACCCGGGGAGAGTTGAGCCGTTGTGAAGTCGGCCGGGAGGAGTACGCTGCCCTGGCGGGGGCTCTCCTGGCCTGAACTCTTCTGCTGACCGGTCATGCCGGCAGGTGCACTGTCCGGCACGGGCTCCTCGTCGTCCTCAACCTTATCCTCCCCGGCAAGGGCCGGCGGCTCATACCGGTTCCCTGCGTAGGGTGCGGCGGGGCTGGTGAACGGGTTGTCCAGTTCGTTCATCCGCTCCCGGAGGTCGATGAGCAGCCGCTTGATTGAGGTCTTGACGAAGTCCAGCTCCTTCTCGAGAGTGTCGAGACGGGCCCCCGGGTCCTCGGAGGACGCGCCGGAGAGTATTTTATCTATTTGAGCCTGGTCTACCCCCACCATAATATTTGAATATATCATTGTTATAGTTAATAAATATTATTCATGTAGATATTGATTCTCTGGTCGCTTTAACGCCTTCTGAAGGTTGTGCCGAAGCAATTTCGTTGAATGGTCTTCGCGGTTGGCGATGGCCCGATCGGATTCGCGGTGGAGCTGCCGGGGCAGCGGTGGGTCCGGCCTGTAGAAAAAGGGTTTTCTCAACCCTCTGCGGCCTTCGGTCGGGAGGGGAATGTTCCTCTCCGGCAAATGTGTTCTGAGACGACCTCATTGTCCGATTGAGGTATTTAGACCATTTTATCGATTGTGCGAACCCTCCCTATAAAATCTGGGTGTACACGCTCATGATCTTCTTTGCAATATTCTCCCACGTATACCGTTCTGCATATCGGAGGATAGCCTCCTGGTCCCACTCCCGATCCAGTGCTATTAAGATCTTCTCAGCCAGATCCCCTGAGTCCGCTGGTTCGACTACCAGGCCGTATTTGTCGGAGTTGATGATCTCCGGAACCCCGCCGACCCTCGTTCCCACGAAGGGCTTCCCGCAGCCGAGGGCCTCGAACATGACTGTCGGGTTGCCCTCGTTGAGGCTCGTCAGGACAAAGAGATCACAGGCGTTCATCCAGAGGGTGAGTTGGTCCCCGGGGATAGACCCCAGCAACCTCACCTTCTTCCCCAGGCCCAACCGATCGATCTGCCCCTGCAAGTTCCCCCTCTCCGAACCTGCCCCCCCGATAAAGCAGATCGCGTCGTCCCGCTGGCTGCAGACCTGCTCCATCGCATCGATCAGGTAGTTGAAGCCCTTTCGTTTAATCAGGGCTCCCAGCGTGAAGATGATTTTCGCATCCCCCGGCAGGCCGAGCCGTTCCCTCGCAATAGCCGTGTCGATGGGGTGGAACGCCGGGGAAAACCCGTTGGGAATTGTATAGACACATTCGTTGTAACGCTGCAGGACCGGGACGTCTTTTCTGTTCACCCTGATGAGGGCGTCGGCACCCGACCAGGCAGTTTTGATGAGGGGGTGGTCCATCCCGACCTCCTGGTCAAACCAGTCACCGTTTTCGTGGATGGTGGTGACAACCGGCTTCCCATATTTTTCCTTCAGCCTGACGCCGATATAGCCGGAGGGCCAGGTAAAGTGAGCATGGATGAGGTCAAAGTGGAGGTGGTGCTCCTCGAGGATCCGTTCCACCACCTGCAGTCGGTTATCGATCAGGATTTTGCTCAGCCAGAAGATGGGGATATAGGTACACCGGGGATAGTAGACTTCCACGTTGTCGTAGGTATAATCCTTACAGAGGTTGTCTTTTTTGAGGTACCCAAAGGAACGAAGTACCGGCGCAACAACAATGACTTTTTTGAAGTATTGTTTTAACTCGGCGACCTGATACTTGACGAACGTCTCAACGATGAAAGACTCGTCATCATTGGGATAGGAAGGAGTGAGGATGAGGAGGGTTTTCTCCTTCAGGCCCGCCAGAGAGTTATCCTTTGTGTCTATCGTTGCAATCATCGATATCAGACCTGCCTTTCCCAATCCCCAGATACACAATCTCATCTCCGCCCGCGAACAGATTCTTCCCGTCCACGATCACCGGCGAGGCCGCGAGCCTCTTCACCGTCTCCATCGAGATCCCCCGGAACACGTCATGGTCCGCCAGGAAGACCGTGCAATTCACCCCTGCGAGCGCCTTCTCAATGCTCCCAACCGAGGCAAGAACCCCGGCCTTCGTCGCAAACGAAGGACGAAGTTGTCTTCCTGGCTCTGTAAAGCATGCAGGGGATGTCGAGGAGAAGTGATATCCATGAATGTCCAGTTCAAGACTTACAGCAGTTGGATCGGCCATGTTGTCCCCCAATGTGGCATTTACCCCTTGGTTGATTCACCTGTTACCCAGACACGGATGCAATCTTGCATCTCTGGATCATCTTTTACCTTCACAAAACTTTGAGGATAGTTCTCAACGAACCAGACCATGAATGCAGTTATGTCAAGTTTATCCTGCAAGAGTGCCTTTCGTCGTAGCCTCCATTCTTCTTTTAATCCTGGCGTCCGAACGAGTTCCACTGCTTTCGCGGTAGCGTCCGAAGCGGAGCTGCAGTTGAATATTAGTCTATATTTCTCCTCAAGTTCGAGAAAATTACCCATGTCATTCTTACCTACGAATGAGTTACATCGAACCGCTGGTGTGCCCAGGACAGCGGCTTCTGTTGTCATTGTCTGGGAGTCGGATACCAGTAATGTTGCATGGTAGAGGAAGTCGTGAATTTTGTCGGGAGCAATCGGCACGCGATACCTCTCAAATTCACGGGGAAGAGACGATTCCGACGATATGAAAACTTTAGAGTGCTCTTCTAGTTCGCGAATGAGTCTCCGTTTCTCCTCATCACTGAATCCCCCCTGACCGATATCATGGTAAGCTCCCCATGCGACAAAACGGATCAGGACGTATTTCTCGTTGAGCAAGAGACCAGCATCTTGGATTATCTGAGGATCCGGGGAGAAATACTTGGGATGCAGAGAAGCAAACTCCTTATAACTGTTAATTCTGACCTCTTTTTGCCCATAGTTATGTTTCACGGAGGCAAGCGTCAGAATAACATCGGAAAACGGCAACGTGATTGCATCGGCGATCGGGTATTTTACCGCTTCAGGCTCGGAGTCGGTAAATACTATTGACCGTTTGCCAAGAATTTTTGCAGCATGCACTATTGCCGGATTTAAAACGCCCATGCATATCTGCGGATCGAACTTTTTCGCGGCCCTGATTATATCATACTCACGACCGGCCCATTCTCTAATTAAATCAAGTTTTCCTGCCCCCTTTTTTCCGATGGGAATGTACGGAATGTTATACGCATCAAGCAGCCGGGTAGTTACATCCTTCTCTCTTCCAATGACCAAAAATTCATGGCCTCGTTTTTCCATTTCCCGGATGAAGTTCTTGAACAGGTGCACATGACCAGGATGACCCATATCGATAA
>JAENZF010000223.1 GCA_016841385.1 Methanobacteriota archaeon | reverse complement strand
TGTATTTCTTCTTTTCCGGTCCGCCGGGCACACTCCCGGCAGTTAGACGGAGAGGCGTCCGGATAGTCCCCTCCCCGCTTCAAAACGAACAACTCCCCTTTCTCCGTGATTTCCGGCCCCGGCCCAGGCGCGGGCAGGGTCGAAGAGGGGTGATGGATACCGTCCGGCTGCCGGGATTATCCCGGGGCGGTGATACTCAGGATATACGGTTTGCAAATCGATATAAAAAAAGCAGATGCTTTATATTCGTTCCTATCCAGATGTGCTAAGTGTTTTTCTGGTACGAGATGCTGACCCCGCTCTATTTCCTTGCCACCGCTGCCGTGGTGCTTCTCGGGGCGTTCATACTCGGGAAAAATTCTCACAGCCGCCTCCACCAGTTCTTTTTCCTCGCCTCGCTTACGTGGGCGTTCTGGGCGTTCAGCGAATTTATGCAGCATACGCTGGCGGGCACGGCCGGCGCCGATCTCTGGGTCGCGGCAGAAGCGATCTGGATTGTCGATACCGCCGTTTCCCTTCACTTCATCCTCCTGTTCGTAAAGAGCCCGTACCTCCTCGCCTCCCGCGCTCCCCGGACGCTCGCCGCCCTCTACGTACCGGCCGCCGTATTCCTGTATGCCGGGTACTGCACGGACGCATTCGTAACCGCAATCACGCCGGCCTCTTTTGAATTGGAGGGGTTGACCGCCGGATGCCTCGTCGTTCTCCTGGCCTACCTCTGGTCGCTCGCCTGCGCCACGCTCGGCTGGCTACTCTCTATCCGGTACATGCTGCGGACCCCGGCCGGGGCTGAACGCCGGCAGGCGAGGCTCGTCGCCATCGGCATAACCGTTCCGCTGATCTCCGGCTTCTCCTACCTGGCATCGGATACGGTGCCGTGGCTCATGGTCTTCGAGCTCCCGCCAGTCACCGCGCTCTGGTTCTCGCTCTTCGTCGGATACGCGATCTGGAAATACGGGCTTTTTGTCATCACCCCGCAGACGACGGCGGATACCATCCTATCCACGATGAACGACGGGCTGCTGCTCCTCGACGAACGGAATTGCATCATCGAGACGAACGCCGCACTGACGACGATGCTCGGGTGCGACCGACCCGGGCTGATCGGCGCTCCGGCAGACACGCTCTTCTCCAACCGCCCGGAAACCGCGAATATTCTCTCGGCCATCCGGGCAGCCGGATCGGTCTCGGACTGCGAGACCACCCTGCAGCAGAGAGACGGCCGGCCGCTCCCGGTCAGCCTCTCCGGTGCCGCCGTCAGGAGTGACGACGGAGCGGTTGCCGGAGCCGTGGTAATCCTCCGGGACATCGCGGAGCGGAAGATGCACGAGAACGCCCTGTTGGAGTCGAATAAAAAACTCGCGCTCCTCTCGAGCATCACCCGGCACGACCTCCTGAATCAGGTCATGGTTATCCGCGGCAATCTCAATTTTGCATCGGAGGACACAGAGGACGCCGTCGTTCGCGACCGGCTTGCGAAGTGCGACGCGGCGGCCGCGCTCATCCAGCAGCAGGTCGAGTTCACCCGCGACTACCAGGACCTCGGCCAGCAGTCTCCTGTCTGGCAGAACGTCAGCTCCGTCGTGGCGGCCTCCGCCACCGCTTTCCGGGGGATGCCGGTGACGATCCACGCCGAGACCGGTGGCGCGGAGGTCTATGCCGATCCCCTCTTCTCCCGGGTCGTCTACAACCTCATCGACAACGCACTCCGCCACGGCGGGAATGTGACGGAGATCTCCTTCTCGGTCCGGCACGATAACGGCTGTGCGATCCTCCGCTGCGAGGACAACGGGCAGGGAGTTCCGCCCGAGGAGAAGGACGGACTGTTCCGGTGGGGTGTCGGCAGGAATACGGGCCACGGCCTCTTTCTCTCGCGCGAGATCCTCGCCATCACCGGGATCGACCTCCTGGAGACCGGCTCGCCCGGCAGCGGTGCGCGGTTCGATATGCGGATCCCTGAGGGCAATATCAGGTACGGCGAAACGTAAACCCGGGCGAACCCTCAAGGCCCGTGCTTCCGGAGATCGTCGCCATCATCTCGGGCGGTCTTCCGCTCATCCGCGGCTGTGTCCACGTTCCGGGAAGGTATATCTGGACGTCTGTCCCCCCTTATGGGAGATAACGATGAATCCCTGGAATGCAGCAATCATCGGAACGGCGATCATCTGGGCGGGAACCGTCATCGCTACGGCGCTCGTGCTTTCGGGAACGGGTTATTTCGGTCTGCTCCTCCCCATCCTCGGCGGCGCGGCGATCGGTAACCTCATCGTTCTCACGGGAGCGGAGGGCCGGAGCTTGAGAAAACGCGAAGCGTTTTCGAATTGCGACGGTTCAGTAGAACTGGAGCTTGCGAGGGTAAGATCGCTGCTGCCGTGCAGAAGTTACGAAAAAAGTAAGGAAGTTAGTTCTTCTTTCTCCCCGCAACCAGCAGCAGCCCTACAATCAGCAGGGCACCGCCGGCCAGG
>JAENZF010000222.1 GCA_016841385.1 Methanobacteriota archaeon | reverse complement strand
TCGAAAGCCACTGGTGCCTGGCACCTCGGGAGTTCAAATCTCCCCCTCGGCGTTTATCATTTACGTTCAAATCGCTGGCGCAAAGCATATCTACCCTTCTTCTGACCTCTTTCGTGCGGAGCTTAGCCGCACTGTCTGTAAGTGACCGAGAATTTCATCATGCCAAGGGGGTCTACGCATGCAGAGGTCCTTGTCAAGAGAGGTCCTCCGGCGTGCCGCCTCCCTGGAGGAAACCCGGAGCATCCCCACGTCGGGTAGAAAGGGCATCTCATCGGGCCATCGGGTCTCTCTCCGCGGGATGAGGTCCGGTCTTTGAAAAACGAGATGTGCGGCCAAAAGTAAAAAATAACAAACCAAACCCAACCTTTTCAGAAATCGGGGAAAAGGTATATATGACATATCGCTGATGTGCACGTCCTATGATCCGGGTTGCAGTCAATGGATACGGGACGATAGGCCAGCGTGTCGCAGACGCCATCGCCGTCGACGACGACATGGAGGTCGTTGGGGTCTCCAAGACACACCCCAGTTCCGAGGCCTTCGGCGCCGCCGAGCAGAACTATCCCCTCTATATCGCCGACATGTGGGAAACCGGCATCTTTGAAGACTCGATCTCGGTGGCCGGAAAGAAGCTGTGCATTTTCCAGGCGGTCCACCAGGAGGCCCACATCGTCGTGGAGGCCGTGGATGCCATACGCGCTGCCGTTGGTGGGGTGAAGGGTTCCGAGGTCTCTATCCGGATGACCGACACTGCCATGGGCATTTCCCCCCTCGGGTGAGAGGTGGCGGATCATGACGGTGAAAGACCCGGTCTGCGGCATGGAGCTCAAAGAGCGAGAGGTCAGGTTTACGAGCGAGTACCAGGGCAGGACCTACTCGTTCTGCAGCCTCGCCTGCAAGAAAAAGTTCGATGAGAACCCCGAGATGTACCTGCGGGCGATGCAGACATGAAAATCGTTATCGCCGACCCGATCTTCCTGACCGAGGACTATCGTCGCCAGCTTGAGTACCTCGGCGAGGTCGAGATATTCGACACGTACCCGGCCTCCGATGTCGAGTTCCGGGACCGTATCCGTGACGCAGAGGTCGTTGTCGTCGGGCGGTACGGGATGCGTGCGGATGCCTTCGACGTGGCCGAACGCCTGCAGATGGTCGCGGTCTGGCAGACCGGATACGACCACGTGGATCTCGAAGCGGCAACCCGTGCAGGGGTCGTTGTCTCGAACGTCCCCGCCTACGCGTTCGACGCGGTGGCCGAGTTCGTCTTCGCCTTCGCCCTCGCCCTGCTGCGGCGGGTCCATGTCGCCGATGCCCGGCTCCGGGGCGGCCAGTTTGACTGGCGGGAATACTGCGGCCACCAGCTGATGGGCATGACCATCGGCGTCATCGGCACGGGCGACATCGGCAGGCAGGTCGTCCAGATTGCCCACGGGTTCGGCATGCGGGTTCTCTCGACCACGGCACACCCGAGTCCCGAACGGGCAGAGCGGCTCGGCCTCGAGTTCGTCGACCTGCCGACGCTGCTCGCCGAATCGGATATCCTCACGCTTCACGTTCCCCTGACGGCGTCGACCGAACAGATGATCGGGGCGCGGGAACTGGCCATGATGAAGCCCGGCGCCATCCTGATCAACACCGCCCGCGGCCGGGTGATCGACGAAGGGGCGCTCGTCGAGGCGCTGCGGACGAGACATCTCGGTGGGGCCGGCCTCGACGTCTTCGAGCACGAACCGCTCCCCGTGGAGAGCCCGCTCCGGCAGCTCGACAACGTACTCCTGACACCGCATATCGCGTTCCTGACCGAGGAGTCGATGGACGAATGCACGTTTACCACCATACGGAACATCGAACAGTTCGCCGCCGGTCACCCGGAGAACGTGGTGAACCCCGAGGTGCTCCGCCGCGACAGCCGAACGTGATTCCTCTCCAGCGCCGGGAACGAAGAGCGTGAAGGGGGAGACGGACTGCCGCGTTCGGCATCAGTGCAGGGAGAGCGTCCTCGCGTTGATGGCGACGATCACCGTGCTGGCGCTCATGAAGATGGCGCCGACCGCCGGGGTGAGCACCAGACCGAACCCATAGGCAACCCCTGCCGCCAGAGGAATGGCAAAAGAGTTGTAACCTGTCGCCCAGAGCAGGTTCTGCACCATCTTCGAGTAGGTCTTCCTCGAGAGGAGGATGATGTCCGCCACATCGCGAGGGTCGTTCTGGACCAGCACGATATCCGCACTCTCCACGGCCACGTCGGTCCCCGCCCCGATCGCGATCCCCACATCCGCCTGGACGAGCGCCGGGGCATCGTTGACCCCATCACCCACCATGGCAACCCGATACTGAGCCTGCACCTCCTTGATCTTCTCCGCTTTCTCGTGCGGCAGCACGTCGGCGAAGTAGGCATCAAGCCCGAGATCTTCAGCCACCCACCTCGCGACATACCGGTTGTCCCCGGTCAGCATCATCGGCCGGATC
>JAENZF010000221.1 GCA_016841385.1 Methanobacteriota archaeon | reverse complement strand
CTCGTCGATCTCGACCGCAAAGACGTCGGTCTCGGGGTACATCCGGGCGGCTCCCGGGAGCGGGCGCATGTAGGCCGTGCTCCCTTCTTCGAGCATCTTCCGGGTCTCCTCGGGCACGCCGGAGAGCGCCATCTCCGCGCGGATCATCACCTGCTCGGCCGCACAGCCGGCCCGCTCTCTCCCGGCAGCCACGATGACGACGCAGTCCTCTTCTGCGGCGCCGACGAACGAGCGCAGGCGCGCCACCTCTTCTGCGGTGACGCCGTATGCGGGGAGCTCGTCGGTATGGAAGATCCCGCCGACGCCGCACTTCTTGGCGTAGTCCGACATCTCGCTCCCGAGGCGCCGACCGGGCTGGATCTCCCGCCCGACGAGACCCGCAAACCCGCAGAGCCGGACGGCCAGGATGGATTTCGCCTTCTTCAGGATGGCGGACGCCGTCCCGGAGAAGAGGGCGGTGACGTCGACGACGGTGTGGTCCACCCGGGCGCGGCGTTCCCGGAGGGCGCCCGCGATGGCGAGGAGGGCGACCTGCCGCTCGACCTCGCGCCTGACCACCTCGGCGATGAGGTCGAGTTCCTGAACGCCCTTGATCTCCACCCGGGCGCCGCCGGCGATGGAGATGTTGACGTCCTGCCGGATTGTCCCGAGGCCCCGCTTCACCCTGCCGGTGGAGCGGAGCACCATTCCGATGTGCCCGGCGACCTGCTGGACGGCCTCGGGGGTGTGCATGCAGGGGGCGGTGGTGATCTCGACGAGGGGGATCCCCAGGCGGTCGAGGGAGAAGGTCTCGTCCTCCACCCGCTGCGCCGCCTCCTCCTCGAGGCATATCGTCTCGATCAGGCACCCGTCCGGGAGGGCACCGGAGAGCGCGACGAGCGCCGTCCGCTGGAACCCGCTGGTGTTCGAGCCGTCGATGACGAGCTTCCTCATCGTGTGGACCTGTTCGGCGGGGGTCATGCCGAGCATCTTTGCTATCGTGAGGCAGACCTCGAGCGCTTCGGGGTTCATCGGGGTCGGGGGCTCCTCGTCGTGCTCCACCAGACAGACCGTATCGTAGGTGTAGTAGCAGAACTTCCGGACGAGTCTCATCTCCTCCCGTGCCGCCCGATCGATCTCACCAAGTTCGCTCTCCGTCGCCCGGAGGTAACGGTGAAACTCCCCGCTCCGCTCGGCGGTATCCCGGAGGAGTGTGGGGCACCGGCAGAAGAGTTTCTCGGCGGTGTCGAGCTGCTGGTGGATCTCGATCCCGGCTTTGAGGCCGAGTTCCTGATAGTCTATCATATCGACCTCCGCCGGATCTCGCCCGCAAGGTCGGTCTGCATCAGCACGCCCGCCTTCTCAGGGTCCGTCTCGTTCCCGAGCACCCACATCAATTTCACGAGCGCCACCTCGGGGAGCATATCCTCGCCCTCGATGACGCCGACCGAGAGGAGATCTCTTCCGGTGTTGTAGACCCGGTCGCAGACCCGGCCGTGCAGGCACTGCGACGTCATGACGACGGTCGTCCCGTCCTCGATCATCTCCCGGAGTTTCGGGATCCACGCCGTCGCCACGTGCCCGAGCCCCGTCCCCGAGACGACCAGGCCCGCGTAGCCCTCGAAGGCGTCGAGGACCGCCGAAGGCATCCCCGGGTAGAAGTGGAGGAGGGCGCAGCGCTCCTCGAGCGCATCGTGGAGTTCGGGCTCCCCCTCTCCCCGCCGGACCGCCTCGTCCGAGAGGGTGACGGAGAGGGAGGGGTAATCGACGTAGCCGAGCGGCGCCATGCCCATGCTCTGGAAGGCGTCGCGCCGGGAGGTGTGCATCTTCCGGACCCTCGTCGCCCGGTGGATGGCGCACCGGTCGTCGTTCGTCGTCGCGTGCATGACCACCGCCACCTCACCGAGGTCGCCGGCAGCAACAGCGGCGCTGCAGAGGGCGTTCATGGCGTTGTCGGAGCTCGGGCGGTCGGCGGACCGCTGCGACCCGACAAAGACGACCGGCACCGGGGTCTTGAGCATGAACCCGAGCGCCGCCGCCGAGTAGGCCATCGTGTCGGTGCCGTGGGTGACGATCACCCCGGATACGCCGGCCCGGATCTCGTCGTAGACTGCCCGGGCGAGTTCCTGCCAGAGTGCCGGGTGCATGTTCTCGGAGAGGATGCTTGCGACCTGGCGGTCGCGGTAGCGGGCGATGCCCCCGAGTTCCGGGATTGCGCGCAGGATGTCGCTCGCCGAGAACTGGCTCATCACCGCCCCGGTCCGGTAGTCCACCCTGCTTGCGATCGTCCCGCCGGTGGATATGATGGCGAGGTCCGGGAGGTCGGGGTTCTGAATGACGACCCCGGCGCCTGCCGGCGGCTGCGGGGCCGGGCGTCCAACGAGCTCGATCTTCTCGGGGGACGTCCCGATGTTGTAGCCGCTGTCCAGTTTGACGACAGCCATCCCGTCCCGCTCGGTGATGTAGGTGCCGGTGAGCGCGGTCCCGCCGTTCGCGTACCGCACCC
>JAENZF010000220.1 GCA_016841385.1 Methanobacteriota archaeon | reverse complement strand
GATTCCCCTCTCCGGCGACCGGGACCTGCCGCTCCTCGAGACGATGGTCGGGGAGGGATCGGTAACCCGGGCCGCCGGATCCTGCCACAGGGTCGATATGATGGATGCCTACATCGGGAAAGTGGCCGGGTTCGTCCGGAACCCCCGGCCGCTCACGGTCGTGGTGGACGCGGGGAACGGGATGGCCGGCCCGGAGGTGCCCCGCCTCTTCGCGCGGGTCCCGGCGTGGCGGCTGGTGCCGATCTACCTCGAGCCCGACGGACGGTTCCCCCACCACCACGCCAACCCGCTCGACCCGGAAACCACCCGGGAACTTCAGGACCGGGTTGTGACGGAGGGCGCGGACCTCGGGGTCGCGTTCGACGGCGACGGCGACCGGTGCGGGTTCATCGACGAGCGGGGCGAGCGGGTCCGGGAGGACCTGGTGACCGCGCTCATCGCTGAGTTCCTGCTGGAAGAGAGTCCTGGCGCGACCGTCCTCTACGACCTCCGGTCGAGCCGGGCCGTCGTGGAGGCGATCGCCCGGGCCGAAGGAAGGGGCGTCCGGTCCCGGGTGGGCCACGCCTTCATCAAGGCCCGGATGCGGGAGGAGGACGCCATATTCGCCGGGGAACTCTCCGGGCACTACTACTATCGGGACATGGGGTTCACGGATAACGGCCTCCTGACGATGGTCCACGTCGCGAACCTTCTCGCCGCGAGTGGCCGGCCGCTCTCCGAACTCATCCGACCGCTCGACCGTTATCCCTCGACCGGGGAGATCAACCTCCGCGTGGGTGACCCTGCGGCGGTGCTCGCGGTGCTTGCGGCGCGCTACCGGGATGCGGACCTCGATCACCTTGACGGGCTGACGGCGGCCTATCCGACGTGGTGGTTCAACATCCGCCGCTCCCACACCGAACCGGTGGTACGGCTGAACCTTGAGGCGGAGACGAGGAGTCTCCTGGACGAGAAGAAGCGGGAGGTCCTTTCGGTCATCCGGGACGCCGATCCGGCGGCGCGGGAGGCGTAGGGCCGGAGCCGCAGAACGTATTTATCGTTCGAGGGAAACATTTATGCGCACCAAGATCTGCACGGGTTAAGGGGGCGGCGCGAATTGCTGCCGCTCCCGGACTCCGTGGATCAGGACGTTTCTTCCCGGGCGGCCGTGAATTCGGATCGCATCGGCCCCATTGATTCACGCACCCTTTACCGGACGTTCTCCCCTCTGCATCGGCGCCGCCGCGCAGCATGCCCCACGCAGAAGAGTGGTTCAGCTCTTCGTCGCCCGGGAAGGCGCCGTTAATCCATTGCTTCGGCGGGAAGAACACGATGACCGGCAGCCGCAACTTATAAGTATCCGATATCCCACTGTTGCCCGGCAGGCTGCAGCTTGCAACCGAAGCAGGGGTGGGTGGAGCTCCCGGAAATCGTTATCCGGGGACAAAGAGCCGAGATGCAACGTGCACCCGGACCTCGATTCAGGAAAGCAGAACAGGTAATTGATGGTGATGAAAATGGCGGAACAGCAGCAGATGGAGTCCCGGTCCTGGCAGGAGACCATGGTCCGGAAGACCAACAACCAGGAGGAGCAGTTCAACCCTGACAAGATCAGGAGGTCGATCCAGAACGCCGGAGCAGACCAGCAACTGGCGGACGAAATCACCCAGCAGATCCAGGGGAGCACGCACAGCGGGATGACGACCACTGAGATTGACAACAGCATCCAGGAGATACTCAAGCAGAGGGATATGAACGCCTACAACAACTGGATGCAGTGGAAAGAGCAGCACCAGAAGATGCACTAGGGAATTTCTCAGAGCGTTTCGCAGGCAGCCTCTCATACTACAGGTGCCGGAGGCCCGTCAGCAGGTTGCACGGCGGACTTCCGGACGTTACGCCTGTCGGATAGGTGGGTGCCCTGCAGAACGCGCACAATGTTTTTATGATCACAGAACAATGTTTATATGCAGTGAGAGTCCGGGATCTCCCGGATATCGAAGTAAATGCGCCGGTTCCAAATTCAGGCCAGCTGCATCACAATTCTCGGGCCCGTAGCTTAGTCCGGTCAGAGCGCCCGGCTCATAACCGGGCGGTCGTGGGTTCGAATCCCTCCGGGCCCATTCAGTTCTGAAGAAAATGTGCAGAGCAGATGCCCTGCAGATCCGGTCACCGGGGCGACGGGTCGCCACCGGCGTCAGAGGGCCGCATGTCTTCAGGGCACCCCTCCTGGGGCCGGCGGCCGCACCCGAGGATCCGGATCGTCTTCCCGTGCACCAGGGCGTCGGCGACCTTCCCCCGCGCCTCATGGAGGTCGCGCCAGAGGGTCTTTCGGGAGACGCCGAGGGCAAGGGCGGCCTCTTCCTGTTCGAGTCCCTGGAGGTCGACGAGCCGCAGGGTCTCCACCTCCTCGGGGAGGATGACGACGAACTCGTCGGGCCTCCCGCAGAGGGGGCCGTAACAGCGGAACGCCCCCTGATCCCCGATCATCCGGCGGACCCGGGGCCGGCCCCGCCCGCGGCGGCCGTGCCCCTC
>JAENZF010000219.1 GCA_016841385.1 Methanobacteriota archaeon | reverse complement strand
ACCGGTTCAACATCGACATCAAGCCGGATATCGGTGCTGCGCTCGGGATGACGAAGACCGCACCCGCAGCGATGGCTACGGACGCTAACTACGAGTTGTACTAGAGGTGATGAAAGATGAGATCTTTATTCCAGCATGATGATGCATTCACCGGACTTGAGGCGGCGATTGTATTGATCGCGTTCATCGTCGTGGCCGCGGTGTTCTCATACGTGGTGCTCGGCGCCGGCTTCTTCACGACACAGAAGAGCCAGGAAGTCGTCCACACCGGTGTGCAGCAGGCAAGCTCCAGCATGGAGATCATCGGCAACGTCTACGGAATGGCGGCGACCTCAGCCACCGGTCTTCAGTATGTTAAGTTCACCGTCGGCAACACGGCCGGCGGCACCGGGCTTGACGTCAGCAAGATGGTTGTTACTTACACCGATGAGACGACACGCGCTCCTGACGTCGTGTATTCCACAGAAACCGGGGACGACCTGATTGATGATCTGAAGGTCGCCTCTGCCGTAGATCCCAACTATGTAGGGGCATGGGGTATTATCGAGACGATAAACGCAAACGGCGACACCCTCCTCGAACCCGGGGAGCAGTTCGTCATCGGCGTCTCGGTCCCGACCGCCAGCACGACAGTGAACACGCCGTTCACGGTCAACCTGCAACCCTCCGTGGGCGCGGTCTTCGCGTTGAAGAAGACGGTCCCGCCGGCGATCAACCCTGTAAACATCCTCTACTAATCTTTTTTCTTTTCCCTGCGCTTCGTGCATTCCCCCGCCAGGTGATGGTGCTACCCTGCCCAGGACGAACCACCGGCCGGCCGAGGGGTGACAATCTTCCCACCCGTGTTGTCGTGCACTTGATATCCGGGCGTGCTCGTCTCGTCCCGTCCGGGAGGTAGTTTTAAAGGGAGGCATGCTCTCGGCACGGTTGCAGGCTCAACGGTTGAAGGAGCCCGGAGGGGCATCAACTACAGTGGATTACCTTGGGTCCCGGGATACCCCGAGAGGTCCTGCACGACGGGTAAACGGGAGAGAGAATACCGAGGTCTTCGGACAGGGACGGAGTATGAGCACCGCGAGATACTTCTCCTCGCGTATCAAGATTCAAGAGACAATCTCGAATGGGTGCGACGGGGATTCCCCCCTTCCACCCGTTGCAGGAACTCCCGGGCGGCCGCCACAAGGAAAAAAGTCGGGTTCAGAGGGGGTCCAGCCCCGAAACCCCGATACTGTGCTGGAAGAACGCTTCAACGAGCGGGATCCAGAACGGGTAACCGTTGAACTTTGCTACGGAGTAAAGGAAGACCATCATCAGCTGCCACGTGAACGGCACGGCGATGAGGAGAAGCAAGGCCGCGGCGATCCAGGCATGCGGGATGCCAAACCGTTTCCTCGCCGCGATGAGGACGAGGGTTATAGCGAGCAGTAAGAACGTGAGCCGGGTGAAGAACATCGTGTAGCCAGCGTACTGGCCGCCGTAGGGCTGGATGAGCATCATGGCGACGAGCAGCGCCGGAGCGGAGACCCCGATTACGGCAATCTGCCAGAGCGTCCTTCGCTTCGGGTCAACGGTCCCGTTCAGGCGCGATATGGTATAGACCCCGAGCAGCCCTGCAGGCAGATAGAAGGGAGCGAGGTAGCGAATGTCGGGGATGATGCCGTGGCTGGCGTTCAGCCCCGGAAGGCTCCGGGCGTATGCGACCCAGACGGCACAGGCCACGACGAGGAGGAAGATCACCACTGCGAGGTTGGGCGACCGCTCCCCCCGCCGGTAGTCCAGGTAAATCACCGGGAGCAGAACGATCGCGAGGATGATCAGCGGCGAGACCGCGACGAGGCTCATATTCCCGGATGCGGGAGCAAAGAGGATACCAAAGACATCTCCGGGCAGGGTCGACCACGACGGCGAGAAGTGATTTGCGAGGACCGAGAGGAACCCGGTAACCCCTCCCGACGGCGCCGGGACCGACTGGACGACGCCGTTTACGGCCCCGGCCGCTCCTATGATCTCCTCCCCTGAGGTACCGGCGAGGAGCCTCTTCTCGTAAACGTAGAACGCAGGCACCAGCGGGTTTCCGGTCACCAGGGCGTTGTTCACGAGGAGCGGCACGGCCCCCGCGAGCGTGGCAAGCGGTGCGCAGAGCGCCATGACCGCCTCCAGCGGGGGCTTCTTCAGGAGGCCGCGGGAGACCAGGAGCCCGACGTAGTAGAGTGCGGCGAAGACAAAGACCGTAAACCCGACCTCCGGCCTCGCCCACGCCAGCAGCCCGATGAACGCGAACCCAAGGGCAGCATCCCGGAGGCCTCCGTACCGGATGTAGCGCACCAGAAAGAAGATGACCGCCGCAGTCATCGCCACTAACAGCATGTGGTCCTTCGCGTTCGAGGCCCAGAAGATGTAGGACGAACAGACGATGCAGGCGATCGTCCCGAAGATGGAATACCAGGTATCCTCGAAAATGATCCTGCAGGTGAGGTAGGCCATCACCGCGAGCGCGGCAAAGAGGAGGTGGTTGGTGAAGATCACCGCTGCGGTCTCCACGGGCGC
>JAENZF010000218.1 GCA_016841385.1 Methanobacteriota archaeon | reverse complement strand
CATATCGTTGCCGTGACGAAACAGACATGTATCATCAGGTGGTGGAATTGCCGAACTTCTGTCCGGAATGTGGAAACGAGCTGATCAGCAAGAACGCGGAGATCTGCCCCCGGTGCGGGGTCAGGCTGAAGACGAATCCCGGTAAGAGCCCCGGTATCGCAGCGCTCTGCTCCATCATCTTCACGGGCCTCGGGCAGGTGTACAACGGATATTTCGGCCGGGGCTGCGTTATCCTTATCGGGACCTTCATCGGCTCGCTGCTCTTCGTCATCCCGGGCCTGATCGTGGCAATTTACGGCATCTACGATGCGTATGCGACGGCAAAGCGGATGAACGCAGGAGAGATCCCGTATCGGGCGACGAGCGTCCTTCACATGATCCTCTTCGTGGTCCTCTGGGTCTTCGGCATCGCCGCGCTCTTCTTCCTGGCCGCAATCGTGGCCGCGCTCGTCTCCGGGGCGAGCTGACCGGTGCACCGGCAGCAGATACTCTTTTTGTCGCCGGCGATTCACAGCGCCATGTTCATATCCCCGTGGCGGCATACTACCCGGTATGCCCGACGGGACGACCACGATCGAGATCTTTGAGTCCGACCGGACAGCCTGCGCCGCTGCCCCGGCGAACCCTACCGGGTTGTCGTGCACCGGCTGCTGGAAGAGAACGAGCCGCTGAGTCCCGGAATACTCGCCGGCATCCAGGCGTCGCTCGATGAGATCGGGCGGGGCGAGTTCGTGACGCATGAGGCGCTGAAACGGGACCTGGAGATGGAGTGAGCCGGGGTGGCGCTCAGGGCTCTTCCTGCGATTTCCCGGCCAGCCAGTCCTCGTAGAGGTCGGCATGCTCCATCATCCAGCGGGCCATCGCAACCCACCTCTGCGGCGACATCCGGAGATCGATGACGATCCGTCTCTGAACACCCGTCGCCGCCATATGTCCATCGGGGTCCGTCATGAGTTCCGGAACGTCGTAGAAGAAGGCCAGGTGCCCCCTCTCCGGGTTCAGGTCCCCAAAGACGCCGTCGACGTAGGCGACCCTGAATTCCGGTTCCCTGACCGTCTCGATCGAAGGCCCCGACCCCTCTTTCTCAATTGCCATCCGCCTCAACCTCCCCGGGATTCTGCGTATTGCCCCGCGTCCACCTGGCTGCCTCTCAGGAACGATCTCGGGCTCGCTCCCGTGTATGAGGCTCTTTTCTCCGGCTCATACGCCTCTGCGCCGCCCCTGGCAAACCAGGAGGCGACCTCGCGCCTGCAGTACTCAAAAACCGCGTCCCTCATGCACCCGGTTCCCTCCCGGTCGTCAATGACGGCATAGGCGAGAAACGTCAGCGCGTCAAGGCGTTTTGATCCGGGAATCACCCGGTAAACCGGCCTCTGGGGGTCCTGATATTCTTTGATCAGGAAATTCAGATCAACCAGTTTCTCAAGCGCATCTCTGACGCTGACGTCCGATTTCCCGGTCATTTTTGCGAGATATCTTGTTCTGAACTCCCGCTCCGGGTCCGCCACGATCTCCCTGACCACGTGAGTTATGACCGTGTCGCCAAAGAGGCCCCCGTACGGGACTCCGATATACTCCTCAACCGAGACAGGCAGTTCCGGCAAGTCGTCCTCTTCCATTCCACACCTCCACTTTCTGCGAACGTGTAGATATAATTGGTGTTACTATAAATATATTTACAGCCCCTTCCGGTGCCGGTGGTGGGGGATCTCGACGCCGTAATAGACCGCCCAGGCATCGGCCCACCCCCAATCGTTCAGTTTGACCAGTCTCTTCGAAGGGGTCTTGCTCGTCCGGTAGACAGCAACCCTCCCGGGACCATATTCCCTGACAAGCCCCAATAGATCGACATCGGTCTTTGCACACCTGCAGTAGCACTCCCCTTCCTCGTAGTCGCAATACCCATCGCGCTTCTTCAGCCAGGCGAGGAAGCGTGCGACATCGTAGCCGACAAAGGGTGGAGGCGGGTCCCTCCTCTCGAGCGCCACAGGCAAAAATCCTTTCAGGGCTGGATAACTCTTCCCTTTTGTTCCCGGAGAATGCGGCCCGTGAAGTTCACCTGATCGCCACGCAACGGACTTGAGATCTCGCTCCGATCCCACATCCTGATGAGGACGAGGAGGCAATCGAGATCTTTACTGTAAACTGCCGTAACGGGGAAGAATGTTACGGTAGACGGGTTACTGTATCATTATACGGCGATTTGGTATGATACGGTAAAACCTGGGGTGGACTGCATTAAAGACCCGCACGCCGCCCCATCCCGGGTGTTTTCCCGAGAAGACATCTGCGCAGCCCGAACTGAACCCCAAACCCGGACCCGACCGCCCCGACAACCCTTATCGTATCGCGCAACAGAATCCCGCCTGTGCGCCAGCATCCTGCACCGGAGCGCACGGAGGCTTTGAGCATGAAAATTCTGGTTATCATGGGAAGCCCCCGGAAAGGCAACACCTACCGGGCGGCGAAGAGGATCGAGGACGTGATGCGGTCCTTCGGCGACGTCGAGTTCGAGTACCTCATGCTTTCGGACGTCGGGCTTGAACCCTG
>JAENZF010000009.1:2096-30330 GCA_016841385.1 Methanobacteriota archaeon | reverse complement strand
CGTATCGCCGGGAGAGCTGATCCTCCTCAAACCGAACCTCCTGCAGGGAGAGGAGCCGGAGCGGTGCGTCACCACGCACCCGGC
This sequence comes from Methanobacteriota archaeon, assembly GCA_016841385.1. Classification (GTDB taxonomy): domain Archaea; phylum Halobacteriota; class Methanomicrobia; order Methanomicrobiales; family Methanoculleaceae; genus Methanoculleus. The sequence goes on along the minus strand of JAENZF010000009.1, from coordinate 30,246 downwards.
GGTCGTCGCTGCCGTCGCCCGGCTCCTCGTGGAGCACGGGTGCCGGGTCGTCATCGGCGACAGTCCCGGGGGCGGGATCGTCTACAGCGAGGCGAACCTGCGGCGGGCATACGCTCGCGCCGGGTATGCGGCGGTGGCGGAGGAGACCGGCGCCGTCCTCAACTACGATACCGGCTCCCGGGTCATCTCGTTCCCGGAGGGCGAGGCGATGAAGCAGTTCTCCATCATCACCCCGGCCACAGAGGCCGATGCCATCGTGGTTGTCTCCAAGGCCAAGACCCATATGTGGACCCGGATGACCGGTGCCACAAAGAACCTCTTCGGGCTCATCCCGGGGCTCGAGAAGCCGGTCTTCCACTTCCGGTTTCAGGACGAGTATGCCTTCGGGAGGATGCTCGTCGACCTCAACGAGTGCATGAAGCCCCGGCTTCAGGTCGTGGACGCGGTCATGGCGATGGAGGGGGACGGCCCCCAGGCCGGCAGCCCGAGAAAGATCGGGGTGATCCTTGCCGGGAGCGACTATTCGGCCGTAGACACCGTTCTCGCGCGGCTGATCGGCATGGACCCGCTCGAGATCGGGAGCATCAGGAGTGCAGCCGCGCGCGGCCTTCTCGATCCTTCCACCGTCCGGGCGGTCGGCGACGACCCTCTGGACTTCGCGGTCCCGGAATTCCGGAAACCCTCAACCTACGCCGGGGGCGGGGCGGGCGTCTGGCGGCGGGTGGTCCTCGCCGTCGTCCAGCGGTTCGGGAAGACGTACGCTCCCCGGCCCGGCGTAATCGCCCCGGCGTGCATCGGCTGTGGGAAGTGCGAACGGATCTGCCCGGTGCATGCGATCACCGTCACGGAAGGCAGGGCGACGATCGATCTATCGCGCTGCATCCGGTGCTACTGCTGCCACGAGATGTGCACCGAGCATGCCATCATCCTCTCCCGGGGCCTCGCCGGGAAACTCCTCGCCCGCCTGCTCGGGTGAGACGACGAAGCCAAAACACTCATGAGTATCGGGGGAAGAGCAGGGACCATGCCATGCCCATTCTGTAACCCGGCCCCGAAAGATATCGTGGCGGCAAACGACCTCTCCTACGCCCGCTACGACATCCACCCGGTCAGCCCCGGCCACCTGCTCGTCATACCATTCCGGCATGTGGCGAGTTACTTTGATACGACAGAAGAAGAGAGAATGGCGCTTGCCCGGCTCATCGACGACTGCAGGGCGATCACCGAGCGTGCGCATCATCCGGACGGCTACAACATCGGCGTCAACGTCGGGGAGGTCGCGGGACAGAACGTGATGCATGTCCACATCCACTTCATCCCGCGCTACCGGGGCGACGCCGGAGAGCATGGAGGGGGCGTGCGGGGCGTCATACCGCAAAAAGAAAGATAGCGGCGAGCGTCAGGTTCCCGGAGAGGGATGAGACGAAATCGGCCCTCCGTCGCCGGAACACGGCCTGCGCCGGGACGGATCGGCCGATACCCGAAATGCCCATTTGGAATGATTAATTATGTAAGTAAGGCATAGTTACCCTACGAGGGACTTTAGTGCAGACGCTGCTCTTCCTAATACTATTCCCCATCCTCGTCGCATGTCTTTTGTTGTTTGTGAAACAGACGACACTGCGCTACGCGGTGGTCGCCCTCTCCGCTCTCTCTATCGGCGGGGCATCGATATACCTCCTTATCCGGTATGCGTTCGGGGGCGCGGTCTACTTTGCCGCGTCTTCGGAGGTGGCCAGCCTCGCTATGGTGGCCATCGAGATGGGTCTGGCGCTCTTTATCATCTATATGGGCGCAAAGTTCAGGAACTACCTGGCAATCGCACTTGCCGTCGTTCAGGCGGCGCTGGTGGTATACCTTGAGATATCGTTCCCGGAGAACCTTCATGCGGTCAACAATCTCTTCATTGACCAGTTCTCCATCATCATGGCCCTGATCGTCGGGATCATCGGGAGCCTCATAGCCGTATACGCAGTCAGGTACATGGAGACATACCACCACCACCACCCGGAGGTGCGCGATCGGCAGAAGATGTTCTTCTTCGTCACCTTCGCCTTCCTCGCCGCGATGTTCGGCCTGGTCTTCTCCAACAACCTCATGTGGCTCTTCTTCTTCTGGGAGATCACCACAATCAGCTCGTTCCTGCTGATCGGTTACTCGGAGACCGAGGAGGCGACGAAGAACGCCTTCCGTGCCCTGGTGATGAACCTCCTCGGCGGGGTCGCGTTCGTTGTGGCGCTCATCTTCCTCGCCGCAACCGAGCCGACGAGCGGAGGTATCGAACTCTCCCGGGTGCTCGCCTCCCCCGACGCGGCCGTCATCCTGATCCCGGCAGTCCTGATCGGGTTTGCCGGTATCACGAAGGCCGCGCTGATGCCCTTCTCCTCCTGGCTCCTCGGGGCGATGGTGGCCCCGACCCCGGTCTCGGCCCTGCTCCACTCGAGCACCATGGTCAAGGCCGGCGTCTACATCCTGGTCCGGTTCTCGCCGGTCTTCGCCGGGACGTTCGCCGGATTCTCCATCGGCCTCGTCGGCGCCGTGACCTTCGTCGTCGCGTCCGCGATCGCGATATCGCAGAGCAACGCCAAATCGGTCCTCGCTTACTCGACGATCGCAAACCTCGGCCTGATAGCCGCCTGTGCGGGTGTCGGGACCTACATGCTCGTCTGGGCGGCCATCCTGCTGATTGTCTTCCACGCCGTCGCGAAATCGCTCCTCTTCCTCGGGACCGGGGCGATCGAGCACCGGCTTGGGAGCCGGGACATTGAGGACATGGAGGGCCTGATCGTCCGGATGCCGAAGATGGCAGTGATGATGTTCATCGGGATCGCCGGTATGTTCCTTGCACCCTTCGGTATGCTGATCTCCAAGTGGGCGGCGATCGAAGCGTTCGTCCAGGTCCCCTTCGGCCTGGTCTTCATCGCCATCCTCGCCTACGGAAGCGCCGTCACGGTCTTTTTCTGGGCGAAGTGGATGGGCAAACTTGTCGCGGTCACCCGGCAGGCGGAGCGGGTCGAGAAAGGGTTCCTGGAGGAGCCCTGGGCCCCCCTCTACATCATCACCGGCCTCGTGATAGCGGCCGTTCTCCTCTTCCCGGTCATATCCTCGACGCTGATTGAACCCTACGTCCTTGCCATCTACGGGGCTACGGCGCTCCTCTCGCAGGCGAACGTCGCCATCATGCTCCTGATGATGGCCCTGCTCCTGATCCTCCCCATCTCGTTCCTCCTCTTCCGGAGGAGCGCAAAGCACCTCCCGGTCTACATGGGCGGGAGGCCCTCGACGCCGGACCTGCACTTCGCCGGGTCCCTCGGCCTGACCCGGGAGGTCCAGACGCAGAACTACTACCTCACCGAATACTTCGGCGAGGCAAGGCTCTTCCGCCCGGGGGCGGCGGTCTGCATCATCCTGATCCTTGCATCGTGGGTCCTTGCGGGGGTGGCCCTATGAACGGACTCATTGGCGCAGTCCTTTTCCTCATCCTCGCGCCCGTCGCCGGCGGCCTCATTGCAGGAATCGATCGAAAGATCACCGCGCGGATGCAGGGGAGAGTCGGACCGCCGCTCCTGCAGCCATTCTACGATGTCGGCAAACTCTTCGAGAAGGAGAACGTCGTCGTCACCACGGCGCAGAACTTCTACGTTCTCGCCTACTTGATCTTCATCGCCCTCTCCGGCGCGCTCTTCTTCGCGGGAGGGGACCTGCTCTTAATCGTCTTTGCCTTCACGCTCGCCCACGTCTTCCTGGTGCTCGGGGCCTATGCGGTTCATTCGCCCTACAGCCACATCGGGGCGGAGCGGGAACTGATCCAGCTAATGGCCTACGAGCCGATGGTCATCCTTGCGGCCGTCGGGCTCTACATGGTTACGAACAGTTTCTACGTCGCCGATATGGTAGCCACGACCGTGCCGGTCATCCTCTACCTCCCCGGCGTCTTCCTGGGCTTCGTGACCATTCTCACGATCAAACTCCGGAAGTCCCCCTTCGACATCTCGACGTCGCACCACGCGCACCAGGAGATCGTCAAGGGCATCACGACGGAGTTCTCGGGCTCAACGCTCGGCCAGGTCGAGATCGCCCACTGGTACGAGAACGTCTTCCTCCTCGGGTTCCTCTACCTCTTCTTCAGCTGGAACCCGGTTATCGGGATTATTGCGGTCGCGATCACCTACGCAGCCGAGATATTCGTCGATAACGTCACCGCACGGGCGCGGTGGCAGGCAGCACTGAAGAGTGGATGGCTTGCGGCGGGGGTTCTCGGGTTGGTGAACCTGGCGATCCTCTCCTATATGATGACTGGAGGTGTATGAGTACCATGGCATTCCTGAAGCGATCACCCTGGATCCTTCATTACGATGCGTCCAGCTGCAACGGGTGCGATATCGAGGTGCTTGCATGCCTCACCCCGCTCTACGATGTGGAGCGGTTCGGCATCATCAACACCGGAAACCCGAAGCACGCGGATATCCTGATGATCACCGGCGGGATCAACGAATTGAACCGGGCGGTGGTCAGGAACCTCTACGAGCAGATGCCGGAGCCGAAGGTCGTCGTTGCGATCGGCGCCTGTGCCGCAACCGGTGGCATATTCCGGGAGTGCTACAACATCACGGGAGGCATCGACAAGGTTATCCCCGTCGACGTCTACGTCCCGGGATGCGCGGCCAGGCCTGAACAGATCATCGACGGTGTTGTAACAGCGCTCGGGATCCTCGAGGAGAAACGGACGAAGATGAGAGGAAACGCGCAGACAAAGGAAGAGGCACGGCATGCGGCAGGTGAGAGCACATGACAGTTAACGAAGAGCAGACTACCATCAGCGTCGCGCTGGAGGATCTCATACGAGAGGTCGAAGAGCTCCATGCCGGCGGATACCGCCTCGTCCAGATCGGGTGCACGGACATCGGCGGGGCCTACGAGATCAACTACTCGTTCGATAAGGACTACCAGTTCAGGAACCTTCGCCTGACGGTCGGGCCGGATATAGAGGTCCCGAGCATCTCCGGCATCTACTGGGGGGCGTTCGTCTATGAGAACGAGACACACGACCTCTTCGGGATTCCGGTGACCGGGATCAACATCGACTTTAAGGGGACATTCATCAAGTCGGGGGAGAAGTATCCGTTCAGCGTCACGAGAAGGGGGGGTGACCAATGCCGAAACGCATAGTCGTGCCGTTCGGGCCGCAGCACCCGGTGCTGCCGGAACCGATCCACCTCGACCTTGTCCTCGAGGACGAGAAGGTCGTGGACGTGGTCCCCTCCATCGGCTACATCCACCGCGGACTCGAGCAGCTCGTGCAGAAACGCGAGTTCACTGAGTACGTCTACGTGGCAGAACGGATCTGCGGGATCTGCAGTTTCATGCACGCAGTCGGCTACTGCCAGGGCATCGAGCACATCATGGGGCTCGAAGTTCCCGACAGGGCAAGGTACCTCCGGACGATCTGGTCGGAGTGCTCGCGTCTCCACTCGCACCTCCTCTGGCTCGGGCTCTTTGCCGACGGGATGGGCTTTGAGAACCTCTTCATGCGGTCCTGGCAGCTCCGGGAGAGCGTGCTCGACGTGCTCGAAGACACCACCGGGGGCCGGGTCATCCAGGGCACCTGCAAGGTCGGCGGGGTCAGGCGCGACATCGGTCAGGAGAAGCTCGACGAGATGCACCACACACTCGACCCCTTCGAGGAGCAGTGCCGGGACCTCGGCGACATTTTCTTAAATGACGATACGGTGAAATACCGCCTCAAGGGGCTCGGAGTCATTTCAAAGGACGAGGCCTACGCCCTCGGTGCAACGGGGCCGACCACCAGAGGGAGCGGGGTCGCAATGGATCACCGGGAGACCGGCTACGCCGCCTACGGAGACATCGGCTTCAAACCCGTCGTCGAGACTGCCGGGGACTGCTACGCCCGGTGCGCCGTCAGGGTCAAGGAGGTCTACGCCTCCATCGACCAGATCCGCCGCGCGATCGATCAGATACCCGAAGGACCGCTCGACGTGAAGGTGAAGGGCACGCCGGACGGCGAGTACTTCTCCCGCGTGGAGCAGCCACGGGGCGAGGTTGTTCACTACCTGCGGGGCGACGGGACCAAGCACCTTGCCCGTGCCCGGATCAGGACGCCGACGCTCGCGAACATCCCGATGCTGGTGAAGATGCTCCCCGGCGTCCAGCTTGCCGATGTCCCGGTCGTTGTCCTCTCGATCGACCCCTGCATCAGCTGCACGGAGAGGTGAGAAGGATGGGAATGTTTCAGATGACAAGGACGGTTCTCCGGAACCTTGCAAGAGGGCCGGCCACCCGGCAGTATCCGGCGGTCCCGGCAAGGACCTGCCCCCTCACGCGGGGGCACATCACCTTCGACCCGGCCACGTGCCGCTCCTGCGGCCTCTGCTCACGGCGGTGCCCGTGCGAGGCCATCCACATCGAGAAGGAGGAAAAAGTCTGGGAGATCGACCGCATGCGGTGCATCGCCTGCGGCGACTGCGTCGAGGGCTGCCCGTTCGGGAGCCTCACGATGGAGCAGGACTACCTCCCGCCGGTGGTGGAGCAGCGCGCGGTGGAGCGCCACATCGTCACCTACGTGAAGCCCGAGAAACCCGAGAAGAAGCCGGCCGAAGAGAGCGCGGGCGAGAGCGCGTGAAGAGGGAGCCGGGGCCCCAGAATCCCCGGTGAGATCTTTTTTTTCGACTTTTCTGGTCAGTGACTGTAGAAGCGTTAGCGAGCGACGGGAGTTCGGGCGTCATTAGATGTGAGTTTGAGTTTTTGATCGAAGCGACAGGACAATAGAGCCGGGCTTTTCTGCATGTCCCGGTACAGTGGGCCGTGGGAATATCGCCATAGGGGGGAACGACGCTCCGCAGGAGCGGAGTTCGAGCACCGGAGGTGCGAAGAGGGGCTGACGGGGAGTGCGATGGGCGGAACGCGACTGGCCAGAGGGCAGGAGCGTGAGCACCGTTAGGTGCGAACGCCCGGAGCTCGACCACCGTCAGGTGGGGAGGGGGGAGCATCCCCCCTCCCCTGTCTCCAACTCGCAAAGATCCACATTTCATCAACCCCACCCAACCCGGCCTTCGGCCTCCTCCCCCGCCCAAGGGGCGGGGGCAGTCACGGCGATAACCGGTGGAAAGCCGTGGATGGGCATACGTGATCGATATGGATTCGATCACCATCAGGTGCAAAGAATGGGATGCGACCCTCGGGGTGCCAAGAGCCGTACCACCCCTTTGCCCCTATCACTCACTTCCGCACCAGCGGATGGACCATGTGAATGATGTCGTAGACGTTGCTCGGGTAGGCCCAGGGGATCGCGTCCAGCGTCAGGTCGTCCACCGTCAGGTTGTGCCTGATCGCGAGGGCGAAGACGTTGATCACCTCCTCTACATGAGACCCGATGAGGTGGGCCCCGAGGATCCGGCGGGAGTCGCCGTCGACCAGCAGTTTGTAGCCGACATGCCTCTGGCCGACGCTCCGGTTCGTGAAGCGCGCCGAGAGGTCGCCGGCATTGACGATGTAGGGTATCCCCCCCTCCATCGCCGCCTCTTCCGTGAGCCCGACGGAGGCGAGGGGCGGCGTCGTGAAGACGGCGCTCGGGACGACGGAGTAGTCCGCGACCCGCGTATTCCCGTTCAGGATGTTGTCGACGACGATGTGAGCATCCATCACCGCCACCGGTGTCAGTTGCGGGCTATTTGCGTTCGCATCCCCGGCCACGTAGACAGCGGGGTTCGAGACGCTCCGGAGATGGGCGTCGACCACGATCCCCCGGCGGTCGGTCTCGACGTTCCCGGCCGCAAGGTCGAGACCCTCGATCGCGGAGACCCTGCCGGCACCGTGGACGACCATATCGGCATCGAAAGTTCTCTCCTCCCCCTCCCTCCCGGCCCGAACCCGGAGACCGGCGGCGTTCTTCTCGATCGAGACAAGCGGCGTATTCACCTGCACGTCGATCCCGAGCTCCCCTGACGCCAGCACCAGCCGGTCGACGATGTCGGGGTCGAACCCCGAGAGGACCCGCCCGCTCCGCTGGAGGATGGTCGCCGCCGACCCGGCCCTGGCGGCCACGTGAGCGAACTCGAACGATATGTAGCCTCCGCCGATGAAGACGATCCGTTCCGGAAGTGCCTCGAGGTAGAAGAAGTCATCGCTTGAGGTCATGAGGTCCTCGCCCGGGACGTTCAGGGGGCGAGGGTGCGCACCGGCGGCGATCACGATGTAGCGGGCCGTGAGTGTGTCGCCGCCGATCGTCACCCGCTTTTCGCCGGTAAAGCGGGCAAACCCATGGTAGGTGTGGATCCCGGCCCCCCGGAAACCGTCTTCCTTCCGCCGGGGAACGGGGTCGGTGAACGTGCGCTCGAAGGCGACCAGTCGCGGCCAGTCGATCGAGACCTCCCCGGAAATTCCGTTCCCCTGCTGGTCACGGACGCGGGCAACCGCCCCGGCGGCGCTGGCGAGCACCCGCTTTGGGACGCAGCCCCGCAGGGCGCACGTCCCCCCGTAGTCCCGATAATCGACGATCGCGACCTCCATCCCGGCATCCCTGCAGTGCCAGGCAATGTCGGAACCAGCAACCCCGGTCCCGACGACGACGACGTCGTACTCCCGCTCCATAGTGAGGCTCCGGTTGCTACAGAGCGCCATAAAGGTTTTCCCGGAGAGAAAGGACCCTTACCATCCGTACACGTCGCGGGTGACCCGGTGCGGCTCAAACCGCCCGCGGTGGAAGACCCGGACCTCGACTTCCGCGCCTTTGCGGAAGTCCCGCATGCGGAGGTCGTAGGTCCGCCGGACATACCGCAGCCCCTCCCACGCAAAGAGGTCCCGGAGGGTTCGCCGGAACCGGATCTCCTGGTCGAGGAACGCCGCCTCGTACGCCCGGGTCTCCCGGGCAATCCGGGCGCACTCCTCTTCATCGATCGGGGCGTTATAGCACCCGTGCTCGTTCAGGCCGCCGATCTGCCGCCAGTCGATGGCGCCCGTCTCGTCGGCCTCCCGGTGGAGCATGTAGGGATAGACCCGGCAGATGGAGAACCGCCGGTCATAGATGCTGCACCTGCCACCTTCGAGGAATACGCAGGACCCTTCCGGCCCCGTCCGGAGGGCGTAGCCTGATACGTAGAACCTCCCCTGCTGGTCGCAGGCATCGTAATCGGGCGCGGGGATTATGGCGTCCGGCCGGAAGGAGCGGACCCGGTCGGTATCCTCCTCCAGCAGGAAGACATGACCGTTGAACTCCTGGGTGCAGCACCGGCCGCAACAGTCACAGGAGAATCCCACGTCCCGGATGACATCGATGAACTCGTCCTCCGGAAGCCGGAGAAGTTCTTCGCGTTCCTGCTCAAGGGCATCAATCTGTTCGTCGAAAGAGAGCGTAGCGGTGGCCTCCACCATCGTGCCTGGCCGGATGCGCCGGCACCAGTATTCTCAGTGTTGAACGGGAAGGGGGATATGCCCTTCGGCATCCGCCGTATCAGGGCTTCTTTCCCACCGTCGCAGCGTAGATCAGGAACTGCCCTTCACCGTCGATACCGAGGAGCCGGTTCATCGCCGCGTCGTCAAAGGCGCCGATCGCACAGACCCCGCACCCCACGCTCAAAGCCGCCAGGTAGAGGTTCTGGCAGACGTGGCCGGCGTCCAGGTGCAGGTAGCGGTAGCCGCGCTCGCCGTAGCGCCATGTCATCCGGTCCGGGACGGCAGTCCAGAGGAAGGTGACGGCGCTCTCGAGGATCTGCGGCTGGTCCAGGCACCCTGCCGCCACTCGCACCTGACGGTGCTCATGCTCCGGCTCGAAGCCTGGACGGCTTCTCAAGCTCCTGCCCTCCGGCCAGTCGCACCCTACGGCCCGTCGCAACTCGCACCTGACGGTGCTCGAACTCCGTTCCTGGAGGAACATCGTTCCCGCCGCGCGACGCCGGGGTCGCGCGACTCTTCGGCAAGGCGGTGCTCCAGCGCCAGGTAGCGGTAGAGCCCCGGGGGGACGTCCTCGATCCGGTTGACCAGCAGGTAGGTCTCGAGCGCGTGCCGTGCGCCCGCGGACGGAACCGTGCGGAGGGTAAAGGTCCCGTTGACGACCCGCCTGACTCCCTGGGTGCACCAGAGGAGGAACGCAACTTCCGGGAGCGTAAGCGGTTCCGGGGCATAGTTCCTGATACTCTCCCGCTGCTCGATCGCATCCCGGAGATCGATAGCAGGAACGGTGATACCTCCGGGCGCGGGCAGCCCGACGATCGTCTTCGCCTTTGTGTACGGGAACTCGAGAGGCGGCGGCGGGCGGCCCAGCATCTGGTCCGACGGCGGCTGGGTCCCGTACTCCGTCCTCTGCATGAACTCCTTTCCTGCCCCGCGCAGGGACCGGGCGCCCGGGTTGAACATGGGGCCCGGTGGATGCAGGGGGTACATAACCTTTTGCCCGCCGCGCACCTCCCCTCTGCAAGCAACCGTCCGGGACCGGAACCCGGAAACGTATTAGGAGAACTCCGCCCAACTACTACCACCGCATCCGAGACATTCCCATGATAGTTACCGCCATTATGCTCGTCATCGGCCTGGCCCTCCTCGTCAAAGGAGCCGACCTCTTTGTAGGCGGCGGAAGCGGCCTTGCCCTCCGCCACAGCATCTCTCCAGCCCTGATCGGGTTTACGATCATCGCGTTCGGTACCTCTCTCCCGGAGCTGGTCGTCAGCACAAACGCCGCATCCACGGGAAACACGGCCATCGCGCTCGGGAACGTCCTTGGGAGCAACATCGCAAACATCGCTCTCGTCCTGGCCCTCTGCACCTTCATCCGGCCCGATATGATCGCCGCGTCCGGGGCATCACGCCCCGCACTCGTCCGGCACACCGCGATGATGCTCGTTGCGACGGCGGTGTTCGCCCTGCTCGCCGCCACGGGCACGCTCGGCGCCCTTGCCGGAGTGGTGCTCCTCATCCTCTTCGTGGTCATCCTCGCCGTCCTCTGGAGGGAACGCAGGGAGGAAGGAGCGGTCCACATCAAATCCCATGGATGGGCCGACGCCCTCTACATCGGCCTCGGACTCGTCGCCGTCATCGTAGGAGCCCAGCTGGTCGTCAACGGCGCCGTCACGCTCGCAGAGGCTTTCGGGATCCCGGCCTTCGTCATCGGCCTCTCGGTCGTCGCCGTCGGCACGTCACTCCCGGAACTCGTGACGTCTCTCGTGGCAGTCATCCGGAACGAAGGCTCCATCTCTGTCGGCAACATCCTCGGGAGCAACATCTTCAACCTCCTCATGGTCCTCGGGATAAGCCTCCTCCTCGCCCCGGTCACCATCGGGTCATGGGCCGACGTTATCGTCGTCGTCCTCTTCTCGGTCGCGATCCTCCCCCTGCTCTTTGCCCGTCCGTCCGTCGTCCGGGGCTGGTCGGCCCTCCTGCTCGTCGGCTACGCCGCCTACATGGCCTGGATCTTCGGGGCGGTGCCCGGGTGAGGGGGTCCGGCGGAAGACTTCGAAAATATTCGTAGGTTACGCAAAGATGATGCATCGGCGCGTGCATCTCCCTCTACTGGAAGGTGAACGAGTATGGGGAACTGGAAACTAGTAGTGGTGGCCGCCCTCGGGTCTCTCGTGATCGCCGCGATCATCGGGACCGCCCTCGCGTCGGAGGACGCCGGCGAGGAGACCTGGGGGGACTTACGGAAGTTTGCGTCGAAAGAGGAGATCGAGGCGTTCTTGAAGGAGCACGCCCAGGGAGGGAGGAGCGATGGCGGCTACTCCTGGGCCCCGGGAATTGCCGGGCAGGAGACCGCAGCGGATGCACCGGCGCCGGCATCGACGGCCGCCCCGACATCCTCCGCCCGCGACTACTCCACCACGAATGTGCAGGTCGAGGGCGTGGACGAGGCCGACTTCGTGAAGAACGACGGGAAGCACATCTGCATAATCTCGGGGGAGACGCTCGCGATCCTCGAAGCGTTCCCGGCGAAGGACGCTAAGATCGTCTCCGAGACCCGGATCGACGGGCGACCGACGGCGCTCTTCCTCGCGGGCGACCGCCTGGTAGTCTTTGCCACTAGAACGGAGGAGCAGATGACCACCCCGGAAGGGAGCGTAACACCGGTCCCGGTCTGGCGGACGGTGACGCACGCCTACGTCTACGATATCGGCGACCGGAGAGACCCGGATCTGGTCCGGACCCTGACCTTCACCGGCAACTACTACGACGCCCGGATGATCGGGGACTACGTCTACGCCCTCACGCGGGAGGCTCCCGTCTGGGTGCGGGACGAGATCGTCCTCCCCGAGGTGAGGGCGGGCGACGCACCGCCTCTCCGGCCCGACGTCTACCGTCCGGAGAGCCCCCTGCAGAACTACGTCTTTTACACCGCAAGCGCCTTCTCCGTCCGGAACGATACGGGCACCCCCGATGCCGAGACGTTCCTCCTCGGTTACGACACCACCCTCTTCGTGTCGCAGGAGAACCTGTATATCGGCTACCGGAACACGGGGCCGGTGTACTCCGGCCCGACTGCCGGAATGACATCGGACAGCGCCGGCACCCGGGACCGGACGATCATCCACCGGTTCGCGATCGAGCGGGGGCAGATCGACTACCGGGCGATGGGAGAGGTCTCCGGTCACCTCTTAAACCAGTTCTCGCTCGACGAGTATGCGGGCAACCTCCGGGTGGCGACGACCGTCGAGGGCTGGACGCGGGAGGGCTCTTTGCAGTACAACAACGTCTACGTCCTCGATCCGGCGATGAAGACCATCGGAACGCTTGAGCATATCGCGCCAGACGAGCGGATATACGCCGCCCGGTTCTCCGGCGACCGGCTCTACCTGGTGACGTTCAAGCGGATCGACCCCCTCTTCGTCATCGACCTCTCGGACCCGAAACGCCCGGGAATCCTCGGGAAACTCAAGATCCCCGGCTACTCCGACTACCTCCACCCCTATGACGCCGACCATATCATCGGTGTCGGGAAGGAGACGAACGAGAACACCTGGGGCGGCGTCTCGATTGAGGGCCTCAAGATCGCCCTCTTCGACGTCTCGGACGTGAACAACCCGGCCCTTGTCGACAGCGTCGTGATCGGGGAGGCCGGGACCGATTCGGAGGCCTTCCGCGACCACAAGGCCTTCCTCTTCGCAGCGGAAAAAGGCCTCCTCGTCATCCCGGTGAGCGAGATCAAGAGGGGGGAGAACCCGTCCTCGAGCTACCGCGGCTCCTACAGCACCACGACCTGGCAGGGGGTCTACGTCTACTCGGTGAGCCCGTCCTCCGGGTTCACCCTGAAGGGCACGGTCGCCCACGGGGAGAAAGGGCCCTCCTACGCCTGGAACTCGCTCAACACGGTGCGGCGGTCGCTCTTCATGGACGACACCCTCTACACCGTCTCCCAGAAGAGCATCGTCATGACCGGTCTTGGCGACTACAGCCGGATCAACGAGGTCTTCCTCCCCTACCGGGAGGAGGCCTATCCGACCCCGTACCCGGTCTGGTGATCGCGGGGGCGGTATCTCCTGACCGCCTTGAAGATCTCCATCACGACCACGACCAGGGAGGCGAGGGCGAGCAGCGAGAGCCATTCAACCGGTGAGACGGGTTGCAGCTGGAGCACGTTCTGGAGGAAGGGGACGTAGAGCGCGAGGATATGCACACCCTGTGCGGCAACGACGCCGGCGATCAGGAGGTAGTTGCGGCTTATGGGGACGCGGAAGGCGGACAGGTATTCCGACCGGCAGTTGAAGACATGGAAGTTCTCGAGGAGCACCATCAGCAGGACGACCAGGTTCCGGGCCGCAAACTCATCCCACCCGCTTGCAAGCAGCCAGTACCAGGCGCCGAGCGCGATCAACGCGATGGCCACACCGGAGAGGAGCGTCTCCTCTATCATCAGCCGATTAAAGATCCCCTCCTCCGGCCTTCGCGGCGGCCGGTTCATGACACCGGGGTCTCCCCCCTCGAACGCCAGCGCCACGCCCTGGATGCCGTTCGTCACCAGGTTCAGCCAGAGGAGCTGGACCGCAAGGAGGGGCAGCGGCAGACCCACGATGAGGGCGACCAGGAAGAGGAGGACTTCCGCAAAACCCGTCGAGATCAGGAGGTAGACAACCTTCCGGACGTTGTCGTAGGCGTACCGGCCCTCCTCGATCCCGGCGACGATGGAGGCGAAGTCGTCGTCGGTGACGATAAGCGACGCCGTATCCTTGGCAACATCGGTCCCGGAGCCCATCGCCACCCCGATGTTTGCGCTCCGGAGCGCCGGTGCGTCGTTGACCCCGTCCCCGGTGACCGCGACGAACGCCCCGCTCTCCCGGTAGGCCTCGACGATCCGGAGTTTCTGCAGCGGCGTCACCCGGGCAAAGACCCGGGCCCGCTTCACCCGATCGATGAACTCGGGCAGCGTCGGGAGATCGGAATCCCCCAGATCCGCGCCGGTGACAACCTCGTCGGGAGAGTCTGTGATCTCAAGTTCCCGCGCGATGGCGAGAGCCGTTGCGGGGTGGTCTCCCGTCACCATCACCACGTCGACCCCGGCACGGCGGCACCGCCGCACGGCATCGGGTACGTCGGGCCGGATCGGGTCCATGAACCCGACCAGGCCGAGGAGTTCGAGATGAGGCATCTCCGGGTTCTCTATCGATAACGGACCCTCCACCCGGCCCCGGGCCACGGCAAGCACCCGGTAGCCCCGGGAGGTGAGGTCGTCGAGTTCCTCCTGCACGCGGTCCCGGTCGAGGGGCACACCCCTTTCCTGCTCCGCGGCCATGGTCCGGCAGAACGGGAGGACCGTCTCGACGGCCCCCTTGACCGCCACCCTGATTTCCCTGCCCTCCCGGTACCAGACGGCGGCATACCGCTGCTCGGACTCGAAGGGGATCTCAGCGACGGCAACCGCACTCTCGCGGATACCGGCGGGATCAAGTCCCAGCTTGTAGGTGAGCGCCAGGAACGCTACGTCGATCGCATCGCCCCGGTGTGTCCAGCCTCCCTCTTCGGTCCGCTCCAGGGCGGCCTCGTTGGTGATCGTCGAGGCCCGGGCCAGACGCTCCAGCCGGTCGCGGGCGGACCCGGCTACCGGGGCGCCACCCCCATCGAGGACGTCTCCCTCGCCCGCATATCCGGCTCCGGTAACGGAGAACTCCTCACCAGTGGGCAGGATGACCACCCGGGCGGTTTGCTGGTTTACGGTGAGGGTGCCGGTTTTGTCGCTCGCGATCAGCGTGCAGCTCCCGAGGCTCTCCACGGCTGCCAGGAATCGGACGATGACGTTTCGCCCGGCCATCCGTGACGTTGCGATCGAGAGTGCGACCGTCAGGGCGACCGGCAGGCCCTCGGGGATCGCCGATACCGCGAGAGCGACGGCGAGGAAGAAGACCTCGATGGGGGGCATCCCCTGGCCGAGGACGATGACCGCAAGCAGTCCGGAGGCGATAAGGACGGCGATGCTAATCTTCCGGGAGAAGTCTTCCATGCGGATGACGAGTGGGGGTCTGCCTGTCTCCGACGTCATGACCGTCTCGGCGATCTGCCCGATCTCGGTGTTCTGGCCCGTTGCGACCACGATCCCCGTGCTACGGCCGTTCATGACGGTGCTGCCGGCGTAGAGCATATTCAGGCGGTCGCCGGGGGAGAGGGACGCATCCACGGGGTCGGGGTTCTTCCTGACTGCCTGGGACTCACCGGTCAGGAGCGACTCGTCGACGGTGAGCGCCCGTGCCTGCAGAATGCGGATATCGGCGGGGACGCGGTCGCCTGATTCCAGGGCGACGCGGTCGCCGGGGACCAGGCTTTCAGCCGTGACGGTCACCTCGCGGCCATCCCGTCTCACCCGTGCACGGATCTTGAGCATCTGTTGCAGTGCTGTTGCGCTCCTCTCCGCCTTCACCTCCTGGAAGGTCCCGATGACGGCGTTTATCAGGATGACGACGAAGATGAAGGCCGCGTCGGTGAGATCGGCAAAGAGGACGGATATGATCCCCGCTGCAAGGAGGACGTAGATGAGCGGGCTCGTGAACTGGCGGAGGAACACCTCAAGCACCGTCGGAGGCCGCTTCTGCGGGAGAACGTTCTCCCCGAAGACTTCCCGCCGCCGGGCGACCTCTGCGTCGAGGAGGCCCCCGGCTGGCGATGCAAGCTGTCCGGCTACGTCGTCCGCCGGAAGGGCGTGCCATGCCGTCGTCCGTAACCCATCGGGGGAGAGAGAGGTGTCTGTCATCGCCATAATCATCTCACGGGGTGTACGTCGCAGGGTGCAGATGTCCGGGAGAACGGATATACCCGACTGTACCGGACGGCCGGGAGCAGGGGGACCAGCCCGGTTGACGGAACTGCTCCGCCCTGCGAGCGGCGGCAGGCCACAGTGGGCTTTTATCCCGTGAGGACCGGAATACCGTCGAACGATGACCCCGCGGAGTATGCATAGGGGAAGATCGGGTCACCCGCATATAAAAACCTGCAGGCAGTGACCCGCGAGGGTCCTTCTTCCCGGCGGATCACGCGTGGATCATCGTCAGCATCATCTTGAAGCGGGTGGCGGCGTGGACCGCGTGGGGTTTTTGTGCCGGCATGATGATCAGGTCGCCCGCCTTCATCGGATACTCGGTGCCTGCGATGGTGATCAGCGCCTCCCCGTCGATGACCTGGAGGACGGCGTCGTAGGGTGCGGTGTGCTCCGAGAGGCCTTCGCCCGCATCAAAGGCGAAGATCGTGATCGTGCCCGACTTTGTGTAGACGAGCATCCGGCTGACGATCGACCCAGGCTGGTAGGCGACGAGGTCGCAGGGGTCGATGACCCGTTCGATGAGGTTCTCTTTTCCTGCTTCAGGCATATGGGTCGGTTTCTCCTGCAGGGTATTCTGCTTTCCGCCTCTGGAGGGGTTTGGGGTAGCGGCTCTACGAGGAGAGACTCTCCCGCGATCCTTCTACCGGGCACCCGAATTACCCCGCCAAAACCCTCTACGAACCAGCGGGAAGGCCCCGTATCCTCACCTTTTTACCGTCCGGCCCCCAAATAGTAAGAGACCTTTCGTGCACTACCATCTCATCCTGACTGATAACTGCAACCTCTGCTGTACCTACTGCAGGGGGAAGACGTTCACCGTCAACCCCCCGGAACTGCCCGGAATCGTCATCGATGAGGATCTCCCGGTGGACCTCGAGGTCGACTTAAGCGACCTCTACCGGTTCCTCGCAAAGGACCCCGACGCCATGCTGACCCTCTACGGTGGTGAACCCCTGCTTGCCATGGACCTCGTCCGTGAGATCGCCCGCGACGCCCCGGTATCCGCGCTGATACTGCACACCAACGGCACGCTCCTCGACCGTCTCGAACCCGCGGTCGCCAACCGCATCGACACAATCCTGGTCTCGATCGACGGGCCGGAAGGGCTCACCGACGCCCACCGCGGGGAGGGGACGTTTGCCCGCATCATCAAGAACCTTCACCACCTCACGGCGGGTGGGTTTGCCGGTGAGATGATAGCCCGGATGACCGTGACCGAGGATACCGATATCGTGGAGGCCGTCCGCTACCTCGCCGAGAACGACCGTTTCCCGTTCAGTGCCGTCCACTGGCAGATGGACGCGAACTTCTGGAACGACTACCACATGCGGGACTACGCGGCGTGGGTGGAGGAGAGTTACAACCCCGGCATCAGATCGCTCGTCGACTTCTGGGTGGAGACGATGCGGACGGAGGCCCGGGTGCTCCGGTGGTACCCCTTCATGGACCCGATGCAGGATATGCTTCTATCGCGGCCGAGCATGCTCCGGTGCGGGTGCGGCCACGCGAACTACAGCATCATGACCGACGGGCATATCGCCCCCTGCCCCATCATGGTCGGGATGAAGGACTACTACGCCGGGCATATCGCTACTGCCGACCCGCTCCACCTCCCGGTGACGACCGTGGGGAGCCCCTGCACGGAGTGCGGCCTCCTCGGCTTCTGCGGCGGGCGGTGCCTCTACTCGAACATCATCAACCCCTGGCCTGAGGAAGGGCGACGGGTTGTCTGCGGGACGGTGAAGAATCTCTATCAGGCGCTCTCAGCGGCGCTCCCGGAGGTCCGGGCCCTCATGGACGCGGGAATAATTCGGATGGAGGACTTCGTCCACAGGAAGTACAACAGCTGCGAGATTATACCGTGACGGGAGACCCCGGAACTCCGCGGCACCGCCTGCCGGTACCCGACCCCCGGTTTCTGCCCTCCCGGCGACCTCCCTCCGGGGCAACGTTCATCCGGTCAGAAGGATGACAACGTTGAGACAACCATGACAACCATCGGCCTCATCCTCTGCAGAATCGGGCTCCACCGGTGGGGCAGGAAGCGGGGATACGACGAATACTCGTCGAACGTCATCGAGTGGGAGCAGCGGTGCGAACGATGCGGGATGAGAAAGCGGTGGGTCGAGGCGAAGCGGGACCGCCGACGGTGACGATTCTTAGCCGAAGGGTGTACCCGGAGATCGATTAAGGCATCAACACCCCCGGTTGACCCGCCAACCACCCTCCGGCACCAGTATCTCGAACCGTGCACCCTTCCCGGGCTCTCCGGTCTCCCGGGCGGCGATCCCGGTGGTCGAGAGGATCTCCCGCACAAGGAAGAGCCCGAGACCGGTGTTCTTCCCGAAACCACGTAAGAATATCTTTTCTTTCTCGCCTGCCGGTATCCCGGAACCGTTGTCCTCGATGACGATGACGAGGCACCCCCCCTGACGACGGCACTGAACCCTGACCGTCGGGGCCGGCCCGGCATACCTGACCGCATTCTCAAAGAGGTTGTAGAAGGCCTTCTCCAGCATCGGATCGGCGTAGACCTCAAACCCATCGGCTTCGGTAACGAGGGTGAGGCCCCGGAAACCGAGGCCTTTCGCCGCCCGGGCCACGCAATCACGGAGGTCCTGATACTCCGGAGCCCGGACCCCCAGGTCCTGGTAATCCTGGGTGAACACAATCTGGCGGTTGATGAACCCGAGAGCCTGCTCCTGCCGGTCCAGGTATCCGAGGAGGACCGGATCGGTTGTCCGGTCTCTCGCAAACTCCAGATAGCCCTGGAGGACGGTCAGCTGGTTGAGGAGGTCGTGCCGGGTGATGCTGGAGAGCAGGTGCATCTTCCGGTTCGCGGCGATCAGAGCGGCCTCCGCCTGCTTCCGGCTGGTGACGTCCCGGACGATGGCCTGGAGCTGGCGCGGGCCTTTCACGTCCAGCCGGCTTACGCTCATCTCCACATCGTAACGCTTCCCGCTCGGTGCAGCGATCCGCCACTCGAAGAACTGCGGCTGCCCGGCATACGCCGCCCGCATCTTCTCGGCAGCGCTTGCAAACGCCGGGACGCCGTCCGGCTGGACGGGGCTTGAGAGTTCCCAGGGGGTCTTCCCGATGAGGAACTCCCGGGTGCACTGAAAGGCTTCGAGGGCCTTGGAGTTGCAGTCGGCGAACCGGTCCTCCTCAAAGATGAATATCGGATCGTTCGCTCCCTCAAAGAGGGCGCGGTAGCGCTCCTCCGAGTCCCGCAACGCCTGGACGGCCCGCCGGCGCTCCACCGCCTGCACGACCCGGTGCTCGAGCTCGGCAAACTGCGAGCCGGGGTCGCCTCCTTTCTGGATGTAGCCGTCCGCACCGTGGTTGAGCGCCTCCATGACGATCTCCTCACGGCCGCGCCCCGTAAAGAGGATGAACGGGATATCCCCGAAGCGCTGCCGGGTCTCCTTGAGCAGTCCGATCCCGTCCATGCCGGGCATCTGATAGTCGGCGATGACGGCATCGTAGATCCGCTCCCCGAGCCGGCCCAGGGCCTCCCGGGCGGAGGGCGCGGTCTCGATGGTGAGCGCACCCGAGAGTTCGAGGAATGTCTTACCGACTTCAAGAAGGGCTGGTTCATCATCGACGTAGAGTACGAAATACTGAACCATCTGCAACGCTCCCAGTTCCCATTATACCCAGGTTACCCTATAATAATTTATCGGAATCCCACAACGGCGTTGAAACGGAGAACTCGGAAGTTAGATTCTAAATACAGAATTATTTGTTAATATCCACCGGTCCCGGCACCCACCCTCGCACCCCTGCGTTATGCGACGCCGGTCCTGCTGCAGGCATCCTCCGCTCCGGTGCCGACCGCCGCCTGCCGGACCCGAGACCACGATGATAGCGGAGCACGGGAGACCGGCTGCCGCTCCAATCAGTCCTCACGACGCCCGAACAGAATGGCTGCGCCGGCACTATCTGAAAGGCGCAAACTTGCTTTGAGGTGCACCGGAGGCAAATGGGTGCCCGGGGACGCTGCAACCATCCACGACAGCCAACGCAACGACGGCGAACCCGGGGTACCGCTCGGGTCCCCGAAAAAAGTTACTTTTTGAGTTCCTTCCCCGCCGAGAAAGCCTTCGCGAGCGGACCGGAAAACCCGTAGTACTCCTGCCGCATCGAGTCGTAGGCGAACGGCCGGACCTTTCCGATATCGGGTTTGCCGTCCTCGGAGAGGACGCTCTCGTCCACCTTCACGTCCAGGATCTCACCGATGAACTGGGTATGCACACCGACTTCGACCGTCTGGAGGAGGCGGCACTCGAGGACTACCGGGAACTCCCCGACATACGGAGCGTTCACCAGATCGCCTTTCACCGGCGTCAGCCCGGTTGCGGCGAATTTATCCGTATCGCGGCCGGAGACGATACCGAAGTAATCCGCCTCCCTGACGTAGTCCACCGAAGGAATGCTGATCGTGAACTCGCGCCGCGCAATCAGGTTCTCGTAGGTCTGCCGGGTCTTCTGGACCGAGACCGCCACCGCCGGCGGACGGGACGAGCAGATGCCGCCCCATGCGGCGGCCATGACATCCGGCCGGCCGGCCGGATCGTAGGTCCCGATGATCAGGTCCGGGTGAGGGTAGAGGAGTGTCCGTGGGCCAATCGATCGCTTCGTCATGGGACTACGTTTCGTCTCCAGACCCGGATAAACCTTTTCAAACCCCGGGGGTGCGGTGGGAGGTGAAGGACCGGGCGACGGGAGTCCGGGGACTCCGGTCACGCGGCGCCCGCCGCCCCCTTCTTCTGTTCCTGCACCGACCGGAAGAGGAAGTACCCGACGATGGCGAATGTCGCCACCGGCGAGAGCCAGGCGGGGATATGGAACCCGAAACTGTCCGCCAGCATGATCGTCCCGAGCACCAGGATGGAGTACATCGCCCCGTTCTTGAGGTAACAGTAACTCCTGATCCGGTCAACGCCCCGGACGGTCAGTTCCCTGACCACGAAGGCCCCGATACCGTTCCCTATCAGGATGAGGGGGACTGAGAGGGTGAAGGCGAACGCCCCGATGACGCCGTCGATCGAGAAGGTCGCGTCGAGGACCTCGAGATAGGCGATCTTCGAGAGGTCTGACATCCCGGGTTTCGTCAGCCGGGCCTCCTGCACCTCGGCGTTCTGCCTGAATCCGTGGACGATGAAGAAGGCAGTGGAGCCGAGCACGGCCGCGAACCCCATCATGACGTTGATCTGCAGGGCAAACCAGACAAGGGCGGCAAGCAGGATCGAGACGACCGCATAGAACCAGACGGACTGCCGGGAGAAGAACTGTTCGCTCCGGAGCCCGCAGTTCTTCTCCTCCACAAAGAGCCAGTTAAAGAAGAGGAAGATGAGGAACGTCCCCCCGAAGATAAGGAGAATCGGAGCCGACTCCTCGATCGCGGCCACGACCGCCGGATCGCTCGAGAAAGTTGCGAGCAGTGCCCCGACAGGCCCGAGCGACGGTGTCGTAGCCCAGACGATCATCCATGGCAGGAGCCCCCGGATCACGAAGACCGCGAAGATCAGACCCCATAAGAGGAACCACCTTCGGGCCTTCTCCTCCATCGTCGCGAGGACGTCGGCGTTGATGATAGCGTTATCAATGCTCGATACGGTCTCGAAGACAACGAGGCCTGCTACAGTCAGAACAATCAGCAGCCAGTCCATTTCTGTGGTATACGATCTCTCTTCGCTCACATATAAGGAAATAAGTCCGCCCGGTTCAGGGCACTCCCCCGGATCTCTCGCGGCCCCGGCCCCATGTCGGTAGCCCGCCTGTTGGATGAGGAGGGCCGGGCGGTACGGGTTACGTTCATATACCATACCGGCATGAGTCAGTCGTCAACGGAGGTAACGATATGGGACTTGTGAAGTGCTGCCGTGAGCAGGTCGTCGCCGTCTCGCTGGATACGCCGGCTGTGGAGGTGGCGAGGATCATGGGAGAGAAGAACGTCGGAAGCGTCGTCGTCATCAGCGGCGACAACCGGCCCGCCGGCATACTTACCGACCGCGACCTGACTGTCCGGGTCATGGCGCAGGCGAAGAATCCGGGCGAGATGCGGGCGGAGGAGGTCATGACCCGGGACGTGATCACGTTTCGGGACAGTATGGGGATCTACGAGGCCATCCGGAAGATGACCGACGAAGGCATCCGGAGGATGCCCATCATCGACGAGGCTGGAAAGCTGATCGGAATCGTCACTATGGACGATATGATCCGCATGCTGGGCGAAGAGATGGCCACTATTGCAAAGAACATCGAGAAGCAGAGCCCGCCCATACCCATGTGAGGGGATGGGCCGGCATCCTCTTTTCCTCGGGGCGGGGGCCTCCCGACCCCTAACCGGTGGCGAAGGCTATGACCTCCCCGGACTGGTTCATCGACCCCTCCATTGCCCGGACCATCTCCTCCCAGGTCGCCCCGGGAGCGAGCCCGAGGTCGAGGTCGAGCGCGTAGACCCGGAAGAGGTACGCCTCGGTCTTCCCGGCCTCCGGGCAGGGGCCCCGGTAGCCGATGACACCGAAGTCGTTCGTGCCCTGTACGGCATGGAGCGGTGACTCCACCACCCCACCGGCCGGGAACCCCTCCGGGATCAGCGGAACGGCGGGGAGGTTCCAGAGGACCCATGCCACCCGCGACGGTCCTTCCTCGGGGCTCGTCGTCGCGAGGACCGCGAGCGACTTGATGTTCGCCAGGATTCCCTCCACGCTGATGGGAGGCGACCGGTTCGCCCCCCTGCAGGTGTAGTCCGGGGGGAACTCTTCAAAATCCAGTTTTACTACCAGGTTCGGCATCATACCAGCTCCGTCGATAGCCCCCTTCGGGAATAGAAGTATAAAAAGGGTTTGTGCGGTCACCGGGAGTACATGGCGACGGTTTCACCGAACCCGAGGACGTGTCCCTGCATTGCACCGATGAGGTCGTGCTTGCCTGCGCCTGCCGGCACATCAAGCATGGCGTCAAGCCCATAGACCTTGAAGAGGTAGCGGTGTGTCTCGCCCTCGGGAGGACAGGGGCCGCGCCAGCCGAGGGTTCCGTAGTCGTTCGTCCCCTGGATGGCGTCCACCGGAGCCGTCACGTGGCCCTGCGACGGGATGTCCTCCGGGATCACGGGTGCCGGTTGCAGGTTCCAGATGATCCAGGTGGTGAAGGAGCACCCGGGCTCGAAGGGGTTCAGCGCAAAGAGCGCCATCGACTGCGTCTCCTCCGTGAGTCCCCGGATCCTCAGTTCAGGAGAGATAGCAGGGCCGTCACAGGTGTTCCAGACAGGAAACTCTGCTGAACGGAGGGAGACGATCAGTTTAGCGATTCTGGAGCCCATACGATGGTTCTTGGCGCCGGGGGATAAAAAAAGTGGTGGAGACGGGAACGCCTCAAGTCCGGGACCCGGTTTCCGGCGGGGCTTCTACCCCTTTTTTCGGTCGTAGATCGCCATCGTCTCGCCGTATTCGGTGGCCGCGGCCGCGAGCGCATCCTCTAAGAGTGACCGGCCGGCACCCGGCGGGAGGTCGAGTTCCCTCCCCACGCCCCAGACCCGGATGAAGAAGCGGTGCGACACACCCTTCGGCGGGCAGGGCCCGCCGTAACCGGTCCTCCGGAAGTCGTTCGTCCCCTGGACGGCAGGGACCGGATAGGAGGTCCGGAGGTCCGGGGGGATGCCCCCGGGGATCTCGTCGGTTGCCGGAATGTTCCAGGCAAGCCAGTGCGTGAACGTGCCCCGTGGAGCATCCGGATCGTCCATGATGACCGCAAGGCAGGGTGCATTCGACCCGAGAACCCTTATCCCCGGGGAGATGTCTTCCCCGTCACAGGTATGCTCCAGGGGAAACCGGTTGAAACCGACCTTAATCGTCAGGTTCTGCATACTCATTACCTCTCCAGCCCCCATGGGAGAGGTCGCATAAACCTGTTGTGGCGGAGGGTCGCCCGGGAGAGATCGGGGGTGGGTTCAGATCGCTCTACCGTACTCATAAGAGCCCCATATCCCGGGCCTGGATCAGCAGTTCCTGCACCTCCTGGTCGGTGACGTCGTGCCACCGCTCATATGCCTGTGCCACCGCGAAGGTGCGGCTTGTCCTGATGTTTAAGCAGATGACGAGATCCGCCTTCCGGGCGATGAAGTTGACGGCGTGGAGGGAACCGGTGGGGACCGCCACGACAACCTGGCGGGGGGACCCGGCCCGGGCCGCCTCGATGGCGGCAAACATCGTATACCCGGTTGCGAGGCCATCATCGATCAGGATCGCGGCCTGGCCCTCGATCCCCGGCTCCTCCCGGCCGCCAGCGAACTTCTCTATCCGCTCTTCCACGTTCTTCTGGGCTTTCGCAATGGCGGCGTTCACCTCGGCCTCCGAGAGATCGAGCCCGTCCATGAGGGCACGGTTCAGGAAGACCCGCCCATCCCAGGTCACGGCACCGAACCCGGCCTCCGGGTTCCAGGGGATCTGCACCTTCCGCACCACCGCCATCCGGAGCGGGGCCTTGAGTGCCCGTGCCACCTCAAGCCCCGGCGGTACCCCTCCGGCAGGGATGGCACAGATCACCGGCTCGACGATCGTCTCCAGCAGCGAGAGGGTCGCCGCGAGTTGCCTCCCGGCATCGGTCCGGTTCTCAAAAACACCCAGCCGGTCCCGCATTGATCTATCCTCAATGACCCGGCCCGTATCCAGCATAAGTCCGCCCTTACTGCACCGGGATATTAACGTCTTCCGGTGGGCGGTTCCTCATCCCGGGGAGCGATACCAATAACCCTCCGGAGATCGATGATCAACCGGTAGATGATGCTCACAGAGACAGACCGGAGGGAGCATCGGTGACGGCAACCGATGCGGTGACGCTGTATACCGATGGCGCATCGCGGGGAAACCCCGGAGACGCCGCCTGGGCATACGTGATCGTGCGGGACGGCTCCGTCGCGGCCAGCAGTTCGGGATTTATCGGAATGGCGACCAACAACGTGGCCGAATACCATGCCGTCATCAACGGCCTCGAGGCCGCCCGGGCGTTCACCCGCGGCAGGCTCGAAGTCAGGTCGGACTCGGAACTGGTCGTCCGGCAACTCACCGGCCGGTACCGCATCACCAAAGAGCACCTTGCAGATCTCGCAGGTGAGGTGCGGCAGCGGGTGCGTGGCTTCGCAGAGGTCAGGTTCGAGAGCGTACCAAGAGAACATCCCTGTATCCAGGTCGCGGACCGCCTCTGCAACGAGATGCTCGATGCGGAGAGGCGGAGGAGATAGAGGTATGACCGCGTTCGAGTGCATCCCTATCGGCGTCGTCCGGTCACCCTACCGGGTCCGGGGCGACGCCCCCCGCCAGGGGCGGCTGGCGGATACCATCGCGGAGATCCACGTCCTTGAGGCGTACACCCCGGGGCTCGAGGATATAGAGCGGAGCAGCCACCTCATCGTGCTCTACTGGCTTGACCGGGCGGAGCGCGGGCTGCTCTTCGCGAAGCCTCCCGGGGAGACCCGGGAACGAGGGGTCTTTTCGACCCGCTCGCCTGCCCGGCCGAACCCGATTGGCTTTGGGATCGTCGATCTGGTCAGGAGGGAGGGTGACGTTTTGGTGGTCCGGGGGCTCGACGCTCTGGACGGGACCCCGGTGCTGGACATCAAACCCTACTCTCCCGAGATCGACTGCATCCCCGAAGCGACGGGCGGCTGGCACATCAAAAAATAGGTCGGATCATGGAGAGGGAACCGCCCCCTCTTCGATGCCGAGGTCGCGGAGCCTCTCTTGTGTGGGACGCCCCTCTCGGTCCCATCCCCGGGCCTGGTAATACTCGTCGAGAAGGGGCTCCCGCTCCCAGACCCGGCCTTTCGGGGCGCCT
This sequence comes from Methanobacteriota archaeon, assembly GCA_016841385.1. Lineage (GTDB taxonomy): Archaea > Halobacteriota > Methanomicrobia > Methanomicrobiales > Methanoculleaceae > Methanoculleus. Next base: position 4,166 of record JAENZF010000009.1, on the reverse strand, counting down.
TCGGTGAGGGGCTCCCGGAGCAGGCGCGGCGGCAGGGTATCATCCTCCCGGGTGCATCCGGCCTTCAGGTTGAAGACCTTCTGCATGTTCCAGATCCGCTCGCCGATCCGGAGCACCTCACCGGCATCAACCTCGTAGCCGGTGACCGCCGAGACCATGGCCCCATAATCCTCCGGCCCGAGCGGGAACGATGTGAAGAGACAACTCCCCGATGAGTCGATGAAGGCCGTGAGGTCCTGGAACGTCTTCGTCCAGACTGCTTTCCCATCGTTCGAGTAGGGGTCGAGTTTCTCCGGTGACCCGAGCACTTCGGGGGCGATCATGTAGCCGTAGACGTGGTCGCCACCCCGGACCGAGGTGGCGTATGCAAGGCCGTGCCCCTGCAGCCCCCGGGGGTCGTAGGCAGGGAGTTCCTGCCGCTTGACGCTCATAGAGAGTTCTGGGTGCCCGTGCCTTCTCGCGAAGCGGAAAGAGCCTTCGGCGAGTTCGTCGCCGATGCCGTCGCGGTAAGCGATCCGGCGGACAAGGTCGACCATCCGCTCCGCGTCGCCGAACCTGATCTCTTCATCGATGTAGCCCTTCTCCGAGAGCTCCATGGCGCAGGCGATCGTCGACCCGGTGGAGATCGTGTCGAGGCCCAGGTCGTTAGAGAGGTTGTTCGCCTCCACAACGGCAGTAAGGTCGTCGATCCCGCAGTCGGGACCGAATGCCCATATCGTTTCGTACTCCGGGCCTGCCGTCTGCTTCCCCCCGACCTCGACCTCGCGGCCGCACTGGATGACGCAGGCCTGGCATCCCATCTTTCCCGTGAGGATGGTTTCGGCCATCCGCTCCCCCGAGATGTTCTCCGCCGCCCCGAAGTGTGCGCTCTGGTAGTTCCGAACCGGGAGGATGTAGTTCTCGTTGATGATGTTCACGAGGACCGCCGTCCCGAACCGGGGGAGTCCTCCGCCCGAGATGGCGTTCTCCCGGATCTTTTTCGCGATCTCTTCCTTCAGGGCGAGGAACCGGTCGCGGTCGGCGATGGTGATCCGGCCGCTCCCCCTGGCAGCGACTGCTTTGAGATTCTTTGACCCCATCACGGCGCCGACACCCCCGCGGCCGGCGGCACGCGAGGTCTCGTTGATGATGCCAGCTAACCGGACGAGGCGCTCACCGGCGGGGCCGATGCAGGCCACGCTGAGGTCGGGGTCGCCGAGATCCTCCTGGATAGCCGCGGTTGTCTCGCTCGTCGTCAGCCCCCACAGATCTGAAGCGTCCCGGACCTCCGCATGCCCATCGTCGAGGAGGAGGTAGACGGGCCTCTCCGCCCGCCCACGGATAACGACCGCATCGTACCCAGCACGTTTCATGCTGGTGCCGAACTTCCCACCGGAGTTCGCGCTGGTCGCTGTCCCGGTCAGCGGAGACTTCGTGACGACGTCGTACCGGGACCCCAGGGGAAGACCGCTTCCCGCAACCGGACCGGTGGCAAATACCAGCACGTTCTCAGCGCCGAGGGGATCGATGCCCGGGTTCACCAGTTCCTGGAGGATGCGGACCCCAAGCCCCCTGCCTCCAATGTATGCCCGCCTCCACTCTTCGGGAAACGGCTCCTCCATCGTCCGTTCTCTGGCGAGGTCGACGTGAAGGATCTTCTCTGCGTAGCCGTTCATAGGTTATCACCATGCCCATAGGCCTCACTCAGGGGTAATAAGGCTGCTGGACGGAGAGAACTATTCCTTAACCCAAAAGAGAAAGAAACCACATCCGATCAGGGTGCCCGGAAGCGATACCAATAAGAGCGGACACCCTCCATCAACCATACGTGCAGGAGGGGACGGCGGTTCCGCAGGAGACAAGCGGAGAGGGTACCATAACGGTGAAGGTCAGGGCGTTTGCGATGCTCCGGGACGTCATCCCGGCGGAGCACGATGCGGAGGTCCCCGGCGGATCGACGGTCGGTGACCTGCTCGCGCTCCTCTCCGCCCGGCACCCCGGGCTCGGCGACGCCCTCTTCACCCCCACCGGGGAAATCAGGGCCTACGTCAACATCTTAAAGAACGGCAGGAACATCCATTTCAGCGGAGG
>JAENZF010000009.1:0-1996 GCA_016841385.1 Methanobacteriota archaeon | reverse complement strand
TCAGGGCCTACGTCAACATCTTAAAGAACGGCAGGAACATCCATTTCAGCGGAGGTCTCGAAACACCCCTCCAGGACGGCGATACTGTCGCCCTCTTCCCCCCCGCAGGCGGGGGGTAACCCGTGCATGAAATAGTATCCCGGCGGCCTAACGGGATAATTTGCCATAAACTATAACTTTTTGTGACGTTTACCGTTAATATATAGTAGATACAGATCGTCCTTAGAGACGGATACCATACCGTAGAGGATATTTCTTATGACTCAGACGAACGAACCAGATAAAGATACATGCACAGGGAACTGCGCCAGCTGCTCGGCTACGACCAAATGCGACGATCCGAGAAATGCGGACGCCCCGAAGGGTCTCCCTCCGAAGGCCAATGTCAACGTAAAACACGTCGTCCTCGTCCTCTCCGGAAAGGGCGGGGTAGGGAAGAGCACGGTCTCGGCAAACCTCGCCTACGCTCTTGCCAACCGCGGCTATAACACGGGTCTCATCGACCTCGACATCCACGGCCCGGACATCCCGAAGATGCTCGGGATCGAGGACGCCCGTCTCCAGTCCTACGACGGGAAGATCATCGAACCGGTCAGGGTCACCGGCAACCTCGCGGTCATCTCCATGGCATTCCTGCTCCCGGAGCGCAACACCCCCGTGATCTGGCGTGGGCCGATGAAGATGACGGTCATCCGGCAGTTCCTGGAAGACGTCAAGTGGGGCGACCTCGACTACCTGATCGTCGACCTTCCGCCCGGCACCGGCGACGAGGCTCTCACCGTCGCCCAGCTCGCACCGAACATCGCCGGAGCGGTCATCGTCACCACCCCGCAGGACGTCGCGGTCCTCGACTCGAGCAAAGCGGCCGAGTTCATCAAGAAACTCGAACTCCCGGTGCTCGGGATCGTGGAGAACATGAGCGGGTTCGTCTGCCCCCACTGCAAGGAGGAGATCGATATCTTCGGTAAGGGCGGCGGGGAGAAAGAGGCAAAGGATCTCGGTGTGCCCTTCCTCGGAGCTATTCCACTCGATCCTGAGATGCGGAAGGCAGCGGACGAGGGAAGACCCTTCATCATCCGCCGTGCCGGAGCAGAGGAGAGCCCGACCTGGAAGAGTTTCGATGCCATCATGCAAGCCTTGGTGGACCAGATCGAGGGATAAGATGGATTACTCGCGGATTCTTGCCGGGCAGGAGAAACCCCTCCCGGTATTTTCAAGGGTCGTCGAGGCGCTCGAGAACTACGAGGAGTTCCCCTTCCTGCTCGAGCCCATCTACCGTGAGGCCTCGGAACTCGAGGACGAAGACCTCGACCGCCTTCGGTTCGGCCTCGTCCGCCTGCAGGTCTACGCCGACATCCACCGCTACGAGGACATGGAGACGGCCCAGCGGATGAAATACGTCTCCACGATACTCGAGAGGGTGCTCTTCGGCAGGCTCCTGCTCGAGGGAGAAGAGGCCGGCGGCAAGCAGCAGTGCTGCTGAGCCTCGCGACCTCGCAGCCTTTCGAATGCCCTTATTTTTCTCCTCGTAACCCTGCAGGACTGCGTCGCGGGGAACTGATTCCCGGGGCCGGAAGGGCTCCTGCTTCATGCACGCTTTGAGATTCACGTGTGTTCTGTGGTCACACCGCACCTCGCAACTCGCAACTCGCACCTAGCGGTGCTCGAACTCCGTTCCCACGGGAACGTCGTTCCTGCGGTGCTCATGCTCCGCTCCAGGAGGAACGTCGCGTGCCGGCCGTCGCACTCGAAGACCTTCGGTCTTCTCAAACTCCGGACGTGCCGTCCGTCCCAACCCGCACCTAGTGGTGCTCAAACTCCGGACGTGCCGTCCGTCCCAACCCGCACCTAGTGGTGCTCAAACTCCGGACGTGCCGTCCGTCGCAAAAAAGAGTTTAGTATCCCGCCAGATAGCGGTCGAGTTCCCAGGGGTGAACCGCTGTCCGGTAGGCGTCCCACTCGGCTTGGGCGACATTCGTGAGCGCCTCGACGACGT
>JAENZF010000217.1 GCA_016841385.1 Methanobacteriota archaeon | reverse complement strand
TCGCCCTGACGACGTGGACCGATTCCACCGCAAACGAGACCGTAACCCGGCTGCCTTCCCGGATGCCCTGGTCGTCCACCGCCTTCCAGGAGAGGACGGACGAGAGCGCAAACCCGCAGTCGACCGTCACCCTGCTGAACGGGCCGCGCGGGGAGATGGAGGCCACGGTGCCGGGGAGGGTGTTCCCGCCAAGGACGGCCCTGTCCCCTCCCACCGGGACGATCCGTATATCTTCCGACCGGATACAGAGGCAGACCTCCTCCCCCTGCCCGAACGACGATGCGGTCCGGACCCGGACGCCGCCGACATCGATGGCGGAGGTGCCGTTCCCGCCGGCCACAACGACCCCTTCGATGACGTTCTCGGTGCCGACGAACCGGGCGACGTCCCGGCTCGCGGGTACGGTGAAGACCTCTCTTGGGGTTCCCACCTGCGCGAACGCCCCGTTCATCAGCACGCCGATCCGGTGGGCGAGCCGCTGCCCCTGGTACATGTCATGGGTCGAGATCACGATCGTCGTGCCGAGGTCGCGGTTGATCGAGAGCACCAGCTCCTCGATCTTCTCCACCGAGACGGGGTCGAGGTTCGCGGTCGGCTCGTCCATCAGGAGGATCTCCGGCTCGATCACCATCGCCCGGGCAAGAGCCACCCGCTGCATCTCTCCCCCGGAGAGTGTCCGGGCCCGCCGCGACCCGTAGCCGGCAAGGCCGACCATATCGAGGGCGTCCTCGGTCTTCTTGCGGATCACCCCCTCGCTCGCCCCCCGGAACCGGAGGCCGACGGCGATGTTTTCTGCGACGGTCGCGTTGAGGACGGCAGGCTTCTGGAAGACCATACCCATCATCCGACGGATCCTGAGGCTCTGCTCCCCCTTCGCATGGATACCGGCCCCGCCGATCCGGATCTCTCCTCCTGTCGGGGTGTCGAGGAGGTCGATGAGGCGCAGCAGGGTCGACTTTCCGGCCCCGCTCGGCCCGATGATGGCGAAGATCTCTCCCCGTTTGACCCGCCCGGTGACGCCGGCAAGCACCGTCGTGCTATCGAAGCGTTTTGAGACGTTTGCAAGTTCAATCATGGGGTCACCGGTGCTGCACCGTGGTTATGGCGAGATTCACGCCGAGGGCGATGACGAGGAGGACCAGTCCGAGTGCGATGGACTGGGGAATGTTCCCCATCGAGGTCTCAAGCGATATCGCGGTCGTCAGGACCCGGGTCGAACTCGCAAACGACGACGCCATGATGTTGCCGCCGACGAGGATGGCCGCTCCGACCTCGGATATCGCCCGCCCGAACCCGACCGCGACGGCCGCGAGGATCGCGAACCGGGCTTCCTTCATGATGTTTACGAGAAACTGGAGGCGGGTGGCCCCGAGCGAGTAAAGGGTGTCCCTGACGACCGGGTCGACCCCCGAGAGTGCGGATATCGTGAGGCCGGTCATGATCGGCAGGATGAGCACCATCTGCGCGATGACCATGGCGGTCGGGGTGAAGAGCAGCCGCAGGGATCCGAACGGCCCGACACGGGATATGAGCAGGAATACGAGGAGCCCCACGACCACGGTGGGGAGCGCGTAGAGGGTCTGGATCAGGTTGATGAGGCCCTTCTTTCCGGGGAACGCGCCGAAGTTGATCGCGGCGCCGAGCGGGATGGCGATCAGCGTGGCAAAGATCGTCGCGGTGAGAGAGACGATGATGCTTCTTGCGGCGATGCCCATCACGTCGGGGTCGAGCGTGACGATGAGCCTGACCGCCTCCATGAATCCCTCAATGATCTCGTACATGCTCTGCACCTGATTGTGGTTTGCCGGGGGGCGAAAAGGGGGTGGGAATTTGGGCTGGATCAGAGAACCGGATCCTTCACTTCGGCCTGCGGCACGCCGATCTTCTCCCAGTCGTTCTGGGCGGCGTAGAAGAGCGGCTGGCCGTACTGGTCGACACCGAAGGACGCGATCTCCTTCTGCACGTCCTCAGAGATCATGAAGTTGATCCAGTCTTTCGCGACGGTGGTGTTGGTGTCGGGGTACTTCTCGGGGTTGATCTGCATGGCGCAGTAGACGTTGAGCAGGATGTCGCCCTCGTCCACGAGCGTCACGAGCTCGAGGTCGCCCTTGTAGGCAAGGTAGGTCCCGATGTCGGAGAGGGTGTAGGCCTGCTTCTCGTTCGCCATCGCGAGAGTCGCACCCATGCCCTTCCCGGCCTCCTGGTACCAGTCGCCGGAGCCCTGCACGCCCGTCGTGTAGTTGAACCCGGCGGCCTTCCAGATGGCCTGCTCCTTCGAGTGCGTGCCTGAAGCGTCGCCGCGCGAGACGAAGACGACATCCGATCCGTCGGCCATTCCTGTCTCACGGATGGTGGTGAACGCCGCTTCAGGCTGCATGCCCTTGATGCCCGCCGGGTCGGACTCGGGGCCGACGAGGACGAAGTAGTTGTAGGCAAACACGCGCCGGTCGGTACCGTAGCCGTCGGCGAGGAAGGCGTCTTCACGTACACGGTCGTGCACCATCAGGACGTCCACGTCGCCCCGCTGCCCGTACTCGATCGCCTTGCCGGTCCCGGC
>JAENZF010000216.1 GCA_016841385.1 Methanobacteriota archaeon | reverse complement strand
CGACCTCGGGGGCGTCGCCGGCACCCGGGAGTTCGGGGCGGCGGTGCTCCGCGAGGTCGGGCGGAGGAAGGCCTAAACGCTTCAGAGTCGAGAGTTACGCTTATGGTGCTGGTGGGATGCCACGTCTCAATCGCCGGTTCGATCGACCTCGCGGTCGGGAGGGCCCTTGATGTGGGTTGCGACACGTTTCAGATCTTCTCCCGGAACCCCCGGGGCTGGAGGGCAAAGGACCTCGAATTGAGCTCGGCCGATGCCTTCAGGGCGGCGGTGAGTGCATCGGGTCTCGGCCCGGTCGTCGACCACATGCCCTACCTCCCGAACCCGGCCTCGCCTGATGCCGAGATCTACGAAAAATCGGTCGCGGCGCTCACCGGGGAACTCCGGCGGTGCGGCCTCCTCGGGATACCTTACCTCGTGACTCACCTCGGGCACCACCGTGGTGCCGGGACCGAAGCGGGACAGGAGCGGGTTATCGCCGCCATCAACCGGGCGCTCGCCGATGCCGGGGAGGGCGATGTGATGCTGCTCCTCGAGAATACCGCCGGGGAGAAGAACAGCGTGGGGACGACCGTCGCGGACCTCTGCCGGATCATGGACGGGATCGATGCGGAAGGAAGGGTCGGGATCTGTTTCGATACCTGCCATGCGTTTGCCGCCGGCTACGACCTCAGGACTCCGGAGGGGGTCGACGCGGTCTTTTCGGAGCTCGACGACCTGATCGGCCTTGCCCACCTGCGGGTCATCCATCTCAACGACTGCAAAGGCGACCTCGGCGGCGGACTTGACCGGCACGAGCACGTCGGGCTCGGGTCCATCGGGGAGGGGGGGTTCCGACACATCCTCCGCCATCCGGCTGTCCGGAGCCTCCCCCTCATCTGCGAGACGCCGGTGGACGAGCGGCGGGGCGATCCCGGGAATATCGCGAAGGTCCGGGACCTTGCGGGCCCGTGAGCGCACCCGGAATCGCTCACAGCCAGGACGGGCGGCGTCCGATCTGTCTGGAATGCAGGTGACGATGGAGCGGAACTTGCCCTCGTTTTTATTCGTGCGGCCTTATAATAATTGCCGATATTTGCGTTAAAGCCGCCTGCCGTAAGGGATATATACTTATATCACTCTCATGCCGCTCACGAACCCTTTATCCGGCGGGATACCGATAATCCCCGGCACTCCGCCGGATCTCAGTTTGCGCGCCGGCGGCGAAGGGCTTGCTTCTCCGTCGTGCCTGCAGGCACCATCGTGTGAGACGAAAGGGGGCGTTCTCATCGTGGTGATCAGAGGATGGCTGAACGTAAAATACTGATATTAGTCTGCACCGTCATTGTCATCGGACTGCTGGCGCCGCCCGTCCTGGCGGTGGAGGCGGCTCCGGGGGATACGGTGCGTTTTTGTACCGCCGGCGGGTCGCAGGAGCACCCCGATATCGACGGGTATACGGTCGTCTGGGAAGACAACCGGGACGGAAACAGGGACATCTACTCGGCGAGCAGTCCCGGTCTTGGTGAACGGATAACGCGTAATTCTGCCTCGCAGGTGAGGCCGTCCGTCTCGGGCGATTACATCGTCTGGGAGGACAACCGGAACGTGAGCCCGGATATCTACCTCTTTGGGCGCTCGACAGGCACGATACCGCTCACCGACGACCCGGTAGACCAGTGGATGCCCGTCGTCCACGGGGAGTATGTCGTCTGGTACGATACCCGGGAAGGGAGTGCGGACATCTGCCTCTACAACATCGAGACCGGCAATGAAATTTTTCTCTCCTGCTCGCCGGTGACCGACTGGAAGCCTGCGCTCTCGGACGAGTACGTCGTCTGGGAGGAGAGCACCGGGGGTGGAGATATCTGGGCATATGAGATCGCAACCGGTAGCAAGCGGGAGATCACCCAAAATGGTGCACGGCAGACATACCCGGCGATATCGGGGAGCCGGATCGTCTGGGAGGATTACCGGAACGGCCAACCTGACATCTACCTGTTCGATCTTGGCGACGAACGAGAGTACAGGATCACCGACGATCCTGCCGAGCAGGTCTCCCCGGCGATCGGTGGGGAGATCATCGCCTGGGAGGATAAGCGGGGCGGACTCTGGGATATTTACCTGTACGACCTTGACCTGGGCGTCGAGATGTCGGTCTGCACTGCCGAGAATGAACAACTCTATCCTTCGGTTTCAGAGAACAGGATCGTCTGGCAGGATAAGCGGAGCGGAGAATGGAAGATCTACGCCTTCACCTACACCGGCATCGTGCCGCCGGAGGCAGAGTTCTCAGCGAACATAACCGATGGGCCTGCACCGCTCACCGTCGGGTTCACCGACCTGTCGACCGGCGACCCGGAATCGTGGGAGTGGGATTTCGGTGACGGAGGCACTTCCTCCGAACAGAACCCGGTGTACACCTACGAGAGCCCCGGCGTCTACGACATCACCCTGACTGCAGGCAACGCCGCCGGGAGCAGCACTGCAGTGGAGACCGGGTACGTATCCGTCCAGCCCGCTTCCCCGACTCCGACTCCGACTCCGACTCCGACTCCGACTCCGACTCCGACTCCGACTCCGACTC
>JAENZF010000215.1 GCA_016841385.1 Methanobacteriota archaeon | reverse complement strand
ATCGCCTGCACGTACGGCTCCTGCCGGGTGCAGCTCGGCGATGCACGGGCGTCGCTCCGCTGCCCCCGCCGCCCCATCTTCGCGTGGCCGGTGGCGATGTAGTGCAGGAAGTCTTCCTTTGGGAGGCCCCACCGGCAGTTGACCTGCAGCCGGACGAAATCGTTGTTCTTCGGGTTCGGAAAGAGCACTGCACGCGTCCCCGGGAGCGGGACCGGATCCCCGCCGTTCGATCCGGAGAGATCGAGAACCCGTCGCCACAGCCGGTCGCAGGCTGCCTGCGGGCACGTCCTGCAGTAGCGGTTCGACGGTGGCGTGCCGTCGCCGATGTAGTGACGGCAGAAGTTCAGGTCCATGAGTGTTCATTACGTCTTCATACGCTCGCATTTAAACCGTGCGGCTATTCGGGAGGTCATAAGCAAGCTTCTCTACCTTGAAAACAATCCTGCATCGGGGGAAGGGTCGGAGTTCAAGGTAAGTTCGGCAGGATTCCGGAGAGCGAAGCGCTCTCATCCCCGGGGTGGGGACGGGCGTTTGCAGGCTCCTCCCTGACCCAAATAACAACCCTCATCCCTCCTCCTCCCCCAACCTCTCACCAGGAGAGATTGCCGGATGTCCCCAGCCGTTCTGTATCGCCAATTGCCTGGAGTTGGTCTCTCCGGGTTCATCGCGAAGTTCCGGAAAGCCGCCGCCCGCGACCCGTTCGGCACAATCCTCATCGTCCCGACGTCCCACGTCGCCCGGGAGGTCGCCCGACGCCTCGGGGAGGAGGGCACACCCGTCGTCGCCGACGCGGTCACCACCCTTCCCGGGTTCGCCCGGAAGGTCTTCGACGATCGGGCAACGTCAGAGACGCTTATCTCCGAGGCCGAGTCCAGGCTCATCCTCGCCCACATCCTCGCCGCCGGCAGGTACCCGCTGCTTGCCGGCGCCGGGGCCGTCGACGAACTCGCGACCCTCTTTGATGTCCTCATCACGCGGAAGGTCGACTACCCGGCCGCCCTCGGCGACCTTGCGAGTAGAAAGAGCGCCGAGATTGCCCGCCTCTTCGACGCCTACCTCAGGTTCCTCGACGAGCACGGCCTCGTCGACGGGAGCACCCTCGTTTCCCGGGCAATCCGGCTGCTCGCGGAGTCGGACGGCGGCGGGTTCCGGACAGTCTTCGTCTACGGGCTCTTCGAGCCGATGCCGCTCGAACGGAACCTGCTCCTCGCCCTGCGGGAGTCTGCGGGGGAGTTTCACTACTCGGTTCCTTATGCGGAGAACCCGGCGGTCTTCGCGGACGACGGCGGGTGGCTGCACCCGGATACGGTCGTCTCCGGGGAAGCCCCCGACGTTCGCCTTCCGCAGCTCGCCGGCCTCTTCTCCCGGTGGGGGCCGCAGGACATCGGAGGGTTCATCCGGATCGCCGAACGGTGGAACCGGCTCGACGAGGTCCGGGCGATAGCGCAGGAGATCCGGGACCTGGTCGCCGCCGGTGTGCGGCCGGGCGAGATCACGGTCGCGTTCCCCGACCTCGCATCGGCGGTGCCGTACGTGGAAGAGGTCTTCCCCGACTTCGGTATCCCGTACGCCGCGTCCGGCGGGCGGCCGCTGACCGCATCGCCGCTCGTCCAGGCACTGCTCGGGGTCGTCGCCGTCCCGGCCCGCGGCTACCGGCGGGAGGACGTCGTCGCCCTCACGACCTCCCCCTACCTGCCGAACGCTGGCGGATGCGAGATCGATATCCTCTCCCGGGAGGCCCGGATCACCGCCGGAGCGGCCGCCTGGGACGAGCGGCTTGCCGCGCTCGCCCGCGCCCTCGAGGACGTTCGGGCAAGGGCGGATACCCCGGAGTCCGCGAGAGGCCGGCTTGCAGCAAAGATTGCCTCCATCGAGGCGGCGCGGGACGGGATCCGGAGGCTTTTTGCCGACCTCGCGGAACTCGGGGGAACGAAGACGCTTGCCGGACATCTCGCCGCCTACCGCTCGCTCCTTGAGGGGTGGCAGGCTCCGGCGATGCCGGAGGAGGGGGACAGTGACGTGCTGGAGGGCGAGGCGCGGGATCTTGGCGGGTTCATAGAGAACCTCGCGACGCTCGAACGCCTCACCCGGGTGCTCCCGGGAGAGAAGGTGCCGCCCTCAGAGTTCGCCTCCCTGCTCGGCATCCTCGCCGCCGGGACCCGGACCGGCCGGCGACGTAACGCAGGGGCCGTCCGGGTGGTCGGCGTCCGGGAGGTTGCTCACCTCGCCGTCCCCTACCTCTTCATCGGCGACCTCATCGAGGGCGCGATGCCGCGGCTGACCACCCGGCTCCCGTTCGCCACCGACCTCGAGACCCGGCGCCTTCCGACGCGCTCGAAGAACGATATCCTGCGGGAGGAGCGTTACCACTTCACCGCAGCGCTTCTTGCCGCCCGCTCCCGGGTCTACCTGAGCTGCCCAGCGGCCGACGGCGCGACACCGCTGATACGCTCCGGGTTCGTGGACGCCGTCCGGGAGGCCTTCTCCCCGGAGACGTGGGGGAGCGACGACTTCCCGGATTCAAGGCTCGCGGCAGCCCGGCGGGCCGGCGCCCTCCTCGCCCGGG
>JAENZF010000214.1 GCA_016841385.1 Methanobacteriota archaeon | reverse complement strand
AACGCCCCGGCCGGGATTCGAACCCGGGTCGAAAGCTCCGGAGGCTTTCAGGATATCCACTACCCTACCGAGACTGCCATATGATGTTGTCCTGTATGGTATAAAAGGCCAGCGGAGAGGAGGGTTTCAGGCCCTCCTCGACTCATAGAGCTGCCAGATCTTGCACGCCCCTTCGTGGCTGACCATGCAGGGGCCCACCGGGGTGCGCGGGGTGCAGGCCTTCCCGAAGAGCCGGCAGTCGGAGGGCCGGGCGATGCCGCGCAGCACCTTGTCGCAGATGCAGGCGGAGTGCTTGTCCACGTGCCGGATCTCGATATCGAACTTCTTCTGCGCGTCGTAGCCCTCGAACTCCGGTTTCAGGCGAAGGCCCGATGCCGGGATCACGGGAAAGCCGCGCCACTCGACGTCGAACGGCTCGAAGACCTCGTACATGAGGCGCTTTGCCTTGACGTTCCCCTCCCGGGTGACCACGCGCGGGTAGGCGTTGTCCACCCGGTGCACGCCCTCGCGGACCTGCCGCACCGCCATGAGGAGGCCGAGGAGGATATCCTCAGGCTCGAACCCCGCGACGACCTGCGGGACGGGGAACCGCTCGTACTCCTCGTAGCCCATCACCGCGCAGACGTGCCCCGGGAGGAGGAACCCGTCAAGCGCCGCCTCCCCCTGACCGAGGAGCCATGCCATCGCGGGCGGGACGAGCCGGTGGCACGAGAGGATGGAGAAGTTTTCGGGCGGGCGGGAGAGGATCGTGGCGGCGACCGTCGGCGCGGTGGTCTCGAACCCGACCGACACGAAGACGACCTCCCGGTTCGGCTCTCTTCTCGCGATCTCCACCGCCTTGTGGACGCCCTGCACCACCCGGACGTCCCCGCCGCTCGACTCAAGCGACCCCTTCGACCCGGGAACACGCAGCAGGTCGCCGTAGGTGGCGATGGTGCAGCCCCGCTCCACCAGGTCGAGCGCGGCGTCGATCTCGCCCTGCGGCGTGATGCAGACCGGGCACCCCGGCCCCATCACGATCTTGAGCCCCTCAGGAAGGATGCTCCGGAGTCCGGCGCGCGCGATCGCCGCCTCGTGGGTGCCGCAGATGTGCATGAGCGTGATATCCCGGTCGACGAGAGCACGGAGCGTATCGAGGATTTCCTTACCTACCGCCATGAATTATCATACTTATATTCCACTAAAAGCACATATTAGTACCGGCATGAACAGCATCCTCTATGGGAGCGCGACTATCCTCGCCGGGATAGTCGCAGCGTTCGTCGTCCACGAGGTGTTCCGGTGGCTGCAGAAGCGGGCCGACCTCACCGAATCGAAACTGGACGACATCGTACTCTACTCGCTCGACAAACCCCTCTCCATCGCCATAATCGTGGGCTCCATCTGGCTTGCCATAACGCTCTTCGTCGACCCCGAGGGCCTCCTCGGGGAGTACGCATGGCTCCTTTCCGGGCAGTACTTCGCTGCGGTGGCAACCCTCATCGCGGCGTGGGCGGTCTCCTCGTTCGTCTACAGTTTCATCAGCCTCTACGGCAGGTGGATGGCGTCAAAGACCGAGACCGACCTCGACGACCGGATCGTCCGGGTGCTCGAGATAACAGCACGCTATGTGGTCTGGTTCATCGCCATCCTCATGGTCCTCCGGATGCTCGACGTGGACATCACGCCGCTCATCGCCGGTGCCGGGATCGCCGGCCTGGCGGTGGCGCTCGCGGCCCAGGACATCATCTCCAACTTCTTCGGGGGTGCGGTGATCCTCGTCGATCGGCCGTTTGCGGTCAACGACCGCATCAAGATCGACACCTACCTCGGGGACGTGATCAGCATCGGCCCCCGGAGCACCAGGATCAAGACGATGGACTACCAGCTGGTCACCATCCCGAACTCAAAGGTCGCGAGCAGCGTCGTCATCAACTACGCCATGCCGGACGTCAAGTTAAAGATCAAGGTCCCGATCTCGGTCGCATACGGCAGCGACATCAAGCGCGTAAAAGAGATCCTCCTCGAGATCGGGGACGAGGCGGCGGCGCGGTCGGAATACGTCCTCTCCGAACCTGCGCCGTCCGTTTACTTCCTCGAGTTCGCCGATTCGAGCCTGAACTTCATGCTCGTCATCTGGGCGAAGGCCTTCAACCTGGCCTGGGACGTCCAGGACTTCGTGAACACGCGCGTCTGCGAGCGGTTTGCAGAAGAGGGGATCGAGATCCCGTTCCCGCAGATGGATGTCCACATGCGGGACTGATCAGACCGCCCGGTAGAATACCCCCCTATTTTCCCGTACGGGCTCGACCAGGCCGGTGGCCTCAAGGACTCTCAGGCACTTCGTCACCTCGGCCGGACGGAGGCCGGTAAGGGTGGCGAGGTCATCAAGCGTGCAGGGCCGGCGCCGGATGGTCGCAAGGATGGTGTCTACGGTCTCCCCGACCTCCGGCGGCAGCGCCGGGCCCGTGCACGCCGCCCCGATCACCTCCACGTTCCCGCCAAGCATCGATGCGATCCGCTCGATAGCCCCGGGCGCTGCCGGCCGGACCCAGGCCTCGGTGCCGGGCCGGTCGAGGTTGTTCACCTGCACGCGGTC
>JAENZF010000213.1 GCA_016841385.1 Methanobacteriota archaeon | reverse complement strand
AGCTCTCGAGCGTCGTCAAGCAGGCCGCGGAGTACCTCGGCGCCACGGCCGAGGCCCCGGAGGTTCCCGAAGGCACCGAACTGCCGCCGGAGGATATCCTCGGGGAGATCCCGGGCCGGGATGTGGTCCGGACCGCGGAGGAGGCGGTAAAGAGCATCGAGACCGATATCGACGTGGAGATGCAGAAGAAGTCGCGGGACCTGATCAGGAAGGGAGACGAGGAGGAACTGTAAGGCTTCGAACCTTCGGTCAGTCGCCCTCCCGGCCGCTATCGGCCGGATCTCACCTGTTTTTACCTGAACTGTCCCGGTTACAGTTCACGATACCGTTTGCCTGCCTCCCTGTCTGAGCAGGCTTATCGGAACGCTCTTTTGACAGAAGAGCACCTCCCGAGCTCCTGCCCGGAACAGGAGAGGCCTGGTGGCGGGTTGATTCCTGCTAATCTTCTGTAACCGTCCTGATACAGAAACGAAACGGTTATTCCCGTTATCGCGAAGTAAATTGCATGAGAATGGTCTCATCAGCATTCGTGCTTATCATCCTCGCAGCGGTCGTCTTCGCCTGCGGGTGCACCGGAACACAGACTTCTTCCCCACAGCAGGGCGAGGCAGTACAGGGAATCTTCGTCGGCGCCCTCCTGCCGCTCACCGGCGACTATGCGGAAGGCGGAGAGGCAAGCCGGGTCGCCCTCGAGGTGGCCGCCGGGGATATCAATGACTACTTTACGGCAATTGACTCGGATTACCGCGTCGGGGTGATCATCGAGGACACCAAGACCGATCCCGCTGTTGCGCTTGAGAAGTTGCAGGCGCTCGATAAACAGGGTGTCAGGATCGTCATCGGGCCCGGTTCCAGCGCCGAGTTGAATGCTACCCGGACTTACGCCGACGAACACGGAATCGTCCTCATCAGCACCATGAGCACGGCGCCGTCGCTTGCGATTGCGGACGACAACGTCTACCGGTTCGTGCCGCCGGACACCTATCAGGCCGATGCGATGGCATACTACCTCAGGGAGGAAGGGACGAGCGCGATCGTGCCGGTCTGGCGCGGCGACGTCTGGGGTGACGAACTGAAGAAACTCGCCGCGGCGTCGTTCAAGCGGGGCAACGGCACGGTCCTCGACGGGGTTCGGTATGTGCCGGGTGAGAAGAGTTACGCCGGTGCCGTAGCGGATCTTGATGTCCAGGTCGGCCGGGTGATCGCTACGCACGGAAAGGAAAAGGTCGGCATCTACCTGATCAGCCTCGACGAGGCAGCGGCGATCATGGAGGCTGCTGCGAAGACCCAGAACCTCACGAAGGTCCGGTGGTACGGATGCGACGGCAACATCCTCCTTGATACCCTCGTGACAGGAGATGCCGCCCGGTTTGCGGCGCAGACGAGATTTACCGGCCCGGAGTTCGGGCAGCAGGACCGCGCTGCGTCGGGTGCGGCTACCATCCAGAAGATCCGGGAGATTCTCGGACGGCAGCCTGACGGCTACAGCCTCGCATCCTACGATGCCCTCTGGACCGTCGCCATGACCCGGACGCAGACCGACACCACGGAGATCTCGAAGTTGAAGATCGCCCTTGAGGGAACTGCAGGGGGGGCCGGCGGGCCTCTGTTCGGGTCGGTGAAACTGAATGGTGCTGGCGACCGGTTGACCGCGCACTACACCTTCTGGTCGGTGGAGGCCGATGGCGAAGCCTGTCGGTGGGAGCCGAATGCCCAGTACAGCATCTGGTCCGCGGGCGCCCCCCCGGAACTCGAACGGATTGACGCCTGAACGCCGGGGGTAAGACCCCTGACCCTTTTTTGAAAAGAGCGGCTTTGTTGAAAACCCCGCCTGCTTGCTCCAGATGTTCGCAATCCAGAGGCACTCCGGGGCACGGCTTTCCACCGGGTATCGCCATGACTGCCCCCGCCCCAAGGGCGGGGGAGGAGGCCGAAGGCCGGGCGGGGTGGGGACGAAAAGTAGGTACAAGATGGAGACAGGGGAGGGGGGCGTGCCCCCCCTCCCCGTCAAGCCCCACCCCCAATGGCGATAGCCACCACGGTCCACTGCATGGGAACATGCTCGAAGAAAAAGGCTGAGCCCAGGGACAAGCCGATCCTGGCACCACCCTCATTGGGATAGGGAGGAAGACCCGAAAAAAGGTTTCAACAAAGCCAAAAGAGCAGCATTCCAGAGAACCTCTCCATGGGTTCCGTCCCTGGTTCTTCTGCCCGACCCTGCAGGTCCGGAGTTTACAGGGTGCACGATTGACTCTCGACTGAAACCTCGTCGCTGCCTACAACCGCCGGGTGCGAAGGAGAGTTGCTGATTCATCTCCCGAACTTCGCGTTCGTCGCGTGAGGCTGTATCGCTATCCGCACCTATTGCCGCACGCGAAAGCCGCGAAGCCGCGAAGTGTGATATTCTGTAGCAATGGAGTTTGTACCGAAGGTGCAAAAAAGGGGGCTGTTGCACCCCGGGGGGTGCAGGTTCCGACCCAAAGTTCGGGCTGAGTCTCAACCCATCGTCAGCAAGAACCGCACTGCCGCGACGATCATCGGCATCGTGATGAGGAGGATCAGCATCACCGTGACGAACC
>JAENZF010000212.1 GCA_016841385.1 Methanobacteriota archaeon | reverse complement strand
TGCCGGGACGACCCGGCCGTCGCCGGGGTCTTCGCGGCGCTCGACCATGCCCCCACCCGCCTCGACGTGGAGATCGAGCGTGCCGTCATGGAGGAGGTCGGCGGCGGGTGCTTCACCCCGCAGGGGATCTACTGCCAGGAAGGGGACCTGATCGCCGAGGTGCTCGCGCTCGACGGTTCCCGGTGGGAGCGTATCGAGCGGCACGTCGCGACCGTCGGCGAAGCCCGGGAGTGCGGGCGGGCCCTGCGCGAGAAGGCGGGCGACCTGATCCGGGAGGCTTATGCGGCCCTCGGGGTGAAACCATGACTGGAAAAGCGTATCTTGTGGGGTCCGGCCCGGGCGGGCTCGGCCTCCTGACGATAAGGGCCCGGGAGGTGATCGACGGGGCGGATGTGGTCCTCTACGACCAGCTCCCGGGCGAGGAGATCCTCTCAACGCTCCCGCGGGACGCCGAACTGATCGACTGCGGAAAGTACGGCGGCAGCCACACCCTGGAGCAGCACGAGATCGAAGCGCTGATGGTCGAGCGGGTGAAGGCTGGTAAAGTGGTCGTGCGCCTGAAAGGGGGCGACCCCTTCCTCTTCGGCCGCGGCGGAGAGGAGATCGAGACGCTCCGGGAGCACGGCATCAGGGTCGAGGTGGTGCCGGGGGTAACGAGCGCCATCGCCGTCCCGGAGATGGTCGGCATCCCGGTCACCCACCGGAAGTACGCGTCGCAGGTGACCTTCATCACCGGCCACGAGGATCCCACGAAACCGGAGTCCGCCCTCGACTGGGAGGTCCTCGCCCGCCTGAAGGGGACCCTCGTGATCCTGATGGGGATAAAGAACCTCCCCGCCATCGCGGCGGCCCTCGCAACGCACGGCAAAGACCCGGCGACCCCGGTGGCAATCATCGAGCGGGGCCTCAGGCCGGACCAGCGCGTGACGGTCGGGACGCTCTCCGATATCGCCGAAAAAGCCCGCTCTGCCGGCGTCCGGCCCCCGGCGGTGATCGTCATCGGGGGCGTCGTGAACCTCTATGATGGGCTCGAGGGGTGAAGGGACGCGGGCGGTGTTTATACGGGCATTCTTACAGACCATTTCTTATACCATTCTCTTTCTCACTCGTTGCCCCACTCTGAGGCTTATGGGAGGATTTACGGGGCGTGGGTGAAGACCTGGATTACTTCTCATGTTTGAGAATGCTTATGTCGTGCGAACTGGGAGCGTTCACATATCATTTGATTGAATGTACCCGGGCACGGATTTCGTGGGGATATCGCGTCTGGGGGGTGGGGACAATGGGGAGTGCGAACGTAGTGAGCATGAGCACCGGAGGTGCGAGGGGGGTCTCCCCCCTCCCCGTCAGCCCCTCCCCCCGTGGCGATACTCCCACGGTCCACTGTACTGGGCTTTCCCATCGCCTTGACAGCATCGTTAGCCGCAAACCCGCGATTTAGCACTTTCAAAGTTAGCAGGCAACCCTTGTGAGAAGATCAAACTGCCTGATCCCCTCACTCTATCAGACATGATCCTCATCACCATGCAGGAAAACCTCCTTCTGCACCACCACATCCCGACAACAGGAATACTCTTTTCCCCCTGCGCGCTTACTCTCATACGAGGATTATCATGCGGAGTGAGACGGTTAAGAAAGGCTACCAGCGTGCTCCGAACCGGGCGCTGCTCAGGTCGCTCGGCGTGACCGACCGGGAGATGGACCTGCCCTTCATCGGGATAGCAAACGCGTACAACACGATCGTCCCCGGGCACCTCCACCTCCGGTCGCTCTCGCAGAAGGTGCAGGAGGGCGTGGCGGCGGCAGGCGGCGTGGCGTTCGAGTTCGGGACCATCGGCATCTGCGACGGGATCGCCATGGGCCACGAGGGGATGCGGTATTCGCTTCCCTCGCGGGAGAACATCGCCGATGCCGTCGAGTTGATGGTCGAGGCGCACCGGTTCGACGGCCTGGTCTGTGTCTGCACCTGCGACAAGATTGTCCCCGGCATGCTCATGGCGGCGGCGCGGTGCAACATCCCGACGATCGCCGTCACCGGCGGCCCGATGCTCCCCGGCTACGCGGCGGGCCGCGAACTCTCCCTGATTGATGTCTTCGAGGGCGTGGGCCGCGTCGCCGCCGGCACAATGAGCGAGGAGGAACTCGGGGAGCTCGAGTGCGCGGCGATGCCCGGGTGCGGCAGCTGCCAGGGGCTCTACACGGCAAACACCATGGCGTGCGTGACCGAGGCGCTGGGCCTCTCCCTCCCCGGGTGTGCGGCCATCCCTGCGGTCGACGCGGCAAAACTCCGCATAGCCCGGGAGAGCGGTGAGCGGGCGGTCGGCCTCATCCGGGAGGGCATCCGCCCGCGGGATATCATCACCCAGACAAGCCTCGCGAACGCCGTCCGGGTGGACATGGCGCTCGGTGGATCGACGAACACGGTGCTCCACCTGATGGCCGTCGCCCTGGAGGCGGGCGTCCCCCTCGACCTTGAGACCTTCAACGTCGTCAGCGAGGAGACCCCCCACATCTGTCACATGCAGCCCGGGGGGCCGCACTCAATGCTCGCCCTCCACCGGGCGGGAGGCATCCCTGCGGTCTTAAAGATGCTCGAGCGCTAC
>JAENZF010000211.1 GCA_016841385.1 Methanobacteriota archaeon | reverse complement strand
GCCCTGGTCGGCGAGCAGAGTGCTGTCGTGTGCCACTGGGTATACAACAGGCCGTTTTCTGCCAGGCGGTCTATGTTCGGTGTTTCTACCAGTCCGCCATAGCAGGACATGGCGGAGAATCCGACGTCGTCGAGGACGATCATCAGGACATTCGGGGCACCTTCAGGGGCCTTCGGTTCTTCGTACGGTGTCCAGTCGGCAACCGAGTCCCGGACATCGACATTGACGACACCCTTCCATTTTTCAGGCATACTTTCTCCCTCCTCATCAGAATCGGTGAGCAGAGGTCCAACAGGGCATCATGTTATTTATATAATTGTCCATGAATATTTTGGCGGCGACCTGCCGCTACCGTGAATCGTTAACGGCTCATGCGCCCGCAGCATTTCTTGTACTTCAAACCGCTCCCGCAGGGGCAGGGATCGTTCCGGCCGACCTGTACTGATCCCTTCTCCCGCGGTCTCTTTGCGGCGGCGAGCATCGGCATAACCTCATCTGCAGGCCGCCCCTGTCGGAGCAGGTCGGCCATCATCCGCATCGGGCGGTCGGCGTGGGAGAAGAACATACGATAGCCTTCACAGAGGTAATTTAAGCCCTCCTCCCCGTCCTGCGTCCTGGTGAACCGGTTCTTTGGGCATTCCCCGTTGCAGATAGCGAGGAAGTCGCATTCCCGGCAGTACCGGGGAAGCGTATCGCGCTTGGCCATCCCGAACGCCCGCTGCTTCTTCGAGCTTACGAGCTCGATCAGCGGCGTCGTGAGGATGTTGCCGAGAAAGTGGTCCGGTTCGACGAAGTGATCGCAGGAATAGAGGTCTCCGTTGTGTTCGAGCGCCACCCCAAGGCCGCAGGTGGGCCCGAAGATGCAGACCGTCCCCGCTCTACCCAGCCAGCCCGCGAGCGCCCCGTCGAAGTTCAGGACAAACATCCGGCCGACGTCCCTTCTGATCCACTCATCGAAGATCGCGACCAGGAACCGTCCCCACTGATCCGGCCGGACGGATTGGTCGGTCACCGTATTCCCCTCCTGGAACCCGGTCTCGTTCGCCCGTTCCACGATGGGAATGAACTGGACGTACTGCGCACCGAGTTCGTCGCGGAAGAACTGGTACACCTCCAGCGGATGGTCGGCGTTCGTGCGATTGACCGTGCAGAGGATGTTGAATTCGACCCGGTGCTTCTGGAGCAGACGGGCGGCTTTGAGGACCCGGTCAAATGTGCCTCGCCCCCGTCTGTCTCTCCGGTACACGTCATGGAGTCCCCGGGGGCCGTCCATGGAGAGGCCGACCAGAAAATTATTGTCGTGGAAGAACCGGCACCATTCGTCATCGAGGAGGATGCCGTTTGTCTGGAACGTGTTCTCGATACGGGTTCCGGGCTTCGCATACTTCTTCTGCACCTCCACAGAACGGTGGAAGAACTCCAGCCCCATCAGGGTCGGCTCCCCTCCCTGCCAGGCAATCGTCACCTCGGGCACGCGATGCCCTTCGATGGTCTGGCGGATGTACTTCTCCATCACCTCGTCGGTCATCCGAAGGCTGCTGTCCGGGTACAGCTCCTCCTTCTTCAGGAAAAAACAGTAGGCACAGTCAAGATTGCACCGTGCACCGGTCGGTTTTGCCATGACATGGAAGGCGGGGTGTGCCTCGCCATCAGACCTGCTCATCAAGCCACTCCGTTCTCATACTAACGATCGGAATTGCCGGGAACTGGAGCCAGCTCCACCATTCTCTCCTCGTTCGATTCATGGTCCTCTGCCTCAATCCTCCCTCGATACATAAAGATGAGGGTCCTTCCTCTCCATCTCGATGTATTACGGACGGTTCTCAAATGAGCGGGTCTGCAGAGTTCCTGACGTTCTCCATGACAGACTGCACCCGATCCCGTGCATCCCGAATATCCCCCACAGAAGAGCTTGCGTTGAGGTTCTGCATATTCTGGAGCGCTACTCCGAGTTCTTCAAGATTCTGGCAGAGCTGCGCCTCCGCCTGTTCCTGGGTCGGCTGGACGCATCCGGCACCAGCACAGGCCAGGATGAGGACCATCGAGACGAAAAATCTCCACGTTTTCATACCTCCCTCCAGAGCAACAAGGAAGGTTTAAATTATCGTGATGCTCGACGTCGATCCGAGGGGCCGGCGCTCCGGGCTGTTAAGCAAAGGCACTCTCGTACCCCAGCATGCCGGCGAGAACAACATGCAAAAATACGCTTCTTTATGAGCAAAGAAAAGAGGGAGGTGGTGCCTCTGCACCCGGAACCCGGACGGTCCCGCTCAGGATCGCTCCTTCATCCCGGCATCCGCAGAGCAACGATAATGGCCGCGATTCCGCCGATGATGGCGAGTACTGCCAGGAACAGCACCAGGCCGACAGCGGCGACGAGCGGGTTTGCGATCAGGATCAGCCCGAAGATGATGCTTAAGATGCCGAGAATCGTTGTTCCCCATCCGCTGCCGGAGAATCCCTGCACCATATAGACTGCCCCGATGATAAGCCCCTCCACGCCGATGATGATGGCAAAGATGGTCGGGATGAGGATGGCGCTGTAGAACGGATAGGCGAGCACGAGGATTCCTGCAAGGATACCGAGGATACTGACCAGCAGTTTCCAGCCC
>JAENZF010000210.1 GCA_016841385.1 Methanobacteriota archaeon | reverse complement strand
CACCGGCCCGCATCGCGTCGGCGGTGATATCGCCGATGGCGACGAGGAGGAGGGCGTCGCGGGGCTGCCACCGGGCTTCCCGGTAGGACATGGCGCTCGTGAAGAGGACGGCGTCGGCGGCATCGAGTGCGAGTTCGGCTCCCGTGGGGGCGAGCGCGTAGACCCGTTCCTCCCGGACCGTTCCTCCCGCGGCGGTTATTGCGTCGAGGAGGCCCGGGTTCGGGACGTCTGCCCGCGGGATCCCGACCGTCCGTCCCCGGAGCCAGTCCCCGAGGTAGGGAACAAAGTCCCGGGAGTAGAACGAGGGGAGGACCTCCGCCTCGATCCCGGACTCCCGGAGGACCTCGGCGGTCTTCGGCCCGATGGCGATCACCCGGGGCCACCGTTCAAGCCTCGGCCCGACGATCGCGGCAGGGAGGGCGCTTGAGAAGAAGAGGCAGTCGAACTCGCCGCGGTGGACGGCCTCGACGAACAGAGCGACCCTGTCCGGCCGCAGCTCTGCCCGGAGCGGTGAGACCGTGTAGCAATCGTGGCCGTAGGATGCGCAGAGGGCGCGGTCTCCCGCCGCCTTGTTCTCGAGCCGGGTAATGGCGATCTTCATCGCTACAACCTTCGTCCCGGTGGAATATGACTGTATCGTGGGACGCGATTCGGTTGGTTTATCATAGCCTGCTTCGACCGTAGATCAACGTGCTCTTCGGTATCATGCTCGGGGCCGCCGTCGGTATCGGCTGCGGCGTGGTGAGCGGCCTCGTCCCCGGCATCCATGCGAACACCATGGCGGGAGTCCTCCTCTCGCTCCAGGCACTCCTGCTTGCCTGGTTCGACCCGGCAGTCGTCGCCTCGGCCATGTTCGCCGCCCTCGTTACGCACACGTTTCTCGACTGCGTCCCGAGCACGTTCCTCGGCATCCCCGATGCCGACACGTCGCTTGCGGTCCTCCCGGCGCACGCTCTCTGCCTCGAAGGGCGGGGAGAGGAGGCCGTCCGGATATCGGCCCTTGGGAGCGCCGCCGGCGTCGCCCTCTCCCTCCCGCTCGCGCTGGCCTTCGTCCTGGTGCTCCCCGCGCTCCAGCCGGGGATCGACTGGGGCATCGGCCTCGTCATCCTCGCGGTGGCGGGCTACCTCATCGTCGTCTCCGAGTCGCCGGGGTGGGCACTGGCGGTCTTTGGGGTGTCGGGGGCGCTCGGGCTCTTTTCTCTCCGTTACTCCTTCCTCGCCTGGCCGGCGGGCGGCGAGTCCGGGGTGTTGATGCCCCTCCTCTCCGGGCTCTTCGGGATCGCGGTCCTCCTCCGGGCGTCGCACGGGGTCATGCCCGCACAGCACTTCTCGGGCATCGACCTCCCCCGGAGTGCGATCCGGCGTGGTTCCGTCCTCGGCTCCGTTGCCGGCGCCCTGGTCGGCTGGCTCCCCGGTCTCTCGAACGCCACGGCAAACGCTCTCCTGACCTCGGTCATCGGCTACGACTCCAACCCGCGCGAATATATTCTTGCGACCAGCGCCGCGAACACCGTGAACGCCTTCCTCGGGCTTGCGGCGCTCTACGCCGTATCCCGGACGCGAAACGGGGTGATGGCGGCGCTCGCCGCGGCCGAGGAGATCCCGCCGGCCACCGTCATCCTCCTTGCGGGCGCTATAGCCGCGGTCGGCGCCTATCTCCTGACCCTCCTCTTCTCGTCGGCGGCGGGGTGGTTTGGGAACGTCAACATCACCAAGCTCAACTACGGCGTCATTGTCTTCGTCACCCTCCTCTCCCTCCTCCTCTGCGGCCCGTTCGGGGGGCTGGTCCTCCTCCTGGCAACAGCGGTGGGCTACGTCCCGGCCCTGGTCAACATCCGCCGGGTCTACTGTATGGGCGCGATCATGGTCCCCGTGATGGCCTACTCCTTCGGCCTCGCCTGACCTCCGGGTTCTCTCTTATATCGGCTGAGCTCCAATACCGTACCATGCTACAGCGCTACTGGTTCGGGGATGTCGATGAGCAGGGGTGCCGGGCCGCCGGCACCGATCCGGCCGCGCTCGCAAAGCGGGCGGCCACGCTCCGCACCGGTATGGAGTCCTATGTTCCCATCGACTGGGAGGTTGCCCGGGACTGCGGGGTCGTCCGGACCCGGGAGGAGTACGTCGACCTGCTCCGTGCGGTCTGCACCACCCTTGCCCGGGAAAAGATTGCCCAGTCATACCAGGGCCGGGACGTCGAACTCCTCCAGATGGTCAGGATGCTCGACGAGCTCGACAACGTCATCAACCTTCTTCAGGAGCGTGCCGCGGAGTGGTACCAGGTCACGACCCCGTCGTTCTCCCGGAAGTACCGGTCGCTCCCGGCCAGAAAGATGCTCGAACTCATCCGGAGAGGGGCACGGGGCAGTCTGGCGGATGCAGCCGAGGAGATCGAGCGGCTCGCCGGGACGAGGAGCCGCCTGATGCGGGAGGTCTCGGCCCGGGCCGACGAGGTGCTGCCGAACACGAGCGCCCTCATCGGCGGGCTGGTCGCGGCCCGGCTTCTCTCCCGGGCCGGGGGTCTCCCTGCGCTTGCGAGGATGCCGGGGAGCACCATCCAGGTTCTCGGCTCGGAGCGGGCGCTCTTCTCGCACCTCCGGGGCGGAACACCGCC
>JAENZF010000209.1 GCA_016841385.1 Methanobacteriota archaeon | reverse complement strand
ATCACCGGGGCGGGGGCAAACATCGCCTACATCGACTTCGACGACCGGCGGTGCGACCCCGGCAGGGTCACCATCAGCCTGAACGTCGAAGAGGCCGCGATCGTGGAGAGCCTGCTCGACCGGCTGAAGTCACAGTACCGTCTCGAGATCCTCGAGTACGACACGACCGGCGAGAGGCTCGACGATACCGTCTTCTACGTCAGGTTCGCCCAGGCGGTGCGAGGGCTGATCGGGACAGCCGAGGATGAGTTCCTGCTCTCTCTCCTGCAGGACGTCAACCATATCGTCCAGGAACTCAACAGCCTCGGCCAGGACCCCAGAGAAGTCTTCGAGTGCATCCTGCTCACGGGGAGGACGCTCCGGAACACTACCGGGGACCGGTTTTACGCGGACGTCCAGCGCATCCCGATCAGCGACACCGTCGAGGTCTTCTGCTTCCAGACGCCGGGCGGCGGGAACATCTTCCTGCTCCACACACCGGACGAGACCGTCATGATCGATACCGGATACGGGATCTACCACGAGGACGCCGTGCGGATGTTCCAGCACTACGGTCTAGGGGATCTCAAAAAGATCCGCAGGATCTACATCACCCATGCCGACGCGGATCACTGTGGAGCGGGCGGGCTCTTCGATGCAAAAGCGTATACGCACACCGGGTCCCGGGAGATCATCCGCCGGGCGAACCGGGCCTACGGCTCGCGCAGCGAGTCCTCGATCCTCGAAGAGGTCTACACGACCGTCATCAACCTCTTCTCGCACTTCACTCCGCCGGAGAAACCCGAAATCTTCCCGGAGGAGAAAATCGGCATGCGATCGATCTTTCCCGTCCTTGCCCGGTTCAAGGTCCATGACCTTGAGTTCGAGGTCCTTGAGTCCCTGGGCGGGCACATGCACGGCCAGGTCTACTTCTTCTGTCCCGGGCACGGGATCATCTTCACCGCCGACACGCTGATCAACTTCGGGAGCCTCGATGAGGACCGGAAACGTTACAACTCGCTGGCCGACTTCCTGGTGACGTCGGTCAACGTCGACAGCGACTGCGCACGCAGGGAGCGTACGGCGTTACTTGAGATGATCCGGAACCTGGATGAGGAACTCGCCCCGACCGGCCGCCGGTGCCTGGTCGCATGCGGCCACGGCGCCATCTCCGTCCTGAACAACGGAAGACTGGAAGCAGCCGGGCCGGTCGAGTGCTACCGGGCTGGGGAGAAGAGAGAGAGCTAGGCGGCAGCCAGGCTGCCGCTCGGGGGTACGACCCCTCGCCCCCGGACAATCTGCTGACATACAGATACATCCATCGTTGTCATTGCCGGGGGTGTAAGGAGAATTTCAGCCGACCCGGACAAATCCCTCTCCCTCAACGATTGCCTGACCGTCGGGGCTGAGGATGAAGTCGATGTACGCCTTCGCGAGGCCAGTTGCCTCGCCCTTTGTGAACATGAACACATCACGTGCGATCGGATAGGTTCCGGCCTTCACGGTCTCAACCGTTGGTAGAACAGCATTCCCGTTCACATCGATGGAGAGACCTTTGACGGTGTCGTCGAGGTAACCGAGCCCGACGTACCCGACGGCACCCGGAGTCTGGGCGATGGTCTGCGCCACGGCACCGTTCGAGTTCTTCTCAAGCTGGGTGTTGACGAAGTCTTCCGTCTGCATCACGGCTTCCTGGAAATATTCACGGGTTCCCGAAGCGCTGTCACGACCGACGACGACGATCTGCTGATTCGACCCGCCGACCTGGTTCCAGTTGGTGTAGGTGCCGTTGTAGATGCCCCGGATCTGATCCAGCGTCAGGCTCTCAACGGTGTTGGCCGGGTTCGCGATGACCGCGATGCCGTCGATGGCAACGGTGTGCCTGACGAGATCGGGATATCTCTCCTTCTCGGTGTCTTTCAGGTCACGGGAGGCCATACCGATATCGGCAGTGCCCTCGCCGACAGCCTGGATGCCTACGCTGGACCCGCCACCGCTGACCCGGAGATCGGCGCCGGAGTGTTCGGCCATGAATTCCTCGGCGGTCAGTTGGGCAATGGGGAGGACGGTCGTCGAGCCGGTGACCGAGAGGGTTTTGGAGAGTCGGTCCACAGAACCGGGTGTTCCATTTTCAGTACCTGCCATGCATCCGGCAAAGAGCATGGCGGCAACCAGAATGGTCGCGAGTGCGACGAGGAGTGCTCCGCCACGCCGGGCAGAAAATTGACCTTGCATACTTACCGATGAGGGGCAGGAAGTATAGCGTTTCTCGAAATTAACCACATTGGCATATATTACACCCATAGAATATAGACGGGGTCGAGGGATTGCCCCTGAACCCCACGTTGCCGGGTTTTTGACGATTCAAACCGTCCTGTCCGTTCAGAGTCCACTCGCGGGTGTCGTTCGCCATGCCCGGTGAACCGTTCAGCTCCCGCGGAAGAGGTCCACCCCTGCATGTGTCCCGCCCAGACCGGCGACCGGGGCAACACCGACGTTCGGACCGGCCTCATGGCATGCGGTCTTCCACCGTCACGCTGTCCCGTGAGACCGTCGCTCCCCGACCAGCGCAATCCCTGCACCGAGAACGACCAGAACGCCGCCGACCAGCAGCACCAGGTTATCCAGCTGGGCGAGGAGGAAGAGGCTTGAGATCATGCCGACGACCGGGATGACCG
>JAENZF010000008.1 GCA_016841385.1 Methanobacteriota archaeon | reverse complement strand
TGCGACTGTCGGGACGACAGGAGCACGAGCACCGTTAGGTGCGTGGGGACAGGGGAGGGGGTCTCCCCCTCCCCGTCAGCCCCTCCCCCAGACGCGATATCCCCACGGTCCACTGTACCGGGATTTTTCCTCGTCCATGCCGAGCGCTTCCCTCCCGGCCAGTCAGCACTCGCACCAGAGGGACCTCCCAGCCCGTCGCACTTCGCACCCTATAGATTCATTGCAATCGTGACAAGGGTCGATCTGAAGTGCGGGCCTGTTCCAGGGATGAATCGCCAGAGAACGGTTTCAGCAGGGCCGAAGACTGTGGAGTCGGCCTTCGTTGGCCGTCCCAAAAAAGGTCACGTGAAGAGGAGGCCTGTCCGCCCCCCCTTCCGCATCCAGCGAAGCCGCTTCACCGGTGCGCGAAGTACGCGCTCACCCGGCCGCCGTCTGCCGAGTCGATCCGGGCAAACCCGATCCGCTCGAACTGAACGACGTTGTCCACCTCTCCGGCGACCATCGGTTCGCAGAACCCCTCGAGACTCCCGTCCTGCCGGAGGAGGGTACAGGGGAGTTTCGCATCCGCCGGCAGCCACTGGATGATCGGCGCCTTCTCGCGCCGGGCATCCTCGAGCAGGGCGCCCGCGTAGGATACGTGCGGTTCATCCCCGTCCCACGCGATCCTGACGTTGTAGAGGTCTTTTAACCGGACCATGCTCCGCCCCTCGATATCCGCCTTCGGAAGGAGCACCCTTCCGGCAGTGACGAGGGTGCGGACCCCGCGGGAGGGGTCGTTCGGGTGAAGGGCCGCGTGGGCCTCGTGAAGAGGGGCGCCCTCCACGACGACCTCGACCGGGTCGGGCACGAAGAAGTACCGGTTCGCCTTCGGGTCGACAAGTTCCTTGTTCCGGGAGTAAAGGTTCTCCCACGAGAACGATATATCGGTCTCCCCGATACCGATATCGACCATGGCGTTCCGGACCGCTTCGGGCTCGATGCCCCGGCGTGCGATCGCCCGCATCGTCCCCAGGTGGATATCATCCCAGCCGGTGTAGATGCCGCTGTTGATCCCCTCGCGCATCCCCGACGTCGAGAGGACGACCCCCGATATCCCCATCCGGCCGTAGTGGCGATAGACCGGCGGTTTCCAGCCGAAGTAATCGAAGATGAAGCGCTGTCTCCGCGTGTTTGCGATGTGGTCCTTCCCGCGGATCACGTGGGTGATCCCGAGCAGGTGGTCGTCCACCGCGACCGAGAAGTTCATCAGCGGAAAGACCGTGGCGTCCACTCTCGGGTGGAGGGGCGCGTTCACGATCCGCATCGCGGAGTAGTCCCGCATCGCCGGATCGGGGTGGGTGAGTTCCGTCTTCACCCGGACGGTAACGTCGCCCTCGTAGAACTCCCCGTCAAGCATCTGCTGCCAGAGTTCCAGGTTCTCCTCCACCGTCTGGTCCCGGCAGGGGCAGGCCTTCCCCTTGAGTTTGAGTTCCCGGAAGCGTTCCGCGTCACAGACGCAGACGTAGGCGCCACCGAGCTCGATGAGTTTCCTGCACCAGTCGTAGTAGATATCGAGCCGGTCGCTCTGGTAGACGATATCGGTGATCGCGAGCCCCAGCCACGCGATATCCTCCTGCACCATTGCATATGCCTCGGGATCGACCCTCCTCGGATCGGTATCCTCGATACGGAGGACGTACCGACCTCCGTACCGCCTGACATAGTAGTCGTTCAGGATGGACGCCCGGGCATGCCCGAGATGCAGCGGTCCGCTCGGGTTGGGTGCGAACCGCATCACCACACCGTTTTCTGCGCCCTCAAGGGCAGGCAGTTCCCTTGAGCGTTCGTGGGTCTCGGCGAGTTCGTCGAGGAGTTCGGGGGCGATCTCTGCGAGAAGGCTCTTCCGGTCGGACTGGCTCATCGCCGCCACCTCCGCGATAGCCTTCCCTGCGAGCCCTCCGATCTCCCGGGCCCGGCTCCGGAACTCGGGGTGCTTGCCGAGCACCGTGCCGATGACCGTTCCGCTCTTCGGGGACGCGTCGTGCTTCACCGCGTTCTGCAAGGCGTAGATGAAGAGCAGATGCTCGAGATCAGCGTCCATGGTTTCAGTAACCCCGGTCTATGAAGTAATCGGCAATCTCGCCTAGGAGTCGCTTCTCCTCCGAGTCCGGGAGGATCGAGAGCGCCAGTTTCGCCACGCCCGCCCGTTCGACGGCCGTGGCCCTGACCTCATCGATGATGCCTGCATCCTGCAGCCGGGCGATCAGGTCGTCGATCTCGGCGCCCGAGAGTTCCCTCCGGTAAGGGGCGAGGTCAAGCCCCTTCTCGCGCGCCTTGATCGCTATCAGGGTCTGCTTCCCTTCCCGGATATCTGATGCGCGGTCCTTGCCGCTCATCTCGGTGCTTGCCAGGAGGTCGATGAGATCGTCCTGTATCTGGAAGGCAACACCGCTGTTCACCCCGAACTGGTAGAGGGCATCGGCCTGGACCGGGGTCGCACCCGCAAGGATTCCGCCGATGGCGGCAGACGCGCCGTAGAGCACGCCGGTCTTTTTGCTGACCATCTCCAGGTAATCGAGCTCCGAGACGTCTCCCCGGGCCTCAAACGCCATATCCATGCTCTGCCCCTCGCAGATATCGGTGCATGTCCGGGCGAGCATCTTCACCGCCCGGATCTTGGCGGCGTCCCCGGCATCCGAGAGGCAGATGAACTCGAACGCCTTCGCGTAGAGCACATCTCCCGCAAGAATTGCCGTCGGCTCGTTCCAGACCTTGTGCACTGTCGGGACGCCGCGCCTGACGACGTCGCCGTCCATGATATCGTCATGGATGAGGGTGAAGTTGTGGGTCAGTTCAAGCGCGAGCGCCGCCGGGATCAGGTCGTCCGAGCTCCCCTTTCTCACCGCATCCGCAGCGAGTATGACGACTGCCGGGCGGAGCCTTTTGCCCCCCGCAAGCAGCAGGTGGGCGCTCGCCCGGAAGAGGTCGCCGTGGACGTCTCCGAAGTAGCGGTGGATCACCTTGTCGATCCGCTCGGCATTCTTCTCCAGGTAGTCTTCAAGCGTCGTCATGCACTGTCTCCTACTTTATCAGGACGTTATTCCCGTTCCTCACGATGTGGAGGTCGTTCCCGAGCGTATACCCGATCTCCTCCGCGAACTTCGCGTAGCCGCCGGTCATGCCGATGTCGCCGTGCGACGGGATGATGTGCTGGGGATTGAGGAGGTGCAGGAACTCGTAGTGGTCCTCCTTGTAAGCGTGGCCCGAGACGTGCAGCTCATCGAAGATCCGCACGCCCGCCATCTTGGCGCGGGCCTCGACCAGATAGCGCTGCCCGTAGTTCATCGGGTTCGGGATCACCTTTGCGGAGAAGAGGATCTTGTCGCCCTTCTCCAGTTTGTAGGGCGTATCCCCCATCACGATCCTCGTCAGGATAGCGCCCGACTCTCCCTGGTGGCCGGTGACGATCGGGAGGAACTTGTCCTTCCCGGTCTTTATGATCCGCCGCAGCGTCCGGTCGACGGTCCGGCGGTTGCCGAACATGGAGAGGGACTCGGGGAACGCGACCAGCTTCAACTGTTCGGCCGCCGAGCTGTAACGCTCCATCGACCTCCCGAGCAGGACCGGTTTTCTGCCGATCTCGTGGGCGCATTCCGCGATGGCCTTGACACGGGAGATATGCGACGAGAACGTCGAGACAAAGAGAGCGCCCTTGTCGTCCTCGTAGCTGGTGATGGTGTCCCGTACGAGGTCCCGTGCGATCCTCTCGCTCGGACATCGGCCGTTATCAGCGATGTTGACGCTCTCCGTGATGAGGGCGATCACGCCCTCCTTCCCGATCTGCCGCAGCCGGGCGAAGTCCGGGGGCGCCCCGAGCACCGGTGTCCGGTCCAATTTGAAGTCGTTCGCGTAGACGACCGCGCCCCGCGGCGTGTGCAGGACCGGGAAGACGGTATCGATGATCGAGTGCTGGCTTTGCACGAACTCGAGCGTGAGGTGCGGGGAGATGGTGTAGCGCTGCCCTGCTTTCAGGACGAATAGCTTATTGTTCACTCCGAACTTCTGTTCGCCTGCAATCTGCTGCCTGATCAGTTCCGAGGTATAGGGCGTGCTGATGATCGGGGCGTTGTAGCGGTGTGCCAGTTTCGGTATCGCACCGATGTGGTCCAGGTGCCCGTGCGAACAGACGATCGCCTTGACGCTTCCCTCTACCCCATTCATGATGGTATCATCAGGAATGGCTTTCATCTGGATCAGGTCCAGGGAATGCATGTTCTCAATATCAGCATCCTCGTGGATCATCACCTGGTCCAGACGTAGACCCATATCAAAGATGACAATCTCTTTTCCGCAGCGGACGGCGGTCATATTTCTGCCGACTTCGTTATATCCGCCCACTGCTATGATCTCAATATCCATGTAGCCTCCTTGTAAGGATGTTTTTGTGGTTAGTCGCTGGTTCCAATCATTTGCCGGGTTAGACCGGTTATATACGTCCGGGCGTGCGAAAGATCCCGTATCGACCGGGATCCAGTCAGGAACATAGCCACCTCGAGTTCGCGGTGCATCGCCTCGACGGCTGCAAAGAGGGCTTCCTCGCTCTCCATCGCCGGTTTTAAGAGGGGGAGCGCCATGCCCCCGAGTTCCGCCCCGAGTGCGATTGCTTTCGCGATATCGATTCCTGAACGCAGTCCGCCCGTCGCAATGATCGGGCCTCCTGTCGTCCGCACCTCGCAGAGGCTTACCACTGTCGGTATGCCCCAGGAGAGGAATGCTTCCCCGAGATCGGCGAGCCTGGAGTCGTTCGCCCGCAGGCGTTCGATCTTCGCCCACGACGTGCCTCCGTAGCCGCCGATATCAATGGCGCTTGCTCCTGCTCCCCGGATAACTCTTGCAGTTCCGGCTGATATGCCGGAACCCGTCTCCTTCACGATGACCGGGTAGGAGAACTCTTCGCAGAGGTTGCGGAGCGCTTCAAGGCTCCCCTCTGCATTATGATCGCCCTCCGGCTGAATCGCTTCCTGGAGCGAATTGACGTGAATGGCGATCGCCTGTGCATCGATCATCTCGACAGCCCGTTGTGCCCACTCGATGCCATGGTCGCGGAGCTGGATGATTCCGAGGTTCGCACAGAGGAAGGCACGTGGTGCCTCCTCCCGCACGACGGTGAAACTCTCCTCCAGTTCGGGCTTTTCCAGTGCCGCTCGCTGAGAACCGACCCCCATACCGAGGTTATACCGATCGGCGGCACGTGCCAGCCGCCGGTTTACCTCGAGGGTGTCCGGGTGTCCTCCGGTCATCGCTGCAATGAAGAGGGGAGAGCCGAGTGCTCTACCGAGGAACCGGGTCCCGGTCTCGATCGCATCCATGTTGCACTCGGGGAGAGCGTTATGGACCAGCCGCACATCCCCAAAACCGGCGTCGCCGGCCTCAACGGGGTTTTCACAACAGATGACCAGGTGGTCCCGTTTTCTTGAGGATGTGGCGGTCTCTTCTGTCATGACATACCCCTTACGGTTATTGTTGTTCCGCCATGCTCAGCGCCGTCCAGAAACCGGCCGATCTTCGAGACATGGAAGATATGCGCGTCGGTGCCGGCATCGGCCAGTGCCAGGAGCTCTGTAATCTTGCCCTGCATGCCTCCGGTCACGTCGGTGTTTCCCGATCCGCCGACATCGAGTGTCTCCACGATACTCCGGTCGATGCGCGGGACGACCGATCCGTTCTGCAGCACGCCGGGGACGTCCGTTGCAAGGCCCACACGCCGGCTCGCGAGAGCAGCGGCGAGGCGGGTCACCAGCTGGTCCCCCGATACGATGCAGGATCCCCGCAGACGGTCCATCACCACGTCGCCGTGCAGCACGGGCACAATGCCGTGTTCTGTCATTTCGGCGATATGGCGGGTCTCGAACGAGACCAGACGTCCGCCTTCGGCGAGAGCCAGATCGAACGGGTGGATGCCGATTGCCTCGACACCTGCATCTCGCAGGGCATCGACGACCGCAGCGTTCAGGCGCGAGACAGCGGTATGTGTATGGTAGACGCCGGGCAGGTTCTCGGCGGTGAGGCCGTCGTTGATGCGGTAACGCCGGGCCTCGGGGTGCCCGCACGATCCCGCACCATGGACGAGCACGAGTGCAGGGGCTCTCCGTGCGGCGAGCTGGCCCGCAACCTCGTGCAGGCGGGCGTGATCGATAGCGCATTCTCCCGACTTGTCGGTGATCACGCTCCCCCCCAGTTTCAGTACCACTGTCTCAGTCATGCTTCTCTTTTCTCGCGCCGTCTGTGTCTATCGTGGTGATGATTGCTTTTCCTTCGCAGGCCTCGATGGCCCCGGCAACCCGGCTCTTTGCACGCCGGGGACAGAGGGCGATGATGCATCCGCCCCCTCCTGCTCCTGTGATCTTCGCCCCGTAGGCGCCGCTCGCCCGCGCCGCAAGCACGAGTTTGCTGCTTGCGGGGTGCCCCACACCGAGGGCTTCCAGAAGGGCGTTGTTCATGTCCATGTACTGCCCCAGTTCCTTTGGCTGGTTGATGTAATGGAGGGCGGCAAGTGTCACGGCCCCGATGGCGTCCAGTATCGGGTTTGCGATCTCCGGGTGCTTCCCCCGCAGGTTCCCGACATGTTCTACCATTTTCGTGGTACTGTGCGGCACCAGGGTATTCCCCACAACGACCTGCAGGCCCTGTGGGGGAAGTCTCCGCTTGGAGTTCCCCGTGATGAGCACCATCCCCCCGTTTGCCGAGACGTAGGTGTCGGTGGGGCTTGCCCTCCCTTTCTGGACCTTCTTCTCTATGGAGAACGCGGCATCAGCGATATACTCACGGGTTCGCCCGAGACCGAACTCGTCGTTGATCGCAGAGAGGGCAGCCACCGTCACCGCAGCCGACGATCCGAGCCCTGATGAACTCTGGAGCTGCGAGTGGACGTAGACACTGCCCCGGACGCCCATCAATTTGAAACACTCATCGATGTAAGGTGACTTGGGGCGTGTCGGGTTCCGGGATTTCCTCACCGTGACAAAGACACGGGGCTTTATCGCCATCGCGACCCCCGGCTTCCCGTAGACTACTGCATGCTCGCCGAACAGGAATATTTTGCCCGGCGCGCTCCACGTTGCCAATTACACCACCGCTATCGCCGCATACCCCACTACCTGATCGAAGTCCTCCGTCACATCGCCGCTGGTTGTATACCGCAAGAGTTCCCCTCTCTCTGCACCGAGCGACCGGCAGGTGATGCACATGGCTGCGATCGGGCCGTAGCCGCATACCGTAGCGCCGGTCTCCTGGAGCCGGCGATAGAACTCCGGTATGTCCAGGGTTTTGAGCGCATCGATCGCGTGCAGATCCTGCCGGCGGGCTACCTCGTCCGGGACGTAATGAGAGAAGTCGCTTGAGGCGACGATCCGCACGTTTCTTCCCGTGTGGCCTATCGCCCGGAGCAGGTGCTCCGCGAGGCTCGTCGCCGCCTCATAACTCTGTTCTCCCATGAGTACGGGCGCAACCCTCGCTCTCGGGAACCGGTATTTGATGAAAGGCATCTGCACCTCGATGGAGTGCTCGCTCCGGTGCGATGCCTCATCAATCTCGATATCCAGCGCGTCGACAAACTCCTTATCGACATCAACGATCCCGAGAGGTGTCTCCCACGGTACGGCAGAGGCACTGGTCATGTATCCCCGGTGGCTCGGACCGATCACAACGAATGTGCCGTCAAAATCAGGTGGTATGGTAGAGAAAGCACAGGCTCCGGTCTCCCCCGAATAGACGTAGCCCGCATGGGGAGAGACGATGCCCCGGGCATCGATGTCCGGGGCCCTGTTCCGGAAGAATGTTTCCAGCAGCTGCTCCAGATGCCTGGGCTCGGCAGGATAGAACATTCCCGCTACACTGCATGGGCGCATATCCATCAAGGTTGAGCTCTTGTGCTTCGGATCTTATAACTCTGTCTCAAAGTCTTCGGCAGTGAGCGATGTGGTCACACCACGCAGGCGGAGCAGCTCCTTCGTCAGAAGGAAGTAGATCACCGAGAGCGCTTTTCTGCCCTTGTTGTTGGTGGGGATGACCACATCGACGTACTTCGTCATGTTGTTGGTGTCGCAGAGAGCGACGATCGGGATACCCGCCTGGACTGCCTCGGTGATCGCCTGGGAGTCGCCGATGGGGTCTGTCACCACGATCACGTCGGGCTCGATATATTTGTTCAGGCGCTGGTTGGTGAGCATCCCGGGGATGAAGCGGCCGATGACCGCCATGCCGCCGATGGCATCGGCGAACTTCTTCGCCGGGTACTGGCCGTACTGCCGGGAGGTGACGACCAGAATCTTCGCAGGTTCGTAGCGTGCGAGGAACTCCGCAGCGACCTTAACCCGCTCGTCGGTTGCCTGAATGTCCAGGATATACAGCCCATCTCCACGCACGCGGTAGATGAACTTCATCATGTCCTTGCTCTTCTGCTGGGTGCCGATGTGGACGCCTGCTGCGAGGTACTCTTCAACGGGCACCAGGGGTTCTTTCAGTTCGATTTCAAGTTCGTTTCCAGTCAAGTTAGATCAGCTCCTCTATGCGAATCAGTTCATTCAGTTTGGCTATCCGTTCCCCGCCGACCGCGCCGGTCTTGAGGAAGATGCACTCAAACGCGGTCGCAAGGTGTGCGATCGTCGCGTCGGTGGTCTCTCCGGAACGGTGGCTCATGACCGTCTCCATGCCGCTCTCCCGGGCGAGGCGTATCGCCTCGAAGGTATCGGTGAGCGTTCCAATCTGGTTCGGTTTGATCAGCACGCAGTTTGTCGCGCACGTCTCGATGCCCTTCGTGATCCGTTCGACGTTCGTGACGAAGAGGTCGTCGCCGCAGACGAGGCAGCGATCCTGGACCTGTTCGGTCAGGTCGGCGAATGCGTCAAAGTCCTCCTCGAAGAGGGGGTCCTCGATGTAGATGAGGTTGTAACGGTCGACCAGATCCGCCATGTAGGCAACCTGGTCTTCCCGGGTCCGACCGGCATCCTTGTAGTGATACTGCTTGCCGTCCCAGAGTTCGCTTGCCGCCACGTCGATTCCCATCCGGACCTCGACGTTCATCTCGTCAGAGACGGTGGTGATTGCTTCGCCGATGATCTCGAACGCCTCGGTATCGGATATTGCGGGTGCCCAGGCACCTTCATCCCCTTTACCGGAGAGTTTGCCCTGCTTCTGCAGGATCTTCTTCACCGCCCCGTGGACGGCAGCGTTCACAAAGACACCCTCCGTTGCGCCGGAAGCCCCGGTGGGAACCACCAGGAACTCCTGGATGGATGTGGCATTCGGGGCATGCGCGCCTCCGCCGATGACGTTCCCCAGGGGCAGGGGGGTCTCGCCGGCAAATGCACCGCCCAGGTACCGGAAGAGTTCCAGGTCGAGAGACGATGCAGCCGCCTTTGCACACGCAAGCGAGAGTGCTACTGCGACGTTTGCGCCGATCGAACTGAAATCAGGTGTCCCGTCATGCTCTCTGAGTAATGCGTCGAATGTGATCTGATCGCGAGTGTCCTCACCGATGAGCGATGGAATCAGGTTTTTCCGTGCGTCCTCGACAGCTTCGCGCGGCGGTCGCACCCTCGCCTCATAGGTTCCGGTGCTGGCTCCGCTGGGTGCCGCAGCCCGCCCAAAGCCGCAACCTGTATAGATTTCAGCCTCGACAGTCTCGTTTCCACGGCTATCCAGAATTGTTCGTAAGATAATCTGTTCGATGGTCGTCATCAGATCACTACTTTCTCTTCACCGTTATAGGGATCACGTCTTGATCGAACTCTTCAAGTGCGATCTCAAGTGGCTCTGTTTTTGGTGTTTTAACCAAAACCGGTGCACCCATCGATATCTGCAGAGCACGAGCCCCTATAATCCGCGCTCGTTCATATCGGGTATACGATTCCATCGTGTAGCCTCAAAATCATTAATGATAAAATGGGGTCGCTGAGATTTGAACTCAGGTCACAGCATCCCGAACGCCATAGGATGGCCAGGCTACCCCACGACCCCTCATTGGTACGGATTCAGGTCCTCCACTACTACCTTGTGTGTCAGCAGCATCCGCCTGCAGCAATAACGCTCCAGGCCGAGATCGTCGAGGATCCGTTTTGGATCCTCGCCCGCATCCCGGCGCTCCTCAAACTCCTTCCAGGCTGTAGAGATGACTTTACCGCATGTAAAACATCGTACGGGTATCATAATAATGGTCCTGCATCCCTTATATTTCTTTTGCTCACCGGTAGGACTTCTGGAACCGTGCCCGTGCGCCAGGGCCGTGCGGCTTCTTGGTTTCTTTCTGCCGTGAGTCGTTCACGAGCAGCGTCCGGTCGTACGCAAGGAAAACATCCTTAATCCGTGGGTCGTTGTGCCACTCCACGATTCCGCGCGCAAGTGCCGTCCGGACTGCCTCTGCCTGGCCCATCGTACCGCCGCCGGAGACATCGATCGCCGCATCGACACCGTCGAGTGCGGTCGGAGCCAGCAGCAGCGGCTCGGCGATCTTCATGCGAACCAGCTCGTTCCCGTAGATCTCCAGGGGCACCGAGTTGATGCGGACCCGACCGTTGCCGGGTTTCAGGGTTGCCCGGGCAATTGCCGTCTTTCTCTTACCGCTTGTGTTGATGATCTTTGCCATTCCATCACCTCATTTAGTATTTTGCTCCGAGGTTGGTGCTTATCGCCCCGATTGTTATATACCTTGGGCTGCTCAGCCGGTCGATGTGGGCGCCTTCCAGCGATTCGGTCTCCATCCCGACAAGCTCCACTGGAACCCCGACATACGTCTTGATCCGCTTGAATGCGGCGATCCCGCGCTCGCGCTTGTACGGGAGCATACCGCGGATGGTGCGCTTGACGATATGGTCAGGCCTGCGCGGGAAGAACGGGCCGCCCTCACGGGACCCACGCTCGCGCTTTGTGGTGTAGTTCGCGAGCACTTGTGCCCTGTTTCCGGAGACGATCGCCTTTTCCACATTCACGATGGCAATCTCCTCGCCAGCGAGTGCGCGCTGTGCGACGATGCTGGCCATTCTTCCGAGCAGTAATCCGTCTGCATCGATAACTGTAACCATTCGTCTCACCTGAGGATCCGTACCCTGCTCCCCTTCGGGTTATCCCGAACGAGGTCCTCGATAGTCATGCACGTCCCGTTGGCACCGGTGATCTTGCTCATCGCGGCCTCGGAGAAGTCCAGCGCGGCGATCTTCACCGGCAGGCTGAGCGCGCCGCTGCCGAGCACCTTGCCCGGCACCAGGATCGTCTCGCCTTCATTCGCGTACCGGTCGATCTTGCTGAGGTTCACCTCTGCGTAGTTCTTCCGGGGTGCATCCAGCCTCTTTGCAATCTCACGCCAGATGTTCGCCTCATGTACGCGTGACGCATCTTTGAGCGTCACGATGAGGGCGGTCAGCCGGGGGTTCGATTTATTCTCGGTTGTCTTCTTCATTCAGTCCCCTCTCCCGTTATCTCGTTCATCACGTCTACCAGGTCGTCTGATGTTTTCTGGATATACTGTAGCGCTCTCTCGATGATATCCCGGACGGGCATTGAGCCGTCGCCTTCCACCACGAAGATGAATTTGCCCGCGTCAGCGCCGATATGGATGGCCGCCTCAGTGCCGATGCCGCCGGCAAGACATGCCCGCTCGCAGAGCCTGCAGAGGGAACAAAACTCCTGCCGCTCTGCGATGACCTGAACTTTACCCTGTACTGCTTCGAGCACGTTGCGCGGACATTCGTCGACGCACATGCCGCACCCGTCGCACAACTCACCGATGGTTATCTCCGGGTAGTTCTTGTAGCCGCAGGCGGTGGTCGCCTGCCACTTGGCATGCTCGTTTCCGGTGCCTACGATGGCGTATGCTTCGAGCACGACCTTCTGGTCTCGCCCGAGGTCGATGATGGGGATCTTCTCCTCTGCCGGTGCGGCGTCGGGGTCCTGGGGTATCAGGTCGCTTGAGTAGACCGTCTTCGGGCCCTCGACGGAGAGCGTATAGGTTGCGGTGCAGACCGGACACCCGACTCCTTCGCAGGTGCACTCGCTACGCAGCGCGTAACGTTTCAGGTCGGTCCGCAGGGGGATGAGCCCCAGCCGGTGCGTCAGCATCTCATCGAAGAGGACGCTTGTGTTATCGTAGATACGGACATCTTCGATGGCGAGCGTCGGCACTTCGCTGATCATCGCCCGCCTGAACATATTGGCGAACGATGTGGAAACGCCGCTTAGGGTGAATTTGGCGACTCTCTCATCCAGTCGAGAAAACGCTATCTCCATTACACTCTCCTTCCTCTCCGGCCGCCTTTACCGCGGATGCTGTCGTGGGGCACCGGGGTGACGTCTTCGATACGGCCAATCCTCATCCCTGCACGGGCAAGGGCGCGGAT
This sequence comes from Methanobacteriota archaeon, assembly GCA_016841385.1. Classification (GTDB taxonomy): domain Archaea; phylum Halobacteriota; class Methanomicrobia; order Methanomicrobiales; family Methanoculleaceae; genus Methanoculleus. The sequence goes on along the minus strand of JAENZF010000008.1, from coordinate 19,512 downwards.
CGCTGCCTGGGCGCCGGGTCCGGGGCTCCGCTGTTTGCCCCGTCCCGGTGCGCGAACCTTCACGTGGACGCCGGTGATCCCCTTGTCGCGCGCGTTCTGTGCGACCTGGATTGCCATCTGCATGGCTGCATAGGGGGAGCTCTCGTTGCGGTCCTGCTTCACGACCATGCCACCGCTGCTCTTGGTGACCGTCTCGGCTCCGGAGAGGTCGGTGATGGTGATGATGGTGTTGTTGAAGGAGGCAAAGATGTGTGCAATGCCCCATTTCTCTTCTGCCATGATATTACCTCATTCCTGTGCGAGCGATGCGGCTTCTCTCGGGATGAACGTCGTTCGTGAACGGGGAGGGGCCGTAGTAACTGATCTCGGGCTCTTCGGCTCTCGCAACCCGGTAGCTCGGCACGGTCACCCGGCGACCTAATATCGCGATGTGTCCGTGAGTGATGAACTGGCGGGCCTGCTTGGGGGAGCGTGCGAACCCCTTGCGGAGAACCAGCGTCTGGAGGCGGCGATCGAGCTGCTGCTCGACCTTCAGGGCGAGAGCGTCACCGACATCGGCGCTCTCGCCGACGAGGCCGTAGCGGTAAAGGTGGTTGATGAGCTGGTCTCTCTTCTTCTGGTAGTCCTCCGTGCTGAGGCCACCTGAGCGCAGTGCCACCAGCTCACGGGCGGCAGCGCGGTATTTTCGCAGCACACTCTGGGCCTTCCAGAGTTCACGCTTGTTCCGGAGCCCGTAATCGATGATGAGCCGCTTTTCGTCCTCAAGTCTGGTCTTCTCGAACCGCCGCTTGGGCGTCGCGTATTGCTTGTGGTTTTTTCCTGGATATCCCATTCAATCACCGCTCAATCTTTCTTTCTCTTGACGCCGACGGTCGTGCCCGTTCTTCCGGTGGACTTGGTGCGCTGGCCGCGGACCTTCTGTCCGGTCTCGTGCCTGATGCCGCGGTAGCTGCGCATCTTGCGCATGCGGTTGACGTCATCGTCATTCATCATGGTGAGATCGCTTCCGAGGAGATGACGGATCTCTCCGGTGTAGACATCTTTCGGGCGGTTTACCATCCAGTCGGGCACCTGTTCGGTGTACGTATCGACGGCGTTTGCTATCCGCTCGACCGATCCGTCGTCCAGCTTGCCGAGCACGGCATGAGGATCCACGCCGGCAAGGGCGGTGATGGTGCGCGACGTGTGCGGACCAATGCCCTTGATCCCGGTCAGTGCGATGTGCACTGCCTTGGTGCCGTCGAGATCAGTGTTTCTGACTCGAACAAAGTACTTTATCTCTTCTTCATCCATGTGATCGCCTCATCATCGACGTTGTCGGTGAAAGCGCTGAGGGAGGGATTTGAACCCTCGAGTCCCAGGGGGACACAGGTTTAGCAAACCTGCGCCATACCAGGCTTGGCTACCTCAACATAGAACTTCGCATCTTTCGATACTCGCAACACACTGGTGTTGCTCCAGACACAGCATTCTATGACTTGTGCCTATTAATTTGGGTATGATATCCTAATAACAGTTGTGGTGTTTCAGGGGGAGCGGCGAGCCCGGCAAACCCCGCTCCCGATAAGTCCTGACACGACGATAGGGAGCGCAATCGTGGCGTCGCAGAAGCACTGGACACGTGGTGACTCAGGTGCCTCCTTGCCCCAGCTGATCGCCTCCTCGAACGTGCACCCGGAAAGGCCGCCCCAGTGTGGGGCGTCGGTGGTGTACTGGACGGCGTAGGCATGCCCGCCGAGGTGCTGTTCGTGGATCGAGGCGATGACCTGGGTCTGCTGGATGAAGTTCTTCGGCACGCCGCCGCCGACATAGATGACGCCGGTCTTCTTCGACTCCTCGACAATGCGCGTGATCTCGTCGGTATCGGCGAGCTGGTCGATATCGACGTCGACCCCGCGCCGGCGCGCCATGACAAGGCCGATGCCGATGGATGAGTCGCCGAGGGCGGGAATGAAGATCGGGACGTCATACTCGGCACAGGTGGCGATGAGCGACCGTCCCTCCGGCCTGTGCTCGCGGAGCCACTCCCCGAGGAGCCGGATGAACTCCCGCGACGAACCCCGGAACGGTGCTATCTCGTCGGCAAACCGCGAGATCTCCGCGTCGATGCCCCGAAACTCTTCTTCGTAAGCGAAGACGTCGTAAATGCGGTCGATTCCCTCCTCGAAGAGTGCCGCATCGTCTGCGTGGTGGTGGCCGAGGTAATGCCGGACGCCGAGGTGCTCGCAGGTGTCGTGGAAGATGTTCGCACCCGTGGAGACGAGGACGTCGACGTAGCGGTTCCTGACGAGTTCGATGAGTATGTTCTGCATGCCTGCCGGGATCATCGCGCCTGAGAGTCCCATGAATATCGTGCAGTCCGGATCCTCGACCATCCTGGTCCAGACGCCGAGCGACTCCCCGAGTTTTCTCCCCTGGAAGCCAGTCCTGCTCATGGACAGAAGGAGTGCTGTTACATCCCTGTTCGGTTTGACTGGCTGCGTTGGTTTCATGGAAATATCCTGATACCGTTTCTGGCTGTGGAGTATTAATGATTGGCACCGGTTCGGTGAACGACTGCCGGGAGCGTAGCGAACGGCGGGAGTTCGAGCACCGAAGGTGCGAGCGAGCGGGGCGGATGGAGGTTTTGGCACAATTCATTAGATGGTCGTCCGGAGGGGCGGGTCGCGGTGGGGGTACGAGAGGATGATTGTTCCGGGGGCCGGGTTGAGGCAGGAGCAGGACGTTCCGTCCGTCGCATATCGCCACGCACTGCCCCTGCCCTAGGGGGCGGGTAACGACTGCCGGGACGGCAGGAGTTTGAGCACCGAAGGTGCGGAAGAGGAGCGCGAAGCGCGGGTGGGGTGGGGGTCCAACAGAAAATGCGAGTACAGTTAGCCAGAGCGGCAAAGGTGCACTTTGGAGACAGGGGAGGGGGGCTTGCCCCCCTCAAAGCCTAACGGCTTCTCGTGCTCCGTTCCTGCCGGAACATCGCACCTCGCACCTATCGGTGCTCAAGCTCGCTCTCGCTCGCACTCCACGTCAGCCCCTCCCCCAATGGCGATAAGCGATTGGCCGAAGGGCAGGAGCTCGAGCGCCGAAAGTGGGCAGTCCCCACGGTCCAGCGTACGGGGCTTTGTCCTTGCATCTTGAGCATCCCTGAGCACGAGCACCGAAGAACGACGTTCCGGCAGGAACGAAGTTTGAGCACCGTCAGGTGCGAAGGTGCGTAACCCAATGGGAATCCGTGTACGCGACAAGCGATGATCTGAAGGACATCCAAAGAGCAGCCCTCAACGAGTTCCCGCAAGCCTACACGCTTGGATTAAAAACCCGGGGCCAGCCCCCGCCGAAAAAGAGGTAGTTTCAGGCCCTTCTCAGAGGGCCTGGACGAGTGAGGTTCTGGTTACAACGCCCGTGATCCTTCCGTTCTGTGTGATCGGAACGGAACTGATGCTCTTTTTGAGCATCAGGTCGATGACGTCCGAGACGTCTGTGTTCGCGTCCATTGAGATCAGGGGCGCGCTCATGATGTCGCGCACGAGGAGGTTTCTGATCCGGTACTCCTGGTGGGTTTCTTCCACGAGATCCTTGAACGCGTAGAGCGCCTTCGCTACATCGGTCTCCGTGACGATACCGAGGATTCTATCGCCGTCCTCGACGATGAACCGGTTGATTTCGCCATCCAGCATCCTCCGGCGGAGGTGGACAGCCCGCTCCTCGCCCTGGATGGTGTGTGCCGGTTCCATGACGTCCGGGATGCCGCCCGCCGGCCGGAGCACCTTCAGGAGGTCCCCTGCCGTCACCTGTCCGATGAGGCGGTGCTCCGCATCGAGAACCACGACCAGCTTGTAGTGCTGGAGCAGCGGCACCAGCACATCAATGCTCTGGTCCGGGTATGCTGAGGTGAAGTTCTCCTCGACCGTGTTCGCGACATGAATGGATGTGGCCTTCAACGCCTGGGTCTTCCTGCTCCCGAGTGTCTCGGCGATCGCCGCCCGGGATGTCGTGCCGATGACCGTGCCGTTGTTGGTCACGATGAGCGGATCGACGCCTTCACCGAGCATCTTTTCGAGCGCTTCGCTGACAAAGGCGGACTTTGCGATGATGATCGGTTTTGCCATCACGTCTTTGACGAGTACCTGAAATCTATCGCTCATTTTGCCACTTCCTTGATGATATCATCTCTCTTGAGCATACCCCGGACTTCATCGTCCTCCACGACCACGAGACTGTTGACCTGGTTCTCCAGCATCAGCCCGACAGCATCCTGAAGGGATGCACCAGGGTGGACGGTGATGACCGGGCGGCTCATGATGTCCTCTGCAACTGCCGATACCTCGACGACGTATCTGAAGCGTTTCTGCCCTGCCGGCTCCTCTTTCCTGAGATGTGTGACATCTTTTCTGGGCAGGTTCGTTCGCTCATCCTGATACTCATAAAATGCGAGGTTACTTTCCGTAATGATGCCGGCAAGGCTTCCATTGTCGTTAACGACGATAAGTTTATCGTTTTTCCCCTTTATCGTGTCGATAACATGGTCCAGCGAGTGGTACCGGTTGACCGTGGCCGCATCTTCCATGATGTCGCCGACCCGGGCAGAGAGGCCGCGTACATGGGCCGAACGTATAACATCCAGTTTGGTGACGATGCCGGTCACCTTGCCGTTTTCGACCACAGGCAGTCCTGAAATATCTCTATCAAGCATTATGGCTGCAATATCACGAACGCTGGCCTCCGATGCTATGGTAATCGGGTCCTGTGCCATCAGGATACTGACCGGGATCCGGTCGATCGGGCGCCGCCGCCACATCGGTTCCGTCTGTCTGAGCCGGTAGGCGATATCCTTCTTGGTGAGGATGCCCCGGAGCTCATCCCCTTCCATGACGGGGAGTCTCGAGACGCGGTGTTTAAGCATAAGTCGTCGCGCATAGGCGACGTTATCGGCCGGTGCAACGACGTACACCGGCGTGGACATCACATCAATGGCACGCATGCTCTTTTCACTCCTCTGCAAATGCCTTCACAAGGTCATATTCTGTTACGAGTCCGACGAGGTGCGAATCCTCTATGACGGGGAACGCCCCGACACGCCGCTGGATCATCTCGAGGGCGATGTCGTGGATATTCCGATCCGGTGTGGTGGTGTGGAGTTCCCCGGAGAGGAGCGACCGTACCGGCGCTCCCATAACCTCGGCGGAGTCCCCGGTCGTCAGCTGCTCGAAGGCCTTGCCTTTCCCGAGATAACTCATGATATCGGTGGCGGTAACGATGCCGCAGAGAACATCATCCACAACGACCGGAAGCCGCCTGAACCTGCACTTCACCATCTCCTCGCAGACTTTGCCGATCGGGGTGTCGGGGCTGGTGACGCGTACCGATGACCTCATGACATCTTCCGCCCTGCGGCCTGAGTGCTCGGTGGTGAGCGCCTTCATCACATCACGCTCGGTCACGATACCCTTCAACTCTCCTTCAGTGTCGGTGATGGGGATCCCGCCGATGCTCCGGTTGACGATGATATCGATCGCATCGGCGATGTTCCCGGCGACAGGCATGGTAACCAGGTGCGGGGTCATGATCTCGCGGAGACCCTCGTTGATGGCCGCGAGGAAGTTCCCTCCGTGCTTCACCTGCACGAGGTTGAACTTGTCGCCGCCGCCCATGAAGTCGATGATGTCGCTGACGGTCACGATCCCCCGGAGACGGTGCGTCCCCGCGTCGACGACCGGCAGCCTGCGGAATCCTGCCCGGGTCATGATCTCGACTGCCTGGATGATCGTGGTGGTCCGCTGTGCCGTGACGACGTCCCGGGTAGCGATCGCCATGATCTCGCCTTCATGATCGGCGATCCTCGTCTTGAAGTCGACCGGTCCGCGTTCGCGTCTGCCCGGCATTTTCAGGAGCCTGTCAGCCGGTTTCTTATCTGAGTTATTGGGGTTCGGTTGCATGGTCTCACTCCTCTGAAAGTAGGGTGTCCGGAGATGCCCTCATCGGGTGCGGCTACTCAGGACGTCATGCCGGTCGATAACGCCGACGAGTCTCTTTCTCTCGTCGACGACCGGGAGGATGCTGATGTCATGGTCGACCATCAGCCGGCTCGCCGTTGCTATCGAGTCGTCTGGCGTCACCGTTATTACGGGTGTCGTCATCACCCGGTCCACGGTGGTGTCGGCCTGGTTCTTCACCGATATGCGGAAATTCCCAGCGCGCAGGAGATCCCGGCGGGAGATGATGCCGATGGTCTCCTTCTTCTGCACCACGGGAAACGCGGTAAAGCCGCTCGCAACGATCAGGCTATAGATGCGATGTATGGGGTCATCCGGTGCGCAGGTGACGGGTTCCCGCGACATGGCGTCCTTGACCCTGCCGGGGATGTCGCGACGGGAGATCAGGACGGGGAAGAGTTCGGAGAAGAGCACCCCTCCCTGGAATGCACCGTCTTCATTGACGACCGCAGCGCTGTTTGTACGGGCATTCATTATAGCGAGGCCGACCTCTGCAAGTGGCGTATTCGGGGCGACCTGGGCGGCCTCTCTGATGAAACCTTTGACGGTGACGTTTGACTTGGTGTCTATCACCCGCAGGACATCGGATATGTCGAGATAGCCCATCAGATGATGTTTTTCGTCCACGATGTAGAGTTCGCGAAAGACGTCGTCCCGGAGAACGCTCCGTGCTTTCGTGACATAGTCGTCGTAGCGCAGGGTGGGGATCTCCACCATCAGGTTTGAGGCCACTTTCATAACAATTGCTCCTCCTCCCGACAGATGGGGCAGAGCATAAGGTTGTCGACCCGTGAGAGATCATCGGACATGTTCCCGCACCGGTCGCAGACCCCCATAGCGTACTCTTCTTCGCGGTTGATCTCAATGAGGTCCGCCAGCAGCTCGTTCACTTCAGCCGCGACGGTGAGGATATCCCTGACCGTCACGATCCCGATGACCTGCTGCTCCTCAACGACAGGGAGCCTGCGGACACGGTGCTTAACCATCATTGCTGCGGCATCCCCGACCAGTTTGTCGGCACCGATCGTGATCAGCGGGGTGCTCATGATCTCGCTGACGTGGATACTGCCCGGTTTTAAGTCTTTTGCCACGACCTTGCAGTTGATATCCTCCTCCGTGACGATCCCGGTGGGGAGGTTATTCTGCAGCACAATACAACTGCCGACTTCATCGCGGCACATGATCTGTGCTGCCCGGGCGACTGTCTCCCCCACATCGATGGTCGTTGGATGGCTCTGCATGACCTCCCTGACTGGTACGCGTGTCTCGAAGCGGATGGCATCGCTATTATTCATCATCGGATTCTCCTAATCTGGTCGCTATAAGGGCCGATTCTCCAGGTGCAAGTGTATCTAGGTTTCAACAGTATAAAAGAATTCTCACCCTCCGAGATTGTTATTTGTCTCCAAAATAGGGAGAATGCGCTGGACGGAACATATAATTATATTTATTTGTGAGTGACATAACTCACTTAAGTATAGGTAAATTAGCCTACCTGAGGGAGCTTAATGACGTTCTTAGTTCGTACAAAAAAAAAGATCTCGGGGTTCTTGAAGGCGCTCTTTAAGAAGCGGACATGCCGCATCGGGATCTATGGCCCTCCCAATGCCGGCAAGACGACGCTTGCGAACAGGATTGTGCGGGATTGGGTCGGTGATGCGGTCGGGCCGGTCAGCGAGGTGCCTCACGAAACCCGCCGCGTACGGCGCAAAGAGGATATCACCATCACAGGCCAGAACGGCAACACGATCACCATCGATATCGTTGATACGCCGGGCGTGACGACCAAGATCGACTATAACGAGTTCGTTGAATACGGCCTCGAGAAGGAGGAAGCGGTCAAGCGGGCACGGGAGGCTACCGAGGGCGTGGCTGAGGCGATGCACTGGCTCCGTGAGGATATCGATGGCGTCATCTACATGCTCGACTCCACGCTGGACCCGTTCCAGCAGGTGAACATCATGCTGGTGGGGATCATCGAGAGCCGGAAGCTCCCTGTCCTGATCGTCGCGAACAAAAACGACCTTCCCGATGCTTCGGCCGCGCGGATCAAGAGTGCGTTTCCCCAGCACCCTGTGATCTCGATCTCGGGTCTTGAAGGGACCAACGTGGATGAGTTGTACGAGAATATGACGTCATATTTCGGGTGATGGAGATGATACAGGGTGTACAGATAGATCTGATTTCGGCGGAGCGCCTTGACCGGCTCACAGCAATGGAAAAGATCCGCCTGATCCTCGATGACGTCATGGAAGGAAACATCGTTATCCTGGAGAAGGGCCTCGCGCCGGACGAGCAGAGCAAGCTCATCGAGATCACGATGCGTGAGATCGCACCGGACGGCTTTTCCGGGATCGAGATGGAGACCTATCCCGTCAGAGATGTCCAGAGCGGGTTCCTGGGGAGACTCCTCGGGGGGAAGCGCTCCGAAACCCGCCTGACCGTGATCGGGCCTGCAAACCAGCTCAAGACGCTCAAGAAGGAGAAGGATCTCATCAGCGCATGGGTCTCCTCCTCGAGATAAACGGGTGATATAGGTGCCTCACAAGTGTACGCAATGTGGCAGGGAGTTCGAGGACGGTTCGACGAGGATACTGAAAGGATGCCCGAGCTGCGGCGGGAAGAAGTTTCTCTACATCCGTGAGGCCGAACGGCACGACGACGTGCTGAAGGAGAAGACCATCGACGAGATTGCCCGGGATACGGGCGAAGACGTGCTTGAGGTCAAGCGGGATCGACGAAAAGAGGAGATCGAGGTCTTCGAGCGGATCGAGAGCATCCGTATCCTCGGTCCCGGTTCGTACGAATTGAATATCGAGAAACTGGCCCGGTCGGACGAGGTTGTCGTCGGACTGGAAAAGGAAGGAAAATACGTGGTGGACATTCTCTCTATGGCCAAGAAGAAGAAGTAATACGGCGTCTACCGCATTTGATGGGGGCGGCGGGCTATCCTCCTGTAGCATTGCACCCCCAACCGAAGATATAAATATCCTGAGGACCCTTTTGGATACGACACGTAATCCGACACTCAATGACGCATGTCGGAGCGACGGTTTCCTGTATGAGAGCACGAAACTCTCATGAACCCTTTGCGCAGATCGTCTCGTTCCCGATCTCCGCTCTCATGCAGCTGTCCCCGGCTATTGCGGATTGTATCCTGCACTGGAGAGTGTCGATCCGGAGGCAATCCCATGAACACGACGTATATCCAAAACCCGATCGACGATACCGTGAGCCCGTTAAATGATGCTACAAACCCGATTTATATAGCATCGCTCGATATGGTCCCCGGTATCAGTGCAGAGGAGTGTGCCGCCCTTGCGCAGGTGACGGAACTCTTTGCGTTCCGATCAAACGACTACTATCTCTCGCTGATTGACTGGGATGACCCGGCCGACCCTATCCGGCGGCTGATCGTACCGACCCTTGAAGAACTTGAGCCCTGGGGGCACCTTGACCCGTCATCGGAACACCGGTATACCCGGGCGCCGGGGCTGCAGCACAAGTACCGGGAGACCGCCCTCCTGCTGGTCAGCGACCTCTGCGGCGGCCTCTGCCGCTACTGTTTCCGCAAGCGCCTCTTCATCGAGGATGCGCGCGAAGTGAATAAGGACATCTCCGGGGGGCTTGCCTACATCCGGGATCATCCGGAGATCAACAACGTCCTGCTCACCGGGGGCGACCCCCTGATCCTCGGGACCGACAGGCTGCTCGATATCATCCGGCAGCTCCGGGATATCGATCATGTCGGGATCATTCGGATCGGCACGAAGATGCCTGCATACGATCCCCTCCGGATCACGAACGATCCCGCGCTGCTGGATATGATCCGGGACTACAGCCTGGATGAGAAGCGTATTTACATCATGGCGCAGTTCACCCACCCGAGGGAACTGACCGACGCCGCATGCCGGGCGGTCGCTCTCCTGCAGGAAGCCGGAGCAATCGTCATGAACCAGACGCCCCTGATCCGCGGCATCAACGACGACCCGGAGGTGCTTGCGGCGCTCTTCGATAAACTCTCGTTCATCGGTGTCAATCCCTACTACGTGTTCCAGTGCCGTCCCACGATCGGCAACCGGACGTTTGCAGTCCCGGTGGAGGAGTCCTACCGGATCTTCGAGCAGGCCCGGTCGAGGTGTTCGGGGCTTGCGAAACAGGCCAGGTTCGTGATCTCCCATGCCACCGGCAAGATCGAGGTTCTGGGGAGGACTGATAAGTTCACGTACTTCAAGTACAACCAGGCGGCCAATCCGGATGATATCGGGCGGTTCATGGTCTATAAGAGCAACCCGGAGGCTTACTGGTTCGACGACTATACCGAACTGGTGGACGAGGGGAGGGTGAGGGGGCCGGAAGGGCGGGTGTAACCACGCGATTTTTTGTCGTCACCGCATGTTGCCGGTCTTGATCGTTGTGCAGGCTTTGCCGGATAAAACCGAAAAGGAGTGCTCGTATATTCCCGTAAGGGGTTCCGCCGGGGGGAGAACTCCGGCACCGTCAAACCTTTTCCCCTTCGCCCCCCATAAGTGATGTAACATGCCACAGGAGTCGGAAGTGGACACCAGCGGGCGGTTCCTGAGCCCGGGATGCGTCCTCTGTCACCAGGGAGCAAAGATGGTCCTCTTCGTGACCGGCCGGTGTCATCGCACCTGCTGGTACTGCCCGCTCTCGCATGAGCGGAAAGGCCGGGACGTAGTGTTTGCAAATGAACGGAGAGTCTCGTCGCCGTCCGAGGCCATCGAAGTGGCGGAGAGCATGAGCGCTCTGGGGACCGGTGTCACCGGCGGCGAACCGCTGATCGAACTCGATCGGGTGGTGGAATACTGCAGGGTTCTCAAGGAGCACTTCGGCCCGGACCACCAGATCCACCTCTACACCGGCCTTGCGCCGAACGAACCCATGCTCCGGCCCCTCCAGGGGCTGGTCGACGAGATCCGGCTGCATCCGCCTCACGAGTCGTGGCCATGCATCCTCGAGACGGATTTTGCCCGTTCAGCTCTCCTCGCCCGTAGGATGGGCTTTTTGATCGGCATCGAGGTGCCGGCGCTCCCGGGAATCGAGGACCTTGCCGCTGCTCTGCCGCTTCTCGACTTCCTCAACATCAACGAACTGGAGTGGGGGGAGACCTGTGCTGCCGCCATGCGGGAACGCGGGCTCGAACCCGAGGACGGACTGCATAACGCTGTGTTGGGCGCCCGCCAGTGGGCGGAGAAACTCTCTCTCGACCCGAAGGTGCACTTCTGCTCGTCGGTCTTCAAAGACTCGGTCCAGCTACGGGAACGGTTAAAGCGGATCGCTGCCAATACTGCGCGTCCGTTTGAAGAGGTGACGGATGACGGGACTGTTGTGTATGGGGTGCTCGAACCGGCAGGCGCTCTTGATGGGTTCCTGGAGAGCCTCGATGAGGATGACTATGCGGTCTGCGAAGGACGAATCGAGCTGGCGTGGTGGGTGCTTGCCGATCACTGTGCCGGATTGCCGGGCAGGAAGTACGTCGTCGAGCGCTACCCGAACGGTGGCATGGTGGTCGAGGTGACGCCGCTCTGATGCTGCGATCGAGGATTGAGCCCCTCTACGAACGTTTCCTGCAGTGGCAGGTGAAGCACATCCCCCGGCACGTTGCGGTGATCCAGGACGGAAACCGCCGGTTTGCCCGGGACCAGGGGCTTGATACGGCGGTCGGACACCGGCTCGGAGCGGATGCCACGGAGCAGGTCCTCGACTGGGCATGCGAACTCGGCGTGCGGCATATCACGCTCTACACCTTCTCCACCGAGAACTTCCGGAGGGATAGGAGCGAGCTCGCGTCGCTCTTTGCGCTCTTTCAGGAGAAGTTTATCGCGATCCTGACCGACGAGCGAGTGCATAAAAACCATATCCGGGTGCAGATGATCGGGGACCGGTCCCTCCTCCCTGACGATCTCCTTTCGACCATCGAAGCGGCGGAGAAGGCGACGCTGCACTACACCGACTACTACGTCAACATCGCGCTTGCCTACGGTGGCCGGAACGAGATCGTGCACGCCGCCCGGTCGATCCTCGACGAGGTAAAACGTGGCATCATCGATCCAGGGACCATCAGCACCACGACCGTCGAGAGCCACCTCAACCGTGGGGCACCCATACCCCCTGTCGACCTGATCATCCGTACCGGCAGCGACTGCCGGACATCCAACTTCCTTCCCTGGCTCGCGAACGGCCACGAGTCTGCCGTCTACTTCTGCGCCCCGTACTGGCCGGCGTTCCGGAAGATCGATCTCCTCCGGGCGATGCGTGTCTATGACCAGCGCATGCTTCTTAAGGAGCGTGTGCGCCGGCATTCCTGACGGACGCCGTCCGGCCGATCCGCGGTCACCGCCCGAAACGGCGCGCGCGCGACTGGAAGTCCCGGAGTGCCCGGAGAAAATCCACTTTCCTGAGCAGAGCCCAGTTGACGTCGAGGAAGAAGAGTTCGGAGTAGACCGACTGCCAGATGAGGAAGTCGGTCAGGTGGTCGCCGCCCGTCTTGATGACGAGGTCAGGCTCGTAGTCGAAGGTGAGGTACGACTCCAGCAGGTCTTCGTCGACGGAGCCTGGGTCCACACCGTCCTCGGCCATCCTTCTCACGCAGCCGGCGATCTCCTGGCGCCCGCTCTTCCCGATCGCTACCGTCACGTCTATACCTTCCCCGCTGACTTCCTTCCCATCGCGGTAGTGCAGGGTCAGGCGTGCGATCGAGGAGAGCGTACGGATCAGCGGGAGGCACCGTTCCAGCCGGGCCGGATCTGCGGTGCTGATATGGAACATGGCGCTCCCGATCCCGAGGTCGCGGCACCACTGGGCGGCGAGGTGGAGGTTGCCCGGGGCGTCGAGCATATCCTGCTCGGTGATCATGAAGCAGATATGCTCCGGGAGCGTATGGAGGTCCCGGAGGAGGATATTCTCATAGAATCGGTAGATCATGACCTCCACTCCAGCAACCCGGATAGGGAGAGGGTATTTAAGATGTCGTCCGGGGTGCACCATCCCCGGCGTGCCTGCACGATGCCGTAGCGCATATTTGAAAACTCTTCAATCCTGTGGGCGTCAGTTCCTGCAGCCAGTTTCACTCCTTCCTTCTTCGCGCGCCATATATAAATATCCTCAAGGTCGAGCCGGTGGGGCGACGCGTTGATCTCAAGCGCAGTCCCCGTCTCCGCCGCATGGGCCGTCACCCGCACAAGGTCGATTGCATACGGTGGCCTCCGGCCGAGAAGGCGTCCGGTGGGGTGGCCGATGATATCGACATGATCGTTGTCCATCGCGGTGAGGACGCGCCGGGTCAGGACGTCCTGGTCCTGGCCGAACCCCGAGTGGACCGAGGCGATCACCAGGTCGAGGTCGGCAAGAACCCGGTTCGGGTATCCGAGATTACCGTCGCTCTTGATGTCAACTTCGCTCCCGGCGAGGAGCTGGCAGGTATGCCGGCGGTTGATCCGCTCGATCTCGACATGCTGCTTTGCGAGAGCCTCCGGGCTCACTCGCGAGGAGTGGTCGGTGACCACGACGTACTCGTAGCCCCGTGCATCTCCCGCGTCCGCCACGTCCTCAAGCGATTGGTGGCCGTCGCTCCAGGTGGTGTGAGCATGAAGGTCTCCCCGCACGTCGCGAAGGTCGACCAGGTCGGGGAAGGCATGCCGGAGGGCGAGTTCGATCTCGCCCCGGTCTTCGCGCAACTCCGGCGGGACGGCCGCCATCCCGAGGAACGCGAAGACTTCCTCTTCGCTCCCGAACGTCTGCAGGCTGCCGCTTGTGCAGTCCGCAAGGCCGTCCCGGCCGAGCCGGTAGCCCCGTGCGAGCGCCACCTCCCCCAGCCGGGCCAGAAACCCGCGAGAGCCGGTGGCGCAGAGGAGCGCGGTGCCGCACCGGCCGGGTTCGGTGAACCGGACGTTCAGTTGGGCACCGCCGGCATACAGCGAGACCACCTCGGCACTCTCGTTGACGATGCGAACGCCAGCGGCCCGAAGACGGTGCACGAGGGCGTTTCGGTCCCCGGTAGCGACGAGTTCGATCCTGCCGACGGTGGCGGCGCCCCGGCGGTAACTCCCGGCAACCGCATACTGTCCGTCAGGGAACAGCGCCGTCACGCTATCGAGCACGGCGTCAGCATGTGGGCGGGTCATCCGGTCCGACCTCTGGCGGAACTGCCTGATGCCTCGTTTGATCGCCTCCTCTTTCTTTGCCCCGAACCCCCGGAGTGCCCTGATCCGGTGCCCTTTCACTGCCTGCTCGAGATCCTCCACCGTCTGGATGCCGAGTCTCTTCCAGAGGGTGTGCAGGGTCCGGGGCCCCACCCCGGCAACGCCGAGCAGCTCGACGATCGACCCGGGGATGGTTGCCTGCAGATCTTCGAGTTCTCCGAAAGACCCTGTAGCGACGATCTCCCGGATCTGCCCGGCTATCCGGACTCCTATGCCCGGGATATGGGTAAGTTCCTCCTCGTCGAGTCCGGCAACCGGGAGGGAGAGCCGCTCGACCTGCCGCGCCGCCCGCTCGTAGGCCCCGGTCCGGTACCGGTCAACTCCCGCGATCTCGAGCAGACGTGCCATGAACGCGAGCCGTTCGGCAACATCCCTGTTCGTGACCTGCCTCTCCGGGGTCCCCATGATCACCGATCGTCCGCGAAACCATATAGGCGTTGATGCTCGCCGGGTGCAGGCTCCGGCAGGAAACCTGCATGGATGGTATATTCCCTACCCGGCATCTTCTGGAAAGAGTTTCTTTCCTTTTTCCGTGTATTCGATGACACCCAGTTGTTTGAGGAAATCCAGGTCCTCATCGACCTCCCATCCCTCTGCGAGTTTGCCGTTATCTATGCGCCAGATGAAAACCATCGTCATTGTCACCTTCTTGCCGGTAGGGGGTAATGGAACTCCGGAAAGATTCCATTCGCCTGTATGGGTCCCCGTAGCGGTAACACAAACCCACACCCTGTCCTCTTCGGCGATGATATCTTCGATACTTTCACGCCAATCGGGGAAGGCGTTGAAAGCCAGCGTAAAGAGCCGTTTGAAGCTTTCCCGGCCCTGTTGCTGATGGGTATGGTCAACGTAATCCGGTGCTACTAGATCGTCGAACAGGCCCAGGTTTCGGCTGTTATAGGCTTCGATAAACCTGCGAACAATCGCCTTATTCTCTTCCAGCGACATGGAGCATCACTATCCCTTGAATCCATCCTTGATACTTAACAGTTGTTCTCGTCGTGTGAGCATTTGTTTTCAAAAAAGCATTCCGATCGATTCGCTCCGGATTTCAAATCGGAAGGCTTCTAACCCGCCGTTCTTACGGCCGGCCCGGATCTCGATCCCCTGTCATGGAGTGGCACAGACCCGCTTCCCATTGCACCCCGATCCCGTTGGTACCACCCAAATCCATAAACTTGTAGAAGTGAAAGAAATTGTAGCATGCTTTCTTCCACATTTGAGGATTACCTTGAAGCAATCCTCACGATCACGGAAAACGGCAGGCAGTCGGCGACGTCGCAGGAGATAGCGGCAGCCCTCGGTACCGGGAGGGAGATCGCCGAGACGACCATCGCCTCCCTGATCGAGGAAGGATACCTGGAGCGGGCAGGCGGCGACGCCGTCAGGCTGACCGAGAAGGGATCGTCGGTGGCTTCAGTGGTGGCGCGGAAACACCGCGTCCTCCAGTGCTTCTTAACCGAGATGCTCGGCGTCGATGCGGACGCAGCGAGCAAGGAGGCCTGCACGCTCGAGCACGACATCTCCGACGAGACCCTCGAACGGCTCTCTTCCTACATGGACGGCGCCCAATCCCCGCCGGGGTGTATGGGACGCTGCCGGGGACAGGACGCCTGCACGCTGCTCGACTGCAAGGAAGGGGATACCGTTCGGGTGGCGATGATGCGAGGGCCCCGGCGGCACCGGAGGCTGCTCGACCTTGGTATCTTCCCCGGCGAGGTCGTGCAGATCCGGCGGAAACTCCCGAACCAGTCGGTCGTGGTCAGGGTGAAAGGGTGCGACATCGCTATCAGTCCCGAGATCGCGGCATCGATCCTTGTGGAGTCGTGCCCATGAGGTTTGCGCTGATCGGCAACCCCAGCGTGGGCAAATCCCTGATCTTCAATCAGCTCACCGGTCTCGGGGTGGAGGTGAGCAACTACCCCGGGACCACCGTCGAGTTGCAGCGTGGCAACACCTGTTTTCAGCGCGAGATGGTCGAACTTGTGGATCTCCCCGGCGTCTACTCGCTGGAAGGGGGTTCGGACGAGGAAGATCTGGTGCGCCGGTTCCTGGAGCAGCAGGATACCGATGCGGTCATCGTGGTGGTGAACGTCACACGCCTGGAACGCAACCTCTACCTCCTCCTCCAGGTGGCGGAGTACGGCCTCCCGATGGTCGTCGTGCTGAACATGGCCGACGAAGCCGTAAAGCAGGGGATTGAGATCGACCCCGGCCCGATCCGCGACCTCCTCGGCGTCGATGTGATCCTGACGGCGGCGGCGCAGGGAAAGAACATCGATCGGATCATCCCGGCGGCCCTTGCCGCCACCCGGCCGTCGAAAGTGGAGATCCCGTACGACCACCATGTGGAAGCCGCGGTCCGGAGTCTCGGGAAGATGTTCGGTGTCGACCGGAAGGAGAGCATCCGGGCACTTCAGGGGTTCGGCGATAACCCGGAACTGCTTGAGGCGGCACGAACGATCGCCGATGAGATCGAGTCCCGGCACCGGATGACGGCCAACCAGATCATCGCGGCCAACCGGCACAACTTCGCTCACCGGATCGCCGACCTAACCCTCAAGGAAGAGGTGCTGCTCCGCCAGACCGACCCTGACAGCATCCTGACGCGGGTGATCCCCGGAATCCCGATCCTCCTCGGTATCCTCGTCGGGATGCTCCTCCTGGTCTTCGTCGTGGGATCGTTCCTCGAGGGGGTGATCGTAGAGATCTTCAACGTATTTGCACTACAACCGTTCCTCGCGCTCGGGCTGCCACCGCTCGCCGAAGAACTGGGGAGATCCATCCTGCTCGCGCTCCAGGCGGGCCTCGGGATAGCGTTCCCGTACGTCTTGCTCTTCTACATCATCATCTCCGTCCTCGAGGACTCCGGATACATGACCCGGGCGGCCTTCCTCGCCGACAACGCGATGCACAGGGTCGGGATGCACGGCGGGGCGGTCATCCCCCTCACCCTGGCGTTCGGGTGCAACGTGCCGGCTATCATGAGCATACGGCTCCTGCACTCCCGGCGGGAGCGCATCATCGCCTCATTCCTGGTCACGATGGTCCCCTGCTCGGCCCGGACCGTCATCATCGCCGGGATTGTGGGGAGCTTCGTCGGTATCGGGGCGGCATTCAGCGTCTATGGCATCGTCTTTGTCCTGCTCCTCATCACGGGGCTCGTCCTCTCCCGCGTGACGCCCGGTGAGCGGTTCGGCATGATCATGGAGATGGTGCCGCTCCGCCGGCCGGACCCGAGACTGGTGATGAAGAAGGCCTGGTCGCGTCTCTCCGAGTTCCTCTTCATCGCGATGCCGCTACTCCTCCTCGGGAGCGTCGTCCTCGGGCTGCTCGAGTTCTTCGGTATCATGGCAATCTTTGAGGGGATGGTGGAGCCTTACACCATGGCCCTCCTCGGTCTTCCCGGCTACTCGGCGACGGCGCTCGCCTTCGGGATCCTCCGAAAGGAGATGGCGTTTGAGACCCTTGCCATCCTCGCAGGCACCGCCGACCTCGGGTCGGTGCTCTCGTCCCTCCAGCTGTACATCTTTGCGGTCGTGACCGTCCTCTTCGTCCCCTGCCTTGCGACCATCACGGTCCTCCTGCGTGAGGTCGGCTCGCGGATCACGGTTGCGATCACGCTCTACACGGTCGCCCTCGGACTCCTTATCGGGGGCCTTATGTTCCGTATCCTTTCGTAGGTAGTGTATTGAGGGGAGCGCAGCCGATGGGATGGAGTTCCCATGTCGTCGGCATCCGCGGCCGGGCGACTCCCCTGATCCGTTACATCTACGATGATGGAAGACCGACAGTTGAGAGATGACGATGAAATTTCTTCGATTATACCCCGGCTGCGCCGTGCCCCCGCTGCCGTGCCTCTCCCCCCCTCCGTTTGCCCGGGAAGTGAGCCGGCCATGCTGACGTTCGTGGGCCTCGGGCTCTACGACCTCGGGGATATATCGGTCAAAGGCCTTGAATGCGTCCGTAACGCCGATGCCGTCTTTCTCGAGTCGTATACGTCGCGGCTGATGGGGACGGATGTTCCCGCGATGGAGGCGTTTTTTGGCAAGGAGGTCCGGGTGCTCGCGCGAGAGGATGTCGAAGGGGACCCCCGCGAGATCATCGAGCGTGCCGCGAGAGGCCGGGTGGTGTTCCTGACCGGGGGAGACCCCATGGTCTCGACGACACACGCCGACCTGCGGATGCGGGCGGCCGCCGCCGGCATTGAGACGTCCATCATCCACGCCTCGTCGATATCGAGCGCGGTCTGTGGTCTCTCCGGACTGCAGAACTACCGGTTCGGGAAGTCCTGTTCGGTGCCGTTCCCCGCGAAGGGATGGTTCCCGACGGCCCCCCTCGAGACGGTTGCGGCAAACCTCACGCTCAACCTGCATACGCTCGTCTACCTCGATATCCAGAAAGACCGCTACATGCGCATCCCGGAGGCGATCGCCATCCTCGAAGAGATGGGGGAGAAGCGCGGCATCGAGCCGCCTGCCCTGTACGTGGGCATCGCCCGGGCGGGGTCGGAGAGCCCCGTGGTCGCGGGGGGGACCGGTGCGAAGCTCAAAGAGACTGAGTTCGGGCCCCCGCTCCATATCCTCGTCGTGCCGGGGGAGCTCCACCCCATGGAGCGCGAGTACCTGGAGATGTTTGCCGGCCTATGACCCTCGAGGAGTACGGTGCCCTCTTCGGAGAGGCTCTTTCCCGGACCCGGATCGCCGTCCCCGGGGGGACCCTCCTCCACCGGGTGGCCGACGAGGTGCTCGAGATGGCTGCGGCCTACCAGAGCGACGGCACGGCGTTTCTCCGGGGGGATGATCCGGTGAACGCGTTCGCCGCTTTTGCGTACGGGCTCGGCTGGCTTGACGCAGGCTCGCGGCTCGGGCTGCTCGAGCCGTTCGCCGCCCACCCCCCTGTTCTCGTAGACGCATGCATACCGGACTCGCAGAGCGCCCACCTGGACGAGAAGACCCACCGCTACCGGCGGATGCTCCGTTCTGCCCTTGCGGCGGTCGAGGCGGGGCCGGACGAGGCGAGCTCACTACGTGCGGGGGCAGAAGCGCTCCACTCTGAGGCGCATTCCTGGTATACGGAAGGCGTAGAACGCCTCGAGGCGGGCGACCTTGCGGGGGCCCTCGTCCAGTTCAGCTACGGGTATGCCTGGCTCGATGCCGGTATCCGTGCGGGGCTATTGGGGATAACCGGCGAGCGGGGCCTCTTCACCGTGTAGGGATCTGCGCGGAAGCACGTCGCGGTCCCGTCGGCCGTTTATCCCGCAGATCCCGGGCCCCGTCGATCTACGATAAAACCATCGTTAA
>JAENZF010000208.1 GCA_016841385.1 Methanobacteriota archaeon | reverse complement strand
TCCCACCCCGGTCGGACGCCGGCCCCTGCCCGGGTTACTGCGGCTTTGGGACGGTCTGCCGGTTCGACGGCCTGCGGCTGCTTGGCACGAGCGAGGAGGTGAACGCCGATGGGACTGACTGAACGCCAGAGGCGGGCCGCGCTCGACCACAGAACGAGCAAGTGCGTTACCGCCGGGGCAGGGACGGGAAAGACGCACGTCCTGGTGCAGAAGTACATCAGCCTGCTTGAGAGCGAGGACGGCGTCGGTGTCGGAAACATCCTCGCACTGACCTTCACCGAGAAGGCGGCCGGCGAGATGAAGGTCCGGGTCCGCCAGGCCCTCGCGGAGAAGGAGGGCGAGCGGTGGGACACGGTCCGCGACGAGTTCCTCTGGGCAAAGATCTCGACCTTTCACTCGTTCTGCGCGGGGGTCCTCCGGGAGTTCCCGATCGAGGCCGGTGTCGGGCCCGCTTTTGCCGTCCTCGACGAGCGGGAGGCGATCCTGCTCCGGGAGGAGGCGATCGATGCCCTCATCCACGGCGAGCCGCCGGAGGCGTGCCGGGACGCGGTGATCGGCGCCCTCCGTGCGGTCGGGGCCTATGAACTGAAGAACTACCTCGAGCGGTTGTACACCCGCCGCGAGGCGTCGGAGGCGTTCTTTGCCGCCCTCGCGGAGAGCGAGGAGGGGGTGCTCGACGCCTGGCGGGCGGTCGTGGAGCAGCACAGAGCGGAGGCGCTCGAGGCCTTCCTCGCCCGTGCCGGACGCTCTATCGAAACGCTCCGGGACCTCGCCGCCCGCTACCCCGGCGACCGGGACCCGGGCGAGAGTTACCTCCGGGCCGTCGAGCCCTACCTGGCCGGTGAAGCCGCGAGCGCGGTTCTCGCGATCGCCGCTCTCCACCGGGAGAAGCGGTTCTCCGCCCGCATGGGGAGAAAGCCGAACTGGGCGGGAGACGACCTTGACAACCTCCGGGCGGCCTACGGGGTCATCAACGGGTGCATCAAGGACCACGCAGGGCCCCTCTCGCTCGCCGTCGACCCGGCGGACCCCTTCACCCGGGCGACGCTCGAGTTCCTCCGCGACCTCGGCACGGTCTTTGGGGCCTTCCTCGGAGCGGTGGAGGCCGAGAAACGGCGGCAGAACGCGCTGGACTTCGACGACCTGGTCGACCGCACCCACCGGCTCTTTCGCGACCGCGACGATATCGTGGCGGTACACTTCCGGGACCGGTTCCGGTTCGTCCTGGTCGACGAGTTCCAGGACACCGATCCCGTCCAGATCGCCATCATCCGCGCCATCCTCGGCGATCTGGCCCGGGAGCCGGCGAAACTCTTCATCGTCGGCGACCCGAAACAGTCCATCTACCTCTTCCGGGAGGCCGACGTCACGCAGTTCCGGCATACCCGCGACCTGATCGAGCAGGTCCTCGGTGGGGAGTCGGTTCCGCTCGACGTCAACTTCCGGAGCACGCCCGAGATCGTCGGGTTCACGAACGCCGTCTTCGGCGCCCTGATGACGGAGTCCGGACGACCCTGGGAGTTTCTGTACGAACCGCTGGAAGCGTTCCGGAAGAGCGATGCCGGCTCGGTCGAACTCCTCCTCTGCCCGAGAATCAAGGACCGGGCGGCCGGCCGCCGTGCCGAAGCGGAGATGGTCGCCCGGAAGATCCGGTGCCTTGTCGAGCGGGGGGAGAAGCCCGTCTACCGCGACGGGGAGGTCCGGCCGGCGGGCTACGGCGATCTGGCCGTCCTGCTTGAGCGGCGGACGAACCTTGCCTACTACGAGTGGGCGCTTGGGCGCTACGCCGTCCCCTACCACGTCCACGCGGGCCTCGGGTTCTACGAGCGGCAGGAGGTCTACGACCTCTACAACATCCTCCGGTTCCTCGCAAACGACCTGGACGACGCGGCGCTCTATGGGCTTTTGCGATCGCCCTACTTCGGGTTCTCCGATGCCCGGCTCTTCCGGATTGCTGCTGCGGGCCCGGCGGGGGCCTCTCTCCTGGAGCGGCTGCAGCGTTCCCCCGAGGAGGACGCCGCGGCGGCGGTGCGGCTCCTTTCGTCCTGGCTCTCGTACGCCCGCAGGCCCCCGCCCGCCCGTCTCATCCGCCGGATCGTCGACGCTTCAGGCATCTTCGTCGTCTTCGGCGGGATGGTAGGGGGCGAGCAGGCGGCAGCGAACGTCGAGAAGCTGATCGCCATCGCGAGGGAGGCCGACTGCTCCACGCTTGCCGACCTTGTGGAGGAGCTCGGCCGCTGCATCGACGACGGGCAGCGGGAGGGCGATGCGCACCTCGACCTCGCGGCGGCAGACGCGGTCTCGATCATGACGGTGCATGCTGCGAAGGGGCTCGAGTTCCCGGTCGTCGTCGTCCCCGACCTCGGGGAGACGCCGCGGGCTGGCGGGGGCACGATCATGGTGGAGGATGGGCTGCTGCTCGGGGTCGCGATCCCGAACCCGGCAAACGACCACGAGCGCGAGGAGACGCCGGTCCTGACGATCCTCAAGGACGAGCACCGGCAGAAGGAGGAGGCCGAGCGCAAACGGCTCTTTTACGTCGCGGCAACCCGGGCGAAGGACCACCTGGTCCTCTGCGGGGAGACACCGGCCGAGGTCCCGGAGACCCTTGCGGACGCCAAAACCCGGATGGCCTGGCTCGCGCACTGCCTCGGGCTCTCTCCAGAGGTCTATGCC
>JAENZF010000207.1 GCA_016841385.1 Methanobacteriota archaeon | reverse complement strand
CCGCACCCTCCGGGTCGTCGGTCGCTACGTTCCCGACGAGGACCAGGGTGCACTCCTCCTCCTTCCTTGCCTTCTGGAACGCCCGGATGACTCCCTCGGGGTCCTTCCAGTGGTCGAACCGGGAGATCTGCACGACCAGAGGGAGGTCGGTCGGAATGCCGTAGTGCGCGAGACGCTCGTCAATGGCGCTTTCGGAGAGTTCCCGGTTCACGATGGAGAAGGGGTCGATTCCGGGCGTGAAGAAGGCCTGCGGTGTCTTGAGATCCTGCCGGTAGTCCCTGCTTGAGAGGACGACGGCATCGTACTTCTTGATGAACGGGACAAGGTAGTTCCAGACCTCCGGGTTCGGAGCGGTGAGGTCGACATGACAACGCCATACCCAGGGACTTTTCTTGCGGTAATGGGCGATCAGCGGGAGCGGCTGCAGGTCGTGGACGAAGACCAGATCGTGGTTGAGATGGTTCCGTATGGCGTTCTCGTGGATAACCCGTTCGTAGATCTCCTTCTTCCGCTCGGTCAGGTTGATCTCGGCACCCTGGAGAGCATTATGGAACTTCTTCGTCACGCTGAAGAAGTCCGGCGGGCCGTGCACGACACGCCACCCGGTCTCTATCCCGAGGGTGTTCATCAGGAGCGTCAGGGACGATAGGAGCTGGGAGACGCCGCCGCCGGAGTAGGTGGAGTTCATGTGCAGGACGTGTATGTCATGGAGCGGTCTTGCCTTTGCCTCAATGCGGCGTATCGTCTCTCTTCCCACGTATCGCTCATAAGCCCTGATCCCGTGAATCGCGCTCATCCCGATCACTCCTGCATCCTCGCGATCACTCTTATGCATACCGGCAGGTCTTCGCGTATAGCGGGGTCTACCTGCCGTTGCCACTGTGCCCCGCATAACCGTTATAGAGGTGCCCGGGCACCCATCAGCCGGGAGGCGAAGAGGAATGGGAGAGTCACCGGAACGGAATACTGATCTGCCGGGAATAGCGGAGTCATACTGGATTGCGACCTCACCGGAGACGGGGTTTCCGTCCCTCGACGGGGACGGGCGGGTGGACGTCACGGTGATCGGCGCCGGGATAGCAGGAATCACCACGGCTTTTCTGCTGAAGCGGGCGGGGCTGACCGTCGCCCTCATCGACGCCTACCGGATCGTCACAGGCGCCACCAGCCATACGACGGCGAAGATTACCTCGCTTCACCGGCTCATCTACGCGGACCTCATCGACCGGTTCGGGAGCGCGAAGGCCCAGCAGTATGCCGGTGCAAACCAGGCGGCGATCGAGACGATCGCGTCGCTCGTCCGGGAGTACAACATCCCGTGCAGTTTCGAGCGAAAACCCGCCTGCACCTATGCGGAGTCAGAGAATTCCCGCGACAGGGTCGCGGCCGAAGCGGATGCGGCGAAGAGCCTCGGGCTCCCGGCGACGTTCACGGAGGACGTCCCGCTGCCGGCCAGAACCTACGGTGCGGTGCGGTTTGCCGACCAGGCGCAGTTCCACCCGCTGAAGTACCTCCTGCGGCTGGCCTCCCTGGTGCCGGGCGACGGGAGCCAGATCTTCGAGAAGACCCGGGCGCTCGAGGTGCAGGACGACGGAGGCCGCTGCACGGTCCGGACGGAGCGGGGGACCGTCACGGCCCGGGCCGTGGTCCTTACCACGCACTACCCGTTCTATGATAGCCCGGGATTCTACTTCGCCCGGATGGAGCCGTCGCGCTCCTATGTCCTCGGCGTCCGGACCGGTGAGCCGTTCCCGGACGGGATGTTTATCAACGCCGAAGGACCCACCCACTCCTGGCGGTCACAGCCCACTGATGCCGGCGAACTGGTGCTCGTCGGCGGCATGGAGCACCGGACCGGCGAGGACGTGGATACGAGGGAGCACTACCGCAACCTCGAGGCATACGCCCGGTCGGTCTACCCGGTCACGTCCGTCGACTACCACTGGTCGGCGCAGGACTACATCACCAACGACGGCGTCCCCTACATCGGCCCGCTCGCCGCCGGCCACGAGAATGTCTACATCGCGACGGGCTTTAGGAAGTGGGGGATGACCAACGGCACCGCGGCCGCGACGATCCTTGCCGATATGATCCAGGGCCGCGCGAGCCCCTGGGCAGAGGTCTACGCCCCCGACCGTTTCAAGCCGGCGGCATCGGTCCGGCGGTTCCTCGTGCACAACATCGAGGTGGCCGAGAAGTACATCGGCGGAGCGATATCCCGGCCGGCCGGGGACCTCGCGGACGTTCCGCCCGGGGAGGGGAGGATCCTGATGATCGAAGGCCAGAAGGCCGGCGTCTTCCGGGACCGGGAGGGCCGGGTCCACGCGGTCAACCCCACCTGCACCCATCTCGGGTGCGTCGCCACATGGAACAGCGCCGAAGAGACCTGGGACTGCCCCTGCCACGGCTCGCGCTACGATGCCGACGGCAGGGTGATCCACGGGCCGGCAGTCAAGGACCTCGCGCCGAGAGGGGGGTGAGAGGGCTGGATGGATTTAAGGCTCGATACTTCGTCAGGAATGTGATCACCCACAGTGCACAAACTCCATTTAGTTAAATCCCTGGCACGGATTTCGAGAGGATATCGCCATAGGGGGAACGACGCTCCGGAGAACGACGTCCTGAAAGGACGGAGTTCGAGAAACCCGCAGGGTTTCGAGGAGCGGAGTTCGAGCACCGCAGGTGCGAGGCGCGAACGCAGTGAGCGTG
>JAENZF010000007.1:26379-32397 GCA_016841385.1 Methanobacteriota archaeon | reverse complement strand
CCCCCCTCCCCGTCAGCCCCTCCCCCAGGGGCGATACCCCCACGAAAGCCGTAGATGGGGTTGTGCAACTGCTATATCCAAAACTACCCAAAAAGGCAGGAAAATTTCATAGCCCCCTCTCCCGCCCTCCGCCGCCCCCGCCCGGACCGCAAACCGCATCATTATCCTCCTCCCCATCGACGTCCCCATAAGAGGACTGACCAATGAAACCCGAAAACAAAAAACTCATAGACGACTCCCTTGCCCACGCCAACGACCTCGGCGACGACGTCGTGGAGGACGTGGAGGGAATGCTCGGCGTCGTCCCGTTCATCTTCTCCATCCTCCAGGAGCGGCCCGAGACCTTCGCGCTCTCCGTCGTCGCCGATTACCGGACCTCCCGGCCCGAATCACTCGATCCGAAGACCGCGGAACTCATCGCCGTTGCGGCCGCCGCCGGAGCCGGTGCGGACAGCTGCCTGAAGGTCCACATGGGGGCCGCGCTGAAGGAAGGCGCATCCCGCGACGAGATCCTCGACACCCTCCTGATCGCCGCGATGATCGGCAAGACCCGCGTCCTTGCATCCTCCCTCCGCCGGTTCCGGGAGGTCTGCGGCGAGGAGCAGACAGCAGAGAAGTAGGCTGCCTGTGCCCCCCTTTGGCATGCATACTTTATGGTCTGATTGAGCCAAACTCTCTTGCAATGAGCCAGACAAAGGCGGCCCTCCGCCAGCAGGCAAAGGAGGCCCGATCCCTTCTCTCACCATCGCAGATCGCCACGTACAGCAGCAGCATCGAACGAATACTCCTTGACCTCCTCAGCGGATTTGAGACCGTCATGGTCTACGCCTCAAAAGCCCCGGAAGCCGAGACCGGAGACCTGATTGCGGACCTGAACCGCCGGGGCGTGCGGGTCGTCGTGCCCATCATCGAACGGGAGACCTGCAGCCTCCGCCTCTCCTACCTGCCGGACCCCGCGGTCCTTTCCCCCAGCACATTCAACGTGCCCGAACCGATCGGCCACGAACTCCCGGCCCGGCCCGAGGACGTCCAGGCGGTCGTCATACCGATGCTCGCCTTCGACGCCGAAGGTAACCGGCTCGGCTACGGTGCCGGATACTACGATCGCTTCCTCTGCCGGTACCCGCACCTGCAGAAGATCGGCATCGCGTTCTCCTGCCAGCGGGCGGAGAGCATTCCTGCCGACGATAACGATGTGAAGATGGATTACATCGTTACAGAAAGTGGGATTATCCAGCACAACGAGAGGGATGGTCTGGGAAAAATATAAATATTAATTTGCACTTACCTATGGTAAACCCTACAGGAGGAGATTGTTCACATGGCTAACACCGAATCTGTTGAGGTGACCATCAAGGAGGCGGCTCACGAAGACGCCGGCCGGGGGATCGCCAGACTGAGCATCGACACCATGAAGGCTCTTGGCCTCGTCAGCGGCGACGTTATCGAGATCGAGGGACGCCAGAAGGCGGCGACGCTCATTTGGCCCGGCTTCCCGCAGGACACCGGCAAGGCGATCCTGCGCATCGACGGCAACACCCGGAGCAACGTCGGAGCCGGGATCGACGACAACGTCCGGATCAAGAAGACCGAGGCCGGATACGCAAAAAAGGTGACCATCCAGCCGACCCAGCCCATCCGCCTGGTGGGCGGCGAGCAGTACCTGGGGAGGATCCTCCGCGGCCGGCCGGTCACCGAGGGGCAGCATATCCGGGTCAGCATCCTCGGCAACCCGCTCACGTTCGCGATCGCCAAAGTGGCCCCAAAAGGTATCGCCATCGTCACCGACAGCACCGAGATCGAGCTGAAAGAGACCCTGTATGAACCCGAGGAAGGGCGGCGCGAGACTGCGGCCGACGTCCACTACGAGGACATCGGCGGCCTGGACCGCGAGTTGCAACTCGTCCGGGAGATGATCGAACTCCCGCTCCGGCACCCCGAACTCTTCGAACGCCTCGGCGTCGAACCCCCGAAAGGCGTCCTGCTCTACGGCCCGCCCGGAACGGGGAAGACGCTGATCGCAAAAGCGGTGGCAAACGAGGTGGACGCCCACTTCATCACGCTCTCGGGCCCCGAGATCATGAGCAAGTACTACGGCGAGTCCGAAGAGCGCCTGCGGGAAGTCTTTGAGGAAGCGCAGGAGAACGCACCCGCAATCGTCTTCATCGACGAGATAGACTCGATCGCACCCAAGCGTGAGGAGGTGAAGGGCGAGGTCGAGCGTCGAATCGTCGCCCAGCTCCTGGCCCTGATGGACGGCCTGAAGACCCGGGGTCAGGTGGTGGTGATCGCCGCAACGAACCTCCCGGATATGATCGATCCCGCCCTCCGGCGCGGCGGCCGGTTCGACCGCGAGATCGAGATCGGCATCCCGGACACCAAGGGAAGGCAGCAGATCTTCCAGATCCACACGCGGGGCATGCCGCTTGCCGAAGACGTGAACCTCGACGACTACGCCCGCTCCACGCACGGCTTCGTCGGCGCCGACATCGCGCTGCTTGCGAAGGAGGCGGCGATGCACGCGATCCGCCGGATCATACCGCAGATCAAGATCGAGGAGGAGATTCCCGCCGAGATCATCGACCAGCTCCGCGTGACGAACGAGGACTTCGTCGAAGCGCATAAGCACGTTGAGCCGAGCGCGATGCGAGAGGTGCTCGTAGAGATCCCCGATGTCAAATGGGAGGACGTCGGAGGCCTCGAAGAAGTCAAGGCCGAGCTCGCGGAGGCCGTTGAGTGGCCGCTCAAATATCCGGAGATATTCGCCTCCTTAGACACCGAACCCCCCCGCGGCATCCTGCTCTTCGGGCCCCCTGGGACGGGGAAGACTCTCCTTGCAAAGGCGGTCGCAAACGAGAGCGAAAGCAATTTCATCTCCGTAAAGGGGCCGGAACTCCTCTCGAAATGGGTCGGAGAGTCGGAGCGCGGCGTTCGTCAGGTATTCCGGAAGGCAAGGCAAGCAGCGCCGTCGATTATCTTTTTCGACGAGATTGACGCGCTCATGCCTAAACGCGGATCTTATATAGGATCGTCGCACGTAACTGAAAGTGTGGTAAGTCAGATCCTGACAGAGCTCGACGGCCTCGAGGAGCTCAACAATGTCGTGGTTCTCGGCGCTACCAACCGCCCGGACATGTTGGACGAGGCGCTGCTTCGCCCCGGCAGATTGGACCGGATAATCTACGTCCCGCCGCCTGACCGGGAAGGCAGGAAGAAGATCTTCGAGGTGTACCTCAAGAACAGAGAGATCCTTGCAAACGACGTGAACATCGATGAACTGGTCGACAGGACCGAGGGTTACGTCGGAGCCGATATCGAGGCACTGGCCCGTGAAGCAAAGATATCCGCCATGCGCGAGTTCATCGCTGCGATGGGGGGGAAGAGCGAGGAAGAACGGCGCCAGGCGATCGGTAACGTGAGGATCACGAGGAGACACTTCGAGGATGCCCTCTCCCGCGTGAGAGGCACGCTCGATATCGACCGGCTGGAAGAGAACGAACGCCACTCCTGGCAGATCCTCTACAACCAGGAGCAGCGGTCGGCGCTCGAAGATGCCGTCTCAACGATCAACCGTGCCAGAATGCGGGAGACCGGGAAGATCGAGCAGGAAGTCAAAAATCTGACGCAGGCCCTGAAAGATGCGGTCTACCAGAGAACGAAAGACTTCGGCGAGATCAAGCGCCTCACAAAGGAGTTGAAGACCAAAATCGAACGCCCGCTGCCGCAGACGGCCATGGCGTTCTGACGGGAGCGCCCCCTCCACGGGGCGCTCCTCCCCAGGAGGGGTTATGCGACCTCCTCATCAGCAGAGACAGAAACAACGTGATGCACATGAGTGACAGCCCAGCAGACATCTTCCAGCAGCTCAACGAACTGATGAAACGCCTCATGGAACAGGGGCTCAAAGAGCAGGGAGACCAGAACAAGCCGTTTGCCTACGGATTCAAGATCGTCCTCCATGACGCCGGCAAGACAGAGACTTCGGCGGAAGAAGCGGCTCCCGTAGCAGAGCCCTCATCGGAGGGGACCATCGAGCCGATAGCAGAGATGTATACGACCGATGATGATGTGACGGTGGCGATCGATCTCCCGGGTGTCGATAAGGAGAATATTCACCTGTCACTCATCAACGGCACGCTGACGATCATCGCAGGCGGCAACCAGCTGACCTCGGTGGAGGTGCCGGCCGTGGATGCCGACTCCATGCAGTCGAACTACAAGCACGGCGTCCTGGAGGTCAAACTCTCCCGGGGCAAGTCGATCAGGATCGACTGAATGACGAAGCGCCTGCCGGTCCAGACCCGGCAAGGCCGCAATACTTTTCGTCGGCAGTCTTCGGCAGATGCACCCCGCACCCGCCCGTGAGCAGACCCGGAGACCACGGGCCGGCAGGCACCGGGCGGGGGTTGCAAGAACTATGCCCCTTCTATCCGTACTCTTCTC
Organism: Methanobacteriota archaeon; assembly: GCA_016841385.1. Lineage (GTDB taxonomy): Archaea > Halobacteriota > Methanomicrobia > Methanomicrobiales > Methanoculleaceae > Methanoculleus. Next base: position 27,954 of record JAENZF010000007.1, on the reverse strand, counting down.
ATTCCAGCCCTCCTCCCGGCCGCATCTCGACGATACCTCCAGAAGAGAACGCGCGATCGCCACCGGGGTCACCACACGCGAGCTGTGCAAATGCTGCTCTCAGCGATGCTCCAATCGGCGGTGAGCCCGAAAAAAAACGAGGAAAAGCGTAAACGGCAGTATAACAGTATCGCCGTCACCGTCGGGCACATGTGCCGCGAAGGATCGCCGGGAAAAGCAATCCCGAAAATTGGTTGCCGTAGCCAACCATTTTTCAAGGCAACAACACCTACATATATAGTAATACCTATCTACTAGTCGTAAGGGCTACGCCCGTCCAGGTAGTGGTGATTAAATGGTTAAGACCACCGTATCCGTTATTAAAGCAGATGTAGGCAGTTTTCCGGGGCATTCCCGAACCCACCCAAAGCTCCTTGAGGTGGCCGCCCGGAGGCTCAAGGAAGCAGAAGGCAGCATCATCACCGACTCGTACGTCACTCACTGTGGTGACGATCTCGAGTTGATCATGACGCACACCAAGGGGGAGGACAATGAAGAGATCCACAAGCTGGCGTGGGATATCTTCCTGGAATGCGCCGGGATTGCCAAGGAGATGAAACTCTACGGCGCCGGTCAGGACCTGCTCGGAGATGCGTTCAGCGGCAACGTCAAGGGGATGGGACCCGGTGTTGCCGAGATGGAGTTTGAAGAGCGTGGCTCCGACCCGATCCTGGTCTTCATGGCCGATAAGACCGAGCCCGGTGCGTGGAACTACTTCCTCTACAGGATCTTCGCCGATCCCTTCAGCACGTCCGGCCTCGTCATCGACCCGTCGATGCACGACGGGTTCACCTTCGAGGTCCACGACGTCATAGAGAAGCGGAGGATCCTCTTCAACACGCCCGAAGAGTCCTACAGCCTCCTCGCCTATATCGGAGCACCGAGCCGCTATGTGATCAAGTACATCTGGAAGAGGAACAACGAAATTGCGGCATCCACAAGCACCCAGCGGCTGAACCTGATGGCCGGCCGGTACGTCGGCAAGGACGACCCGGTCATGGTCATCAGGGCGCAGAGCGGGTTCCCGTCGGTCGGTGAAGTCATCGACCCCTTCAGGACACCCATCCTCGTGGCCGGCTGGATGCGCGGTTCACACCACGGGCCGTTCATGCCGGTGGGAGTCTGCGACGCAAACTGCACGCAGTTCGACGGACCGCCCCGGGTCATCTGTCTCGGGTTCCAGGTCAGCAATGGGAAGCTGATCGGGCCTGCAGACATGTTCGACGACCCGGCGTTCAACCGTGTCCGCGACCGGTGCTGCGAGCTCTCGGACGTGCTCCGGGCCCACGGGCCGTTTGAACCGCACCGCCTCTCGCTCGAGGAGATGGAGTATACCACCCTTCCGGGCGTCGAGAAGCAGTTCAAGGACCGCTGGGAAGACCTTTCCGAATAACCCCCATTTTTCTGATTGACCGGCCGCGGAACTGCTGTTTCTGCCGGGCGGTTGCTTATGACGCCTTATCAGTGGCCTGTGGCACCTGACGGTTGCCATGATGGCTTACTGGTCGGTAGTGGCACCTGACACGGTTGCCATGA
>JAENZF010000007.1:0-26369 GCA_016841385.1 Methanobacteriota archaeon | reverse complement strand
ACGGTTGCCATGATGGCTTACTGGTCGGTAGTGGCACCTGACACGGTTGCCATGATGGCTTACTGGTCGGTAGTGGCACCTGACACGGTTGCCATGATGGCTTACTGGTCGGTAGTGGCACCTGACGGTGCCACACCTCCCACCAACCGGAGCGGGTGAATGCTCTGGCCTCTTGCATGGTCGGTAGTGGCACCTGACGGTGCCACACCTCCCACCGGTCGCTAGCGACCGGTGGTCGGTTATAGGAAAAACTTAATGCATGAATATAACCATATAAGAACAGATGGTTAACGGCATCGTACTCCCCGTAAAGAAGGTTTTTTCACTCGTAGACTCTAAAATCGTCGTTGAGATCAAGGATGACGGCAGGAAACTCCAGGGACGGCTCGTGGCAGTGGATGAACACCTGAATCTCCACATGGACGAGACCACCGAGTATACCGGCGATCAGAGGGGCCGCACCCTCGGGACCGTCGTCATACGCGGCAATAATATCCTGACCATTGCACCCCTGCTCTGATAACCATGTCCGACCAGGAGGAAGAAGCACTCAAGGTTATCCAGTCCCACCGTCAGGGGGTTCTCCAGAGCGAGCTCTGGAAACTCCTTGAGATTGACAGCAGGAAGTGCTCAAGGATTGTGAAGCGGCTGCTGGATGCCGGGTTGATAGAACGCATCGAGTTCCGCAGCGACGGCATCAAGACCTATCTTCTGCGGGCGAAGAAGCGGGCGATCGATCCCTGCGTCATCCTTGCGGGTGGAGAGGTTCTCCCGTGCATCGGCTGCGATCAGGAATGCACACCGGAAGAGTGCGCGCTCCTCCTCGACTGGATGTACCAGCTTGCTCTTGAAGAGTATCAGGATTGACACTCTCCACGGCTAACGCCGGGAGATTCTTGGTTCATGGACCGGGACTTGCACCGCCAAGATCGGCGGTGTAGCGGTCCTGATCTCCGCAAGCGTAGATTCGGGTGTGCCCCACCCTACAGATGCTTTTTTTCAAGATATTCTGTGCAGCATTCAAATCTCGAGTGACTGTATACCCGCAGATCGGACAGGAGTGGGTTCTCTGTGAGAGATCCTTCTTCTCCCGGTACCCGCAGCGGAAACAGTCCTGGGTCGTGTAGGCCGGATCGATCAGGTAGACATACTTACCAGCATTCGCAGCTTTGTAGCGTATGAACTCTTTGGCCTTGTACCACGCGGCATCGAGAATAGACTTGGATCTGCCGCAGAGTTTTGTTTCCAGCGATTCGACCATCGGGCGGATCTTCAGGTCTTCCAGCGCGATATGGTCGTAGCGGTCAACATAGTACCGGCTCCACTTGTGAAGAAAATCGTTTCTCCGGTTTTCCACCTGTTCGTGAATCCTGGCAACCCTGACCCGCTGTTTCCGGCGGTTCCTGCTACCGAGTACCTTCTTTGACAACTTCCACTGAGCCCGCCGGAGCCTTTTTGCGACTTTCCTGACGTTGTGCGGGTGCTCGAAGATCACTCCGTCGGTGTCGGTGGAGAAGTTCTCCAGATTCAGATCAATCCCGACCCAGGAGGTGCCGGGTGTCAGTTCTGGGGTGTCGGGCGTCTCGGAGATGATCGATACGAACCACTTGTGGGTTCGGTTGTGCTTGATCACGATCTGTTTGATCGTCCCGGGAATCGGGCGACTGAGTTCAATCCGCATCTCCCCGATCTTGCTCAGCCAGAGCTGGTTGCCCGTGAGCCGGAACCCGGACTGTTCGTAGATCATCGAGTGAACCCGCTTCTTCCTGAGCTTGCCGACCATTCTCCCCTTTGCCTTCAGTTTCTTGAGAGCGCGGAGATTGTGAACGATCTGCTGGACGACATTCTGCAGCACTTTGCTATGGACCTCACGCAGCTCGGGGTGCTCATCTTTCAGGTTCGGGAGAATAGAGTCTCGATAAGTTTTGTTTTCGAGACAGTAGTTCCGGACGAAGGTACATCTCGTAAACCCGGTGAACAGCCGTTGCTCAACGGCGTGAGAGGGATACGTTCGATACCGGGTGACATGCCGCATTGCGGGCTCCACGGATTCGTGGACGCTCATCAGGCTATAAGGTAGCCCGTGCGGGGTGAAAGTGAATAGACCAAGGGGTGCAATGCATCCCCACGACTCAAGCCGGGGGCTTTATTGCACCCCTTGAACCCCGGTGCTGTAAAAGCCGGTTCAGGACCGGGCAATCTCGCCCGGCACGCTCTTCTTCCGGCAGACAGCATCGATCACGCCGTGCTGCACGTTGTAGAAACTGTGCGGGACGTCAATCTCGCATTCGAGATCGATGACCGTCTCCTCGTCACCCCCGGTGCAGAGGGTCACGGAATCTTCCTGGAACGTGACGTACGGGGCGCCATCCGCCCGGGCATCCGCCACCGCGGTGATGTAGATGCAGTCATCCCCCTCGACCACCTCAACGTCGGACTCTCCATCCTCCTCCTCACCGGACGGGTCGAGATAGGGTGCCCCCTCGGGCGACCCGCTGATGATGGTGAACCCGATGATCTTGGGGTCCTGGAGGGGCATCTCGCTTAAGATCTTCTCCATCAGCCGCGCGATATTTCTAAACATTTCGTCGTATGGATTATTCGCCATGTGTACCACGTATCCGGTATCGGTCGTTGATTCGCTCGACAACCCCCATGCGTATGAGGTTGCTCAGTCTCTGTTTCAGCTCATCCGTGGACAGGCTGCTCACTTCTTCGAGTTCAGCGAGCATCAGGTCCGCGTGGGAGAGGGCGAGGATGATCTCCAGATCCCCGTCATCGGTGACGATGCCCCCCCTCATGCGCACGACCTCGGTGAACCTCGATTCAATCTCCCGCTCCAGTTGTTCGAGGTTATCCAGAAGTTCGTCGCGAGCCCTGACCATCCTCCTGAATGCCGCAAGATTCCTCGTAAATCGTGTCCTCTGGTTCTCTTCAACGGAGGGAAGCGTAACCCCGTCCTGCTTCTGCAGGTTTACGATGACATTGATGTCATGCGAGAGGTAGTAATACTTTCGCCTGCGCTCGTCCTGGCAGGATATGAGGAGCTCCTCGCGCTCCATCAACTGCAGGTGTTCTATCACCGCTTTTGGACTGAGTACCAGGCGCTCGGAGATCTCGGTCACAAAACACGGCTTCTGCCTCAGCAGTTCTATTATTCGTCGTCTGTTCCGGTTTCCCAGGATATCAAGGAGACGGGAAACCTCACTGCCCTCGAGCATGTTTACTAAATGTTAGTGGTCCGAGTATAAAAAAGATTACTCGAAGAGGCGGTAGTTCGGTGCCTCGTCGGTGATCATAATATTGTGCGGGTGACTCTCGCCGTAGCCCGCAGGCGTGATCCTGAGGAACCTGCCGTTCTTCTTCAGATCCGCTATCGTCTTCGACCCAGTGTAGCCCATCGCGGACTTCAGGCCGCCGATGAGCTGGTAGATAACGTCCGACACATGGCCAACATAGGGGGTGACTCCTTCGACGCCCTCGGGAACGAACTTGGTCCTCCCGATCTCCTTCTTCTGGAAGTAGCGGTCGCTCGACTCGCCGCTGCTCATGACTCCGAGCGATCCCATCCCCCGGTACTGCTTGTAGCGCCTGCCCTTGATCGTCGTAACCCTTCCCGGCGCTTCATCGGTGCCGGCAAAGAGGCTGCCTGCCATGATACAGTCCGCACCTGCGGCGATCGCCTTCGCGATATCTCCGGAGTAACGGATACCGCCGTCGGCGATCACCGGCACGCCGGCCTCGTGCGCCACCTCGGCGACGTTTGCTATCGCAGAGACCTGCGGCACGCCCACGCCCGCGACGATCCGCGTCGTGCAGATGGAGCCCGGCCCGATGCCCACCTTCAGCCCGTCGACGGAGTCGACCAGCGTCGCGGCCGCCTGCTTCGTGGCGATGTTCCCGGCCACCACATCGATGGCAACGCTCGCCGTGATCTCCCTGACCGCTTTGACGACATTCATGTTGTGGCCATGAGCGCAGTCCACCACCAGGGCGTCGACGCCCGACTCGACGAGCATCATAGCCCGGTTGAAGTCGAAGGGCCCCACCGCGGCGGCGACCCGCAGCTTCCCGTTCGCGTCGCGGTTCGCGTGGGGATACTGCCGCTTCTCAAGGATATCCCGCATCGTGATGATGCCGACGAGGCATCCTTTCGCGTCCACAACCGGAAGGCGCTCGACTTTGTTCGCATACATGGTCTCGAGCGCATTCTCCGCCGTGATGTCTTCGGAGGCCGTGATCAACTTCTTTGTCATGTAACCGGTGATCTTCGCCTCGCCTCGTTTGGGCAGGATCGCCCTGATATCCCTGCGGCTGACGATACCGATGACCCTGTCGTCCTCGATGACAGGCACGCCGCCGATACCATACTGCCTCATGACCCGTTCCACATCGGTGACCGTGGCCTCGGGACCGACCGCCACGACCTCGCGCTCGATCAGGTCCTCGGCCTGCTTGACGACCCTGACCTCGGCGACCTCGTGCTCCGGGGTCATATTCCTGTGGATGACGCCGATGCCGCCCTCCCGGGCTATCGTTATCGCCATCATCGATTCAGTCACCGTATCCATGGCGGCGCTCACCAGAGGGAGATTCAGGGGAATGTTCCGTGAGAACCGCGACCTGACGTCGGCCTCGTCGGGCTCGACCCATGATTCAGCGGGCTCAAGCAGCACATCGTCAAACGTAAACGTTGTCTCCAGTTTCATCTTCTCGATATACATACATCACCTGAGCATCATCATTGCTTTCTCCACCAGTTCGACCCTGATCGTGGTTGACCGATCGCCCCCGCAGACCATCCCCCGGACGCCGATAATCTCCGGGTCGATGCGCTTTAAGGCACCGAGGTCCTCGAACTTCAGTGAACCGGCAAGGGCCGTCTGTAACCCGAGTTCCCGGTTCCGTTCAGTGAACCGGGTCAGTGTCTCCTCGTCCATGAACTCAAAGAGACTCTTCCCATCTTTAATACCGGTGTCGATCATGGCGACATCAGCTCCGGCATCGGCAACCAGCGGACCGATGGCGAACGGAGAGATCGTACCCATCCTCTGAGAATCAGCATAGGCGGCGATGACGACGTATTTCTCGGGAAACTCCCGCTTCACCGCCGTGGTCACCGCTTCGATGACGTCACGGGCACGGTCGACCCCGTCGAACATCAGGCCAACCTTAATAAAATCAGCACCTGCATGTGCGGCACCGTAGGCAGAAAGAGCCGCAGTTCCTGGCTTATACTCATTGTCCCCGATTGCAGCGCTGACAGGCTTTTTACCAGCAAGGGTTTTTATCTCCCGGATGATCCAGGGAAAATTCGCACCCAGCGAGCCCTCTGAGGGTTTCTTTACGTCAATAATGTCAGCGGAAAGCGAGCTTCTTGCCTCCTCAATGCTGCTTGGACTGACGAGTAATTGCATAGAAATTAATGATCCTTCACCCTAATAGTGATTGCGTTGAGGACATGGAACTGATTCTTGCAGTCGATCTGGCAGGCGGCCTGGTTGTGCACGGGAAGTCCGGCGACCGCGCCGGCTACCGGCCGCTGACCTGGGGGATTGCCCCCTCGGCCGAACCGGAGGCCTATGTATCCGCCCTGCAGCCCCGGTTTCTCTACATCGCGGATCTCGAGAGCATCCAGGGCAGAACCCCGCAGGACAACCTCGTCCGGCAGTGCGCCGCCCGGGTCGAGAGGTGCTACCTCGACCGTGGCTGCCGGTCGCCTGCGGAATGCACGGCAGTCGTCGGGGTGACGCCGGTCGTCGGCACCGAGACGGCGGCGAGAGCGATCGAAGACCTTGCAGCATACGAGGCAGGCTATCTCAGCATCGATATCAAAGGAGGCCGGGTGCTCCCCTGGGGCATCCAGCCAGCGGAGATGTTGCGCCACGCATCGGCGCTCTCGTTTGAGGGGTGTATCATCCTCAACATCGGCGCCGTGGGAACGGAGCGGGGCCTCGTCCGGGAGGACCTCGAAGAGATGCGGGCGTGCTATCCCGGACGCCTCCTCTACGGGGGCGGCGTCGCCGGGGTCGACGACATCCATCTCCTCGACGACACCGGGTTTGACGGGGCGATCATCGCAACCGCCGTCCACCACGGTACGGTGCCGCTCGAGTGGGTCCGGAGGGGATACCCATGCTGATCACCATCGAGGGCATCGACGGGAGCGGCAAGAGTACCCTTCTAGCCCGTCTCCGGGAACTGCTCGCCGACCTCGACCCCCTCTTCACCCGCGAGCCCGGCGCCACCTGGGTCGGCGACTCGGTGCGGCGGGCGGTTGCCGAGCGGATGGACCCAATCACCGAGGCGCTGCTCTTCTGCGCCGACCACGCCGCGCACATCGACGCGGTGATCCGGCCCGCGCTCGACGAGGGGGAACTCGTTATCTCCGACCGTTATTCGGACTCCCGGTTTGCCTACCAGCCGGTCGTCCTCGACGGCCTCCTCCCCGACCCGCTCCTCTGGCTCCGCCGGATCCACGAAGGATGGTCGATCAGGCCGGACCGGACCTTCCTTCTGGTCCTGCCGGTAGAGGATGCCGTCTCAAGGCTTGACCCTGAGAAAAAAAGAGAATACTTCGAGAATGCCGGGATCCTCGCGCGGGTGCAGGAGAATTACCTGAACCTCGCAGCCTCGGATCCCGCGCGGTTTGTCATCGTCGATGCACTGCTCAAAAAAGAGGAAGTCGCCCGGTTCATCGCCGACGAGATCAGGACGAGTGACCGATCGTCACAATCACGTCCCCGAGCGTGAGGACGTCCACCTCTTCTCCCGCCACCCGGTAGGCGACCTTCGGCGTGAAGGAACCGGGCGGCACCGGGATCTCCTCGCCGCCGACGGTGACGGTTGCGGGCGGGTTTTTGAGCAGCTCCGGCCCAAGTGCCTGCACGGCCTCCATGAACCCGCGGGCCTGCTTCCGCAACGCTGGCCCGATAACCGCCATGTTGAAGTTCACGCCGCTCACGACCTCCTCGAGCCGGGGCGTCCCGGCGCTCCACCGGGCATCGGCGGCGAGCGCCCGCCCGGCGTCGCCGGCGTCTTCGACCGGCTCCGATGCGTAGATCATCACGTGGCCGAGCGGTGCGTTCAGCGCCATGCCCCGGTCGTGCTTGTAGCGCCGGAGTTCGGCGACCGTCTTCACGAGGAGGTCGCCGTGGCGCCGCGCCTCATCGTCGGCATACGCAAAGTCGGGCCAGATCTCGGTGTGCACGCTTCTTGCGGCCAGGTTGTGATAGCACTCCTCCGCGAAGTGCGGGATGATCGGGGCGAGGAGGCGGCAGAGGACGTCCATGGTCGTCCGAAGTGCGCTGCACGCGCTCTCCCTGCTGCTGTCGTCCGCGTACAGGCGGCCCTTCACGATCTCGACGTAGTCGTCGGCGAGCGTGTTCCAGGCAAACTCCCGGATCGCCCTGAGCGCCCGGTCGAACTGGTAGCCTTCCATCGCGGCGGTGACCTCCGCGACGGTCTCGGAGAGCCGGACGAGCAGCCACCGGTCGATGAGTTCCGTCACCGGTGCCGGCTCCCCGGTCGCCGTCTCCAGGTGCCCCATGACAAACCTGAAGATGTTCCAGAGTTTGGTCTGGAAACGGGACGCGGCGACGACATCGTTCCAGTTGAACATGATATCCGAGCCGATCGCCGCGCCTCCCGCACCCCACTGCCGCAGTGCGTCCGCGCCGTACTGCCCGACAATCTCCTCGGGGGCGATGATGTTGCTGCGGCTCTTGCTCATCTTGAACCCATCTTCCCCGAGCACCATGCCGTTGACGAGGATCTCGTCCCAGGGATGGCCGCCGACCAGGGCGTTCGCCCGGAGGATCGTGTAGAACGCCCACGTCCGTATGATATCGTGGCCCTGGGGGCGGATCTGCGCCGGGAAGAGCGGGGGCTTGCCGGTCCCGTCCCACCCGGTGACGTGGAGCACCGATATCGACGAGTCCATCCAGGTGTCGAGCACGTCTTTTTCGCCGGTGAAGTCGGACCCGCCGCACCTCTGGCAGGGAACTTTCGGCTTATCGACGGTCGGGTCGACCGGGAGATCTGCCTCGGCCGGGAGGATCACCTCACCGCAGGCGGTGCAGAACCAGACCGGGATCGGCGTCGCGAAGATCCGCTGCCGGGATATGCACCAGTCCCACTCCATCGAGTTGGCCCAGTTCTCCATCCTGGAAAACATATGCTCCGGCGTCCAGGAGATCCTCCGGGCCGCATCCAGGATATCGTCCCGGTGGACCCGCACGAACCACTGGCGCTCCGAGAGGATCTCGATCGGGGTCTTGCACCGCCAGCAGGTCCCCACCCGCTGCTCGAGTTCCTCCTGCCGTTTCAGGATCCCGGCCTCTTCCATGTCGTGGAGGATCGCCTTTCTGCAGGCCTCCGACGACATCCCAGCATAGGGGCCCGCTGTTGTGGTCATGACACCCTGCCGGTCGATCGCCTTCCGGAGTTCCAGGTGGTGCTGTTTCCACCAGTAGACATCCGTCTTGTCCCCGAACGTACAGATCATCACCGCACCGCTGCCGAAGCCCGGGTCGACCGCGACGTCCTCGATGACCGGCACCTCGTGCTTGAAGATCGGGACCGCGAGCCTCCTCCCCTTCATGCCGCGGTATCGCTCGTCATTGGGGTGAACCGCCACTGCAACACAGGCCGCCAGCAGTTCCGGCCGGGTGGTGGCGATCTCGATGCCGTCAAAGTCGAAGTAGTTGAGCGTGGTCGTGCGGGGAGCGTAGTTGACCTCGGCAAACGCTATGGCCGTCTCGCACCGGGTGCAGAAGTTCACCGGATGCTCGCTCTGGTAGATGTCGCCGGCTTTGAGCATCTGCAGGAACGATGCCTGGGTCTTTTTGTAGTACTCCGGGAGCATGGTGATGTATTCGTGGCTCCAGTCGGTGGAGAATCCGAGCCGCCGCATGGTCGTCCGCATCTTCTCGATGTTCCCGAGCGTGAGGTCGCGGCACATCTCCCGGAACTTCTCCCTCGGTACATCGTTTTTGGTGATCCCGTAGGTCTCCTCGACCTTCACCTCGGTGGGGAGGCCGTGGCAGTCCCACCCCTGCGGGAACATTACGTTAAAGCCGCGCATACGCTTGTATCGCGCGATAAAGTCGATGTAGCACCAGTTCAGTGCGTTCCCGATATGGAAGTTGCCGGTAGGATACGGCGGCGGCGTGTCGATGATGAATCTGGGTTTTTGCGAGTCGGGATTGAAATAATTGTCCTCATCCCGCCAGGTACTCTGCCAGCGCCTCTCCACTTCTTCGATATCGTAGGTTTTAGGTAGTTGATGTGACGGCGACATTTTCAGCGTATGATCTCTCTCTTTCCAGTGAAATATATTGTTCTACGGGGCTTTGGCGCTCTTGGGTATCCCGTGCCGTGCATGGGTTTGCCGTCTCCGGTCGGGGCCTCCCGGAACGTTCACTCCCAGAAGCTGCGGAGACGGCAGGCGCTCGACCCTAAAGGTTTTTTCCCTGCACGACCAACCATGTATGAATGACAAAGCCGCAGGGGTTGGTTCTGGCATCGGCGCTCACCCTCGCCTTTATAGGCCTTGCCCCCCTGCTCCAGCCGGCATGGCTGCTCACCCTCTTCCTCATTCCGCTCTCGCTCGTCCTCTTCCTCATCAGGGATACCCGGTATGTATCGCTCTCGATCATCGCACTTGCCGTACTCTACGGGCTCGGCTGGCTCTCGACGTTCGTCTTCACCTGCACGCTCGGCATCGTCGTGATCGGGGAGCTGGCATTCCGCCTTACCGGGGGGAAGCAGGCGTCGTATCTCCACCATCTGGTTGCCGCCATCGGCATATCGCTTGCCGTGATGCTCTACCTCGGGTATACTGCGCCGCTCGTCGTCCTGATGGGCGTGGTCGCCGCGGTGCTCCTCCGGGCGGTTTTGCGAGGGAGGGACGACGCCCTGATGATCGAGGCGCTCGGTGTCGCGATGACCATGTTCCTCTTCGAGGAGCTCAACTTCGAGGTCGACCTGACCATCCTCGTCGCTGCGGCCGCGATAGCGTTCGGGTTCGGCTACATCTCTTACCGGCTCCGGGTGGCCGATGTCAGCGGCCTCTTCTCGGCCGCCATGATCGGCATCATCCTCATCGTCTTTGCGGACATCCGGTGGTTCCTGATCATGCTCACCTTCTTCATCATCGGCGCCGGGGCTACCCGGTACCGCTACGCTGAGAAGGAGCAGCTCGGGGTCGCCCAGGAGCACGGGGGCGTGCGCGGTTACTTCAACGTCTTTGCGAACGGCCTGGTGGCGACCGGCGCCGCCATCCTCTACGGTGTAACCGGGAATCCGGCCTTCGTAGCGCTCTTCATGGGGAGCGTCGCCTCCGCCGCCGCCGATACCGCCGCAAGCGAGATCGGGGTCACGGGGAAGACACCCTACCTGATCACGACGCTCCGGCCGGTTTCCCGGGGAACAAACGGCGGGGTGACCCTGCGGGGTGAGGCGGCGGCCGTCGTCGCATCTGCCCTCGTCGCCGGCGCCGCCTGGGTGATGGGCGTCGCCGACCCATGGATGGTCGTCGTCACGGTCATCGCCGGGTTCATCGGCACCAACGTGGACAGCCTCGTGGGCGCAACGCTCGAGAACAGCGGCAGGATCGGGAACTCAGGCACAAACCTGGCCGCTACGTTCTTCGGCGGGGTCTCGGGGATGCTGATCTATCTCCTGAGATGAGGACGTTGTGGCCGGCGCACCGGTTTCGCTATGCTTTTTGAGAAAGTTATAGTCCGGGTCAACTGCAGGTTCCCGTGTGGGGCCATGGAGCAGGACACCTTATCTCTAAACACCTATGAAGCCGTGCCGGTCATAGGCACACCAAAACGTTAAATCCTCTATATTTGAACTCAGTTCTCGCAAAGTACTGTCCTTTGAGACGTCGCTCAACCCCATGCACGGATTACCATGGCTATCGCCACGCACTGCCCCCGCCCCCTTGGGGGGGGAACGACTGCCGGAACGTGCGACGGTTCGCAGAACCGGAACTTGAGCACCGCAGGTGCGAAGGCAGGAGTTTAAGCACCGCAGGTGCGAGTTGCGATGGGCCGTAGGGTGCGACTGGCCGGAGGGCAGGAGCTTGAGAAGCCGTCCAGGCTTCGAGCCGGAGCATGAGCACCGCAGGTGCGAAGGAGGAGCGCGAAGCGCGGGCGGGGTGGGTTCGCAGGGGGGGAGTTTAAGGATGTCACATTGTAACCGGGAGGGGGTGTCCCCCTCCCGGTCCCTCCCCCGCGTGGCGATAATCCCACGGTCCAGTATACGGGCGAGCCGGGGAAACCCGCACTGCTCTCCTGCAGTAATACCCCCGGACGAAACGGAATACGAACATCAGAGGTGCGAACTGCAGAACTCAATAGGATCTAGGCCCGTGGTGAGATAACCAGTGTTCCAGGAGAACTTAATCACCCGAACCGGGCACGAAAAAAGGATGTAGTTTCCGTCCGGGCACCCTTCAATACTTATACCACCGACCCTTCTCGTCGTACTCGCCCTGCTCCACCTGCTGCGGCACGCCTGCTGCGTGGCTGCGGAAGAAACTCGCCTTGTAGGCGTACAGGAACGCTGAGAAGAGCACGATCACGACCGCATAGACGACTGCGCTGATCCATATCCCCTCCGTCCCGATGAGAGCGAGGATATCCTGCGGCATCACCGTCTGGAGTTCGGTGGGGCTCATGCGGGTGAGCGGTTCGAGTTTTTCCGCGAAGATGGCGGTCCAGGCAATGATGCCTGCGAACCCGAGGCTTGCGAGAACGACGATGTTTGCCAGGTAGAAGATGAGGACTCTGCCGAGGTTGTTCATGACGAACTCGATACTCCTCCGGATCGACTCAAAGACGTTCGTCTCTTCAAAGACCGCCACGGTATCGTAGAAGAACGTGAAGAAGGCGATCGAGACGAGCACCCCGAAGAGGAGCGGCGCCATACCTGCAGCGGCACCGGCCCCGAGGAGCGCAAGCGGGATCGCGAGCAGGAAGACTGTCAGCACGGCCGCAAAGAAGATGACCAGTGCGGGCAGGAGTATCCGGAAGTAGTAGGTCTTGCCGGACCTCACAAACTCCCCGGCGGAGAACGCCTCTCCCTTGACCATGCCGTAGACTCCGCCGGCCAGGAACGGTATCACGAGGGCCTGCAGGAGTGCCAGGGGCTCTGTGTAAAAGGCCCCGCCGTATACGGGGATGATGAGATCGAGAACCGCGAGAGCGCCCATGACAAGGCCGACCGACCAGAGGATGGGGTGCTGCCGGAGGAGTGAGACGGCATTGGTGAGTGAGTTGAGCGTCATGGTCACCGGTCTCTGGGCATGGCGACGATCTCGCGCACCTGCAGGTCAAAGAACGTCGCGGTATGCGCCGGGCGGATGACGCAGACGGTATCGGCACCGCTTGCAGTGCCCCCCACCGCGATCACTTCTTCGTTGACGGCGACCGCACCCTGGTCTGCTGCGATGAGAACGCACTCCACCGCGACCTTCAGGCCGACCGCGACGATGCGCCGCAACGTCTCGGCTACCGCCTCGGTGCGGGAACTCCCGCCGAGTTTCGGCGAGCGGGAGATCGCGCGCTCGAGCCCGGAGAGCGCGTGTGTGCCGGTGACGATCTTCGCACCCTCCGCCCGGAGGGTCTCGGCCGTCTCTTGTGCGAACTCCCACTCGCCGGGTCTTGAGAAACCGACCACGTGGGTGACGACGATCAACTCAAGATCCGTCTCCAACATGGCGTCCCGGAAGACAAGCGCCGTCCGGCCGCTGGTGCTCGCGACCACAATCTTCCGGACGCCGAGTTCCCGCGCCCGCTCGACGGCAAACCGGGCGGCATCGCGAGTGTTCTCTGCGCCAGGAGCATCGAAATAGTAGGTATTCCGGGTTACGAAGCCCATGCAATCATGTTGTTTTCGCTCCTAATTGAATCCCCCGTTTTGGCGGCAGGGGGGATTTCCGCCGGAGACGGGGCGGTGCAGGGGATCGTGACCGCGAGCCCCACCCCAGCAAGATCACCGGACTGTGGCAGTGCGATGCCCGGGCTATCGGCGGCAACAGTTACAGCAGCACAGCCCGGGCCGCACTGCCGGAGAAAGAAGGTGATAAATGGTGTATGGCCCAACACTACTCTCAACCGAACGGTGCGAATAGGAGTTGCTCATGATCACACTGGCCATTGCAGGAAAACCCAACTGTGGGAAATCGACGTTTTTCAGGGCAGCGACCCTGGCCCAGGTAGAGATCGCCAATTATCCGTTCACTACCATCGACGCCAATCACGGCGTCGCGTATGTCCGGACCACTTGCCCCTGTCAGGAGATGCACGTCCCGTGCGAGAACTGCCGGGATGGGATCAGGTTTGTCCCGGTCGGGCTGATCGATGTGGCGGGCCTCGTTCCCGAGGCGCATACGGGGAGGGGGCTTGGGAACCAATTCCTCGATAACCTCCGGCAGGCGGACGCGATCCTTCAGATCGTCGATGCCAGTGGGTCGACGGACGCCGAGGGAAACCCGGTCGATATCGGCTCGCGCGACCCGGAGAAGGATATCGAGTTCCTCCAGTACGAGATGTCGATGTGGATGTACGGCATCCTCTCGCGGCACTGGGCGAAGCTCCACCGGCAGGCCCTGGGAAAAGATCTGCTTCTTTTAGAGGCGATCGCCGAGGTCTTTGCCGGTCTCGGCGTAACGTTTGAGAACGCCCGTGATGCCAACGAGGCGGCCGGGATCAACCTGCGGACCGCCGGGGAGGAGGACCTGGTCCGGTTCTGCAGGGAACTGATGACGATCAGCAAACCGATGCTGATCGTCGGGAACAAGGCCGACCAGGCGCCGAAGGAGTGCCTTGACCGACTTAGAAAGCATAACATCATTATTGCGAGCGCGGCAGGGGAACTTGCGCTCCGGATGGCCGCCGAGGGGAAGTTCGTCCGCTACCTCCCCGGCGACCGGAGTTTCGAGATCAGCCCGGAGGCAAACCTCAACGCCGGGCAGCGCGCCGGACTGCAGAAAGTGGCGGACTTCATGCAGACGTTCGGCGGCACCGGTGTCCAGCAGGCGCTGGATGCCGCGATCTTCAACCTCCTCGACCGGATCGTCGTCTTCCCGGTGGAGGACGAGCACAAACTCACCGACGGCAAGGGCCGGGTGCTCCCTGATGCGTTCCTGATGAAGCGCGGGTCGACCCCCCGCGACCTCGCCTACCAGGTCCATACCGATATCGGCGAGGGGTTCCTGTATGCCATCGATGCGAGGACCGGAATGCGTGTCAAGGATAGCCTTGAATTGAAGAACGGCGATATCATCAAGATAGTCAGCGTTCGGAAGTGAACCGCCGGCACGGAGAGGCCGGGCACCTCCCCTCCGTGCCCCGGGGGGCGAACAGGCGTCCCACACGGGCGAACATAAACCGGCAGACATTTATATGGAATTGAGAAATATTCGATCATTATGAGTGGCGAGGTCTATCAGGCGCAGGTCCTCCGGAACTTCTTCGACACCATCACCGGAGCGGACAGGAACCTGACCCGGATCTATATGTGCGTCATGAGCCTCGCCAAGCTCCGCATGGAGTCTCCCGAGAGGATGACATTCCTCGTGGACCAGCTCCGCAAGTCCAAACAGAAGCGGGAACTCTCGGTCGATATCATCGATTATATGTGCGACGTGGCGCGCGATCTCGAACTCGGCACGGTCCAGACCGCGTTCGGCGTGAAGGATATCAACACGGTCGCCGACGAGTTCAGCGGGATCAGCCTCGACTCGCTCTGATTTTTTGCGCCGGTAGAGGGCTCCGGGCTGCTTGATGGTTTTTTGAGAGTTGCATCGCGGCTAAGCAAGGCAGAGCCCCAGGGCCCTCGCAAGCCCTGCCCTTATATCACGGTCGTCTTCCAGGCCCCGCGCCGGTACATCGAGAAGAGTATGCCCGTCTGCAGGATGGTCCCGCAGACCACGGCGAGCCAGACCCCGATGATGCCGATCCCGAGCAGGTCGGGGAGGATGCACGCGAGCGGCACCTGGAAGAGGGCCATGGAGACGAGCGTAGCGTACATGGGCCTCTTCGTATCCCCGGCCCCGTTGAGCGCGAACCCGAGGATGATCGCGACGGCGATGAGGATGTAGAACGGCGCGACCGTCTGCATATACGACATGCCGATCTCCGTGCTTGCGCCGCTCGGGTCGAAGACCTCGATGATCGCGGGCGCGGCGAAGTAGAAGACCGCCCCCACGAGCGCCATGAACCCGCCGTTCATGAGCGCAGAGAGCCTCACCCCCTCCTCCGCCCGCTCCGGCTTCCGGGCGCCGAGGTTCTGGCCGACTATCACGGCGGTGGCGGTCGCGATGCCGAACCCCGGCATGAGCGCGACAAGTTCGAGTCTTCCCACAATGCCATAGGCGGAGAGAGCCGCGGTGCCGAAGACCGCCACGATCGCCATCATCAGCATGAAGGTGACGCTCCGGAGCCCGGACTGGACGGAGTTCGGGACGGCGACCCGGATCAGCCTCCAGGCCAGCGGGACCTCAAACCTCGTCCGGAGCGAGAAGGGAATAGGCGTCCGTCCCGAGAGGAGCAGGGCAAACGCTATGGAGAATGCCACGCCCCGGGATACGATGGTGGCGTATGCCGCCCCGGCAACGCCGAAGGCGGGGACCGCCCCGTAGCCGAAGATCAGGAGTGGGTCCAGGACGATGTTGAGGGTGTTCGCGAGGACCACAAGGAGCATGGGCGTGGTGGCATCGCCGCAGCTCTGGAACGAGGAGTTGATCACCCAGAGTTCGACCATCATCACGCTGCCGGCAAAGAGGACCGTCAGGTAGGATGCCCCGAGCGCCGCCACGGGAGGTTCGGCGCCGAGGAAAAGAAGCATATCCCCGGCAAAGAGGATGCCCACGACGCTGAGGAGTATCGCGAATACGAGCCCGAGGATCAGGGTGTGCGAGACCCCTTTCGCCACCATATCGAGGTTCTTCGCCCCATAATGGCGTGAGATGAAGGCGGTATTTGCGGTGACGATGCCGATGATGACGGTCATGAGCACCATGACGATCGTGGTGCTCATGGCGACACCGGCGATAGCCTCGGCTCCAAGCCGACCGACGAAGAAGAGGTCGACCAGCTCAAGGCCGCTCTGCAGCACGTTGCCTGCCACGATCGGCGCCGCTACTGCTATGAGGCCCCGGAAGAGGTTGCCTTCGGTCAGGTTGGTCATAGAGTCAATTTATCTTTATAGGATTCCAGGATCTGGATGACGAAGCGCTGGTGCTCTTCCAGTGCCTGCTCATCGTCGGGAGAGGTCTCGATCCCGACGGCGTAGAGCAGGACCAGCGCGTTGTCGAGGTCGAGCGCCGCAGGGTCTTCGATCTGGTCCGGGCGCAGACGGATAGCGAGATCATCGTAGTCCGCCTCCGTGAAGGTATGCTCCGGGTTTGCCGTCACCCGGGAGTCGGCGAGGTCGCCGGTACGCTCCCGGAGGATCAGCAGGGCACGCTCAACCGCGCCGGGACGCGGGGTGATCGTGTCGAGCCGGGCAAGTGCAGCCGTCATCTTCTCGGCCGCGCTCCCATAGAGTTCAAATTTATATGTCAGCAGGGACTGCGCGATCAGGTGCCCGGTCTCCTCGTCGATCACGGCGAAGATCGGCTCGATCCGGCCGATATACTCATTTAACACATCTTTCATTGTTCTCTCCTGTGGTTTGGCCGCATTAAACATTTTTTCCACCCGAACCGCGAGGAGGGTGATCGTCGCCGCGAAGACCGTCTGCACAATCACGCCCGCGTCGAGATCATTGGGTATGACGAAGATCAGAAGCGCGAAGAGCGGCGTGAAAAGCGAGACGAGGTCGCGCCGCGGTTTGAGGTAGGCCTGGTGGCAGAGGATGCACGAGGCGGCCACGCACCCTGCGGTGCCGGCCCAGACGGCGTAGGGGAAGCCGACGGAGGCGAGCAGCAGCTCGATCCCGATTCCCCCGAACGAGACCGCAGGAACTGCTATCCAGTGGCGTAATGTAGACCCGAATGGGATGGTGTTTGTCGTCATCACCTGTTCTCAGGAACAGTTTGTGCGCAGAGCATAAACAGAGTTTCCCTTCGCACCTACGGTGCTCATGCTCTGGATGTTTTGTCCGTCGCACTTCGCACCTGGCGGTGCTCAAACTCCGGTTCTACGAACCGTTGCATTTCACACTTGGCGGTGCTTCTGCTCCCGGCCGGTCAGGCAGGCGTGAGGTCGGGCACGTCGACCTCCACATCCCGGCCGGCAAGAGCAGCCGTGCGGGAGCGGAGTCTCTCGCTTTCTGCGGCATACGAGGCCTGCGAGATCTCCCGCTGGTTCTCCGCCCGGGCCCGCGCTGCAGCCCTTGCCTCGCGCTCCCGCTGCAGTTGTGCGAGCGTAGCCGTGAGGCGCTGCTCCTCAATCACGCCCGGGAGCGCGGCGAGGGTCTTCTGCAGTGTTGTGCGCTGCTCCCGGACCTCCCTCTGCCGGTGCAGGGCCCGTCGTATCCCGGCGGGCAGGGTATCGGGGTCCGAGAAGAGACGGACCTCATCCTGGTTCTTGAGGGCAAGGTCTCCCCGTCCGATCATGGCGAGGATAGCCGGCATCACCGCTTCGGTCAGGCTGGCCGGGCCCTCCTCGTCACCCGCGAGGCTGCCCGTGTAGGCATCGAGGACCCGGCCGATTGCCGCGGCCGCCGCGCTATCCCCTGCCTTTCCGGCCACCTTCTCGGCCTTCCGGAAGAGATGGACGGCAGGGGTTCGGAGAGCTGCAATCTCTCGCCGGGTCTCCTCATCCATGCCATCGAGTTCCCGGATCCTCTCCTCGATCTCCTGCTTTTTGACGTAGTCCGGGTGCAGTTTGAGGGCGGCGAGGTCCTGTTCGGCCTCCCGGATCTTCTTCTCCGCCTCCGCGAGCGCCGCCCCGAACTCCCGAACCTGGCCGGAGGCGGCGGTATACTCCTCACGGGTCCGGGCGAGGGATTCATACGACTCCCGGATCTCTTCCACCTGCTGCCGGCCCGCCCGGGCGTGGGTGATCGCCTCGGTCATGGCATTGACCTCTCGTCCCAGATCCCTGATGGCGGTGCGCACCTCCTTCATCTCGTCCGGGTAGAAGGAGGAGAGGTACTTCCCCTGCCCTTTCATTGCCTTGAGCGCGCTCTTCAGGGTCTCGGTGGCGGTGGTGTAGAAAGTCTCAGGGTCGCCGGAAGGCTCACGGGAGAGGATCTGGGCCATGGACTTCGTGAACCCCGGAAGCGCCTTTCTCGAGATATCCCGGAGCCGGGGGTGGATCTCCTTATCACCGTCGGCCGTCTCCATACCGGCGACCGCCTCCCTGAGGTTCTCGAGAGTGCCGTGGATCGCCTCCCGGGACGGCCCCGTAGCATCGGAGAGTTCTCTCCCGATCCCCTCCTCGCGGGCATCCAGCCATGCGGGAAGGTCTTCAAAGGAGAGTTCCAGCTTCTCTTCCGCAGGCTCGGTTCGCCTGAAGAGGTCTCGCAATTGCTTAAACATGATCCACCCTGGTATACCCGATGTCGGCCGTTCCTATCATGGTTCCGTCCCTCAATCGCTCCCCGCGATCCGCTGCAGCCGTTCCACACCGCGGATCTCCCGGATGACGTCCACTACGGCGGGGGGGACCAGGTGCTCCCAGGGTTCGCCGTCGAGCATCCGCCGCCTGATGGCGGTGCCGGAGTGTGTCAGCCGCTCATACATATCTGGCGACTGGACGTCCACCCCCGCCTCGGTGAAGAGCTGCATGACAAGGGGGTTGCTCGAGTAGACCGTATCGAACGGCGGCGTCATCGCCCGAACGTGGGCGGCCCAGAGGGCGTTGCGCTGGACGTCCTCGATGGGGATGACATAGAACGGGCATTCGAGGTCGGCGAGCGATCGGGTGAGCATCAGCACCCGTTCTCCTGCCGTGAAAGGGTTCGCCACGGTATGGGATAGCTGGGCGCTCCCCACCCCGATGACGATCTCGTCGGCAGAGCAGGCTATCCGCTCCAGCACCGACTGGTGCCCGTTGTGATAGGGCTGGAAACGCCCGACGTAGAACCCCCTGCTCATGCCCGCCTGCCCCCGAGCGCGATCTGCGCGGCAAACGCGCCTGCCGTGAACCCGGCGTCGATGTTCACGACCGCGATGACGGAGCATGCCTGGAGCATGCTCGCAAGCGCCGCCTCGCCGCCCCCCATGTAGCCGTAGCCGGTGCTCACCGGGACGCCGATCACCGGGCGGTCGACCAGCCCCGCGACGATGGCGGGAAGCGTCCCCTCCCGCCCGGCGATCACGACGAAGACGTCTGCCGGTATCAGGTCCCTGAGGGCCGAGAAGAGACGGTGGATCCCCGCCACACCGACGTCGTATGCGGTCCTGACCTCGCACCCCATCTCCTCGGCGATCAGCCTCGCCTCTTCGGCGACAGGGATATCGGACGTCCCCGCGGTGAGGATAGCGACGGTCCCGCCCCGGCAGTCAGGCGCATCTCCCGTCGAGAGGACGATGGCCCTTGCCGCCTCCCGGTGCTCCATCCGGACCTCCGGCGGCAGCCGGGTCCGCAGGGCTTCGATATGCTCCGGCGAGACCCGGGTGGCGACACACCGGCCCGATGCCTTCACCTGCGCGAGCATGATGTTTGCAAAGGCCGGAGGCTCTTTTCCCTCGGCGAGCACCACCTCGGGCATCCCGCAGCGCACGCTCCGGCCGGCGTCGATCCGGGCCATGCCGTCGATCACCTCGATACGGAGCCCTTCGATGGCGGCCGTCGCCTCGTCCTCAGATATCTCGCCGCTACAATACATCCGGAGGATGTCCCTGATGGTGGCATTCGGCAGCATAGGTAGATAACAAAAATAGGAGTGGAAGTATAATATTACTTCATCTCATGTCCTATCTTGCCTACGTCGCAGGGTTCGGCGTTGCCGTCACCGCTTTCCTGTGGCTTCGCGACCTGCGGATCTTCTACCGGACGGGCCTTCCCGGCTACCGGAAGGCGGCCTATTTGGGGGTTCCCTACACGGCGCTCGCCCTGCTCGGCTTTTTCATCACCGCGTTTGCCGAAGCTTGGGAGTACCTCGGCCTCGGCCTGGTCCTTCTGGCCCTCTACCTCCAGGGCCGGGTCGAGCGGGAGAACGTATGGCACGGCGAGAGCGCCGGCGAGCGGTTCTTCGGCAGGGCGGAGCGCACAAAAGATAAGGGTTCACGCAAGAGACTTTAGTTCAGGAGAATACCGAATGCTTCAGAAACCACGGGGAACGCGGGATTTTTTACCCGACGAGATGGAACGACGACGGCTGATCGAGCGGGGGATGCGGGAAGCGGCCCGCAAGTGGGGATACCGCGAGGTCAGCACGCCCGACTTCGAGCACCTTGAACTCTTCACGATGAAATCCGGCGAAGGGATCATCCAGGAGATGTACGTCTTCGAGGACAAGGGCGGCAGGCAGATGACGCTCCGGCCCGAGGTGACGGCGGCGGTCCTCCGGATGTACGTCAACGAGGGCAAAGTCCTCCCCAAACCCATCCGCTGGTGCTACTTTGCCGACTGTTTCCGCTACGAGCGCCCGCAGAAAGGCCGTTACCGGCAGTTCTGGCAGTTCGGCGTCGAGCTCATCGGTGCGGATACGGCACTCGCCGATGCCGAGGTGATCATGCTCGCCGACGAGACGCTCCGGTCGAGCGGCGTCACCTTCGACCTCCATGTCGGCCACCTCGCGCCGATGAAGCATCTCCTCGCCGATCTTCCCCCCGGCGACCAGCGAGCGATAATGGCTCTCCTTGACAAACACGACCAGGAAGGGCTCAGAGTGGCGCTCGTCGAGCGGGGTCTCACCCGCCTTGCCGAGCCTCTTGCCGCCCTCTCGGAGTGCCGCACCATCCCGGAGGTCTTTGAGATCGCGGGCGACGTCCCGGAGCGCGCGCGGATCGAAGAGACATTCGCGCTCCTTGATTCCCTGAATATCAACTACCGGCCGGACTTCGGGATCGCCCGGGGCCTTGACTACTACACGGGAATGGTCTTTGAGGCGTTTGCCAGGAACCTCGGTGCGGAGAACCAGATCCTCGGCGGCGGCACTTACCGGCTCGCCCACCTCTTCGGCGGCGACGACGTCGCCTCCTGTGGGTTCGCCATTGGCTTTGACCGGGTCATGGTCTCGGTCGGGGACTTTCTACTCGCGCACGAGCCTGTCGTCGGCGTCGTCTGCACGCCCGAAGCACGGACACGGGCGCTCGAGGTTGCCCGGGCCTTCCGGGAGGCGGGGATCCGGGCCGAAGCCGACCTGATGCAGCGCGGGATGGGCGCCCAGGTCTCCCACGCCGCTAAGACCGCTGACTTTGCCGTGGTCCTCGGGAAGCGCGAGGTCGAGGCGGGCACGGTGACCCTCAAGGATCTGCACTCCGGCGAGCAGCAGGAGAGGAGCCTTGAGGACGCCATCGCTGAGGTAGCGCGGCATGGTGCTTGCTGAGGATCTCGCCAAACAGCAGCGGAGCATCAGCGTCGCGGAGTTCTTCGAGAAGAACAAACACCTGCTCGGCTTCGACTCCCCGACGCGCGGCATCATCACCACCATCAAGGAGGCGGTGGACAACGCGCTCGACGCCTGCGAGGAGGCGGAGGTGCTCCCCGACATCTTCGTCGGCGTCAAAAAGGTCGATGCCGAGGTCTACCGGATAACGGTCGAGGACAACGGCCCCGGGATCGTGCCGGAGAACGTCCCCCTGGTCTTCGGGAAGCTCCTCTACGGGTCCCGGTTCCACCAGATCCGGCAGAGCCGGGGGCAACAAGGTATCGGGATATCGGCGGCGGTGCTGTATGCGCAGCTCACCACCGGCACCCCGGCGCTGGTCACCTCCCGGACAGGGTCAAAGGCGAGGGCCCACCGGTTCGAGCTGATGATCAGGACCGAGACCAACGAGCCGGAGGTCGTCAGCCACGAGGAGATCGACTGGGACCGGATGCACGGCACAAGGATCGAGATCCAGTTCAAAAGTTCCCTTGCCGCAAAGAAGCGGCTGGTGGACTACCTCCGCCTCACCGCGATCGTCAACCCGCACGCCCGGATCACGGCCGATATCGACGGCGAGGTGACGACGTTCGAGCGGGTGAGCAGTGAGGTCCCCCCGTGCCCGAAGTCCATCCTCCCCCACCCGCACGGGATCGAGTTCGGGGCATTAAAGAGGATAGCGGCCGCGAGCACCGGGACCGTCGAGGAGTTCCTCGTCGGCAGTTTCTCCCGGGTCGGGAAGAAGACCGCGGACGAGATGATCGCTCTTGCCAAACTCAAACCCTCCCGGAAGGTGAATAAACTCGAGTCGGATGAGCTCAAACGACTCCTCGACGCCATGCAGGCCGTGAAGGTCCCGGCCCCGCCGGCGCAGCAGTGCCTCTCCCCCATCGGGGAGGACCTGATCTGCAGGGGGCTTGAGAAGGAGATCCAGCTCGACTTCATCAAAGCCCGCACCCGCCCGAGTACGGTCCACGGCGGGCACTCGTTCATCATCGAGGCGGCGATCGGCTACGGCGGCAGGATCCCCGCCGAAGGGAACGCCCAGATATTCCGGTTCGCGAACCGCGTGCCGCTCCTCTACCAGCAGGGCGCCTGCGCGATCACGAACTGCGTCTCCCAGGTGAACTGGAAGGGTTACGGCCTCTCGCAGCAGGGCCTCCCCATGGGCCCGGCGCTGATCATGGTCCACGTGGCATCCACGAACGTCCCCTTCACGAGCGAGAGCAAGGACGCGGTCGCGTCCATCCCGGAGATCGAGCGGGAGGTCGTCCTCGTGCTCCAGGAACTCGGCCGGGAACTCAAGAGTTACCTCTCCCGCCGGGACAAAAAGAAGCAGCAGGACGACCGCGCCCGGGCGATATGCTCGATCATCCCTGAGATCGCCGCGAAAGTGAGCGAGATCGTCGAGCTTCCCCTTGTGGACACCTCCCCGATCGAGGGAAAGATCATGCGGAAAGTAGTCGCCAAGAAGCGGACGAACAACGGACAGGTCCATATCGACGTGAACAACTACACCGCACGGGAGGTTACGTTCGTCCTCTACAACCTCTCCCGCGATGCGGCGGCGGATGCGGACCCCCGTCCGGACTTCGTTGACGATATCGACGGAGAGTACAACAAGGTCTGGCGTTGCACGCTCGGCGCCGGTGCGGCCTGGCAGGTCGCCTACACGGGGGCGGGCGACGGGTCGCTCGACCTCCGCGGCATGGAGGACGGCATGAAAGTGGTGGTGGATCTCGATGTCTAGGGAAGAGATGGATGCGCTTGCAAAAGAACGGCTGGTGGGTATCGCCCGCGGGTGGTACGACCAGATGCGGGACGGCATCGTGCCGTTCATCCGGCTGCCGACGCGGACCAAGCAGAATATCGCTTACGACGACGCAACCGAGGTCTGGAAGTACGGCGATAAGGAGAGCACCCGGTCGGCGGCGACCGAGAAGAGCGCGGTCCACCTCCTGAAGATGGCCTACGTCATCTGGTTCTTGAAGAAGCAGCTCGTGGAGAACCGGTCGTCGACATTAAGAGAACTCTATTACATCTCCGAGGGCTGGAAGAAGGCGAAGTTCGCCGCTCAGGACGAGAGCAACCTCCTCATCGAGGACCTGGAGATCATCGCTGAGGTGCAGCGGGAGGCGTTCCACCTCCGGCCCGAGGAGGACGGCGCCTCGATCTTCGGGCCCCTGCGGATACGGGAGACTACCCGGCGCGGCGTGCGGGAGATGCACTGCCAGGAGGACGTCGGGGAGGCGGGTTACCCCATCCCGAACAACGTCGACAGCCTCGACTTCATTGAGCACGACGCGAAGTTCGTCATCGCCATCGAGACCGGCGGTATGTACGCCCGTCTGATGGAGAACGGGTTCGACGAGGAGTACGGGGCGGTCCTGGTCCACCTCAAGGGGCAGCCGGCACGGTCCACGCGGCGGGTCCTGCGGAAGCTCAACGACTCGCTCGGTCTTCCGGTCGTGGTCTTCACCGACGGCGACCCCTGGTCCTACCGGATCTACGCGAGCGTCGCCTACGGCTCGATCAAGAGCGCCCACATGTCGGAACTCCTGGCAACCCCCCAGGCGCAGTTCATCGGCGTGCAGCCCTCCGACATCTCCGACTACAACCTCCCCTCCGACAAACTCACGGAGCAGGACGTCAACGCCTTAAAAGCGGAGCTGACCGATCCAAGGTTTGCGACCGATTACTGGCGAAACCAGATCCACCTGCAGCTCGATATGAAGATGAAGTCGGAACAGCAGGCATTCGCGAGCCGGGGGCTCGACTTCGTGACGAAGGAGTACCTGCCGACGAGGTTGTCGGAGATGGGGGTTATCTGAGGGGGGTTGTGGGATCTCCTGCCGTAGGGAAGGGTTAATGGGTTGGGAGGGTGCAACCCTCTTTGCTGGCAGGTCCGATTATTCGTGGAGGCGAACCCCTGCGAGGGTCGGCCGATGCGGGAGGTGAAAGAAGAAGTGGATGATGTTGACAGAGAGCGGATCACCAATCAGCTCCGTCGATGCCTTGCTGGCAGGGAAGATATACTGCTCGGGTATCTCTACGGCTCTTTCCTCCGCCATGGTGGGTTTCATGACATTGATATAGCGCTGTTTATCTCCGGGGAGAGGGAGCCCTATGAACTCTACAAATACGCCATGGGTATCGCATCCGACCTTGAGCGGTGTATCACGCCGAGGTACGAGATCGATCTCCGTATCCTGAATAATGCGCCCATTGAGTTCCAGTATGAGGTGGTGAAGACCGGACGTCTTCTTGTCTCCCGGGATGAGGACACGCGCATCGCTTTTGAGGCCGGTGTGATAGCGCAGTTCCTCGATCTGAAATATCTCTACGATACGATTGACAGGGCTCGCCTCGCCAGGGTGGGAGAATGAGGCTCTTCCATCATATGCGGGAACTGGAGGAGGCTCTGAGGGACTGGGAGCGGTATCAACGCATCCCAAAAGAGCAGTTCCTGCAGGACCGGGATACGCAGAATATGATCCACCATGCCATGCTGCTATCCATCCAGTCTGCACTCGACATAGCGACAGATGTGATTGCAGAGGAGAGATTGAGAAAGCCTTTCACGTACCGGGAAACATTCGAGGTTCTCGCTGGTGAGGGAATTATCCCTGAATCTCTGGCAAGGGATCTCTCAAACCTGGCAGGATTCCGAAACGTGCTCGTCCATATCTATTGGGATCTGGATCTCAAGCAGGTGTATGCGATCCTGCAGCACGATCTGACCGTCCTCCGGGCATTCTCCATTATCATGAAGGAGTACGTCGCAGAGAGCGATTCCGCCGGTATATAGGCAGATTCTTTTCAGAGCCCTAACAGCAGCCCTCACCCGAACTCGGCGAGCGCCACCACCGGCACCCCCTCCAGGTCGTCGAAGACCGTCGGATAGACCCGCAGGATCCAGGGCTCCTCGAGCAGCCGGCCGTAGGAGAGGTCCACGTCCTCGAGCAGGAAGATATGCGGGGACCCGCAGAGAAACGCACGGTGGGCCTCCATGCCCTCCTCCGGCTCTGCGGGGATGGCGATGGAGATGGTATCGATCCCGAAGAGCCTGAGGGCCGGGTTCTCCATGCGGAGAAAGTCCGGAACCTCGTGGTGCACCCAGGGGTGCTCTCTCGCGTAGGCATCCGGGTCGCTTTCCCGGAGCCGGCCGCTGCCGGTCCTGATGAAGAGCGCACGTGAGTTCCGGATCGCGTCGAGGTGCGAAAGAAGGTCGTAAATCCGGATCGGTTCCGCCCCGGTCTTCGGGACCGCGATGCACCGCGCGGGCTCGAAGACCGCCTCCGGGGCAAGGAGGGCCTGAACCGAACCCCCGCCCGGGCAAAAGTGCCGGGGGAGGTCGATGTGCGTCCCGGCGTGGCTGGAGAAGGCGATCAGGCTTTTCTCCTCCGGGTCTCCCCTTTTAAAAGACTTCGTGCGGGTGATCGTGAGCGGTTCCGTTCCGGGATAGAGTGGGGTCGCCCGGTTCAGGGGGTATGAGATCGGGATGAGCATACGCTTCCCCGTAGGTACTCCCGGAGTTGATGAAGGTTCTCCACGATCTCCTCCACCCCCGGTCGACCGATAAAGCGGTTCGGGTCGCCGGGCGGGATTCTTGCGACGAACCGTACATTGGTCTCGTGGGCCGCTTCCCAGTCGTTCGGGGCGTCGCCGACGAAGAGGGCCTCTCCCGGCGATGCACCGGTCTCGAGAAGGATCTCCCTGATGCACTCTGCCTTCGTCTTCGGTGAGCCGTAGATCCGGACGAAGTATCCGGTCAGGTCCCGGCGGCGGGCGATCTCCTGCATCTCGCCTTCCGGGGTTGCGGAGACGATGTAGAGCGGGAGCACCCGGGAGCAGTCCCTGAGGAGTTCCTC
>JAENZF010000206.1 GCA_016841385.1 Methanobacteriota archaeon | reverse complement strand
TCAAATTTGACGAGGAAATCGATTTCGCTCGCCGGACGCTTGGAACTGCCGCCGATCCGAAGATTTCCAGGCGCTTTACCCGGTGACGGGCACAAATTTCTGCAATCTCCGGCATTTTTCCACTAGAACATGATGCATAGACGACCACCGGACTTAACGAGGACGGTATCGCCACCCGAACCATCTGTTTTTCTTCCGGAGGGGTCTGTGCGGGAGAGGGGGATGCCCCTCACCTCTGCTCCCTGAGCCGCTTCATCAGGGCGACCGCACAGAAGTCCCCGCACATCGTGCACGGCCCTGGTTCAGGGGCGAGTTCCCGTGCAGTCTCGGGGTCGATGGCATGGGCGACCTGCCCTTCCCAGTCGAGGCGGGAACGGGAACGGGCGAGGGCGAGGTCCTCGCCGTCCAGACCATACTTGATGGAGTCACCGATATGCGCGGCGATCTTGAAGGCGATGAGCCCCTCCCTGACCTGGTCGGGGGTCGGGAGGCCGAGGTGTTCGGCCGGGGTAAGGTAGCAGAGGTAATCGGCGCCTGCGCCGCTTGCGATGCTTGCGCCGACGCATCCGGCGATATGGTCATACCCGACGGCGGTGTCGATGGGGAGGGGGCCGGCGACAAACAACGGTGCGGGGGAGTGCTCCCGGTAGCGCCGGAGGTAGACAGGGATCCGGTCGGCCCTGACGTGGCCGCCGAGTCCCTCGACGATCGTCTGGACGCCGCGTTCATGGGCGTAGGCTGCAAGCCGTGCGTTCAAACGCATCTCCCCCTTCTGGGCTTCGTCCATCTCATCGTGGATGCATCCGCTCCGCATCGTGTTGCCGAGGGAGAGGACAATGTCACGCTCGCCGAGGATGGCGAGGATCTCATCGAAATGTTCGACGAAGGGGTTCTCGGCGTCGTGGGTGAGCATGTAGGCGGCGGTCATCGACCCTCCCTTCGAGACGACCCCCATGATCCGCTCCCCGTCCCAGGCGGCGTCGATCATCTCTCTGCTGACGGCGTGGAGGACAAACGAGGAGACTCCCTCCTCTGCCTGATGCCTGAGGGTGGCAAGGATATCCTCTGCGGTCATATTGCCGACGCCAATCTCGGCAGCGGCCTGATAGATCGGCACCGTGGTGATCGGGAGGGTGGTGGCGGCAAAGATCGTCCGCCGGATCGCCGTTATCCCGCCCCCGGTGGAGAGGTCGGTTATGGTATCCGCGCCGTGCCGCTCGGCGATCCTGGCCTTCTCGACCTCCTCCGCGGGGTGGATCCGGGCGGTCGAGGTCCCGAGGTTGACGTTGACCTTTGTCCGCAGCCCGCGGCCGATGCCGACCGAGCATGATCCTCGTGTCATGATGACGGCTTCCCCGGCGGCGACGGAGTAGCGGAGGTCTTCGGCATCGATCCCTTCGGCCGCTGCGACCGCTGCCATCCGTGGGGTGATGGTCCCTTCCCGGGCCTCTTCGATCTGGGTCTTCATCTCTCATGTATTGGACTTCAGGCCCGAAAAAGCCCGCGATGGAGGTGTTGCCGTTCGACCACCATCCCGTGCCCGATAACCCTCAGAGCCCCCAACCCGCACGGGGAAGAAAACCGGGGGGCCCTCGGCCACCCTCCCCGCACACATCCCCACGGGCCGGTGAAGTACCATTATATACTTTCCAATCATAACTCTACAGGCAGTGTTCTATCTGCATGAGCAATCCAATGGATTATAACAGAGGAAACAGAAATTTCGGTGGACCGAGGAACTTCGGCGGCCCCCGTGAAATGACGAAGACCGTTTGTTCAGACTGTGGGAAAGAGTGCGAAGTCCCCTTCAAGCCGACTGAGGGCAGACCCGTGTATTGCCAGGACTGCCTCCCGAAGCACAGAAAACCCCGGTTCTAAACCAATACATTCTTCTTTTTCCGAGAATCGTTAGAGTGGATCTTCGGTTGAGACCGGAGAGTCACGAGACACCCTTGCCGGAGATCCGGCAACACTCAACTCCTCCGGAGCACAGCGGCCCGGGGCACCGCAACAACCCCGGGCAATGGGCTCACCGGAGCCCGAGTTCAGAGAAGAGGGTGTTCCGGAGCATCCGGAGAGCATCCGTCGCCGGGGACTCGCTCCGGGTCACGGGCCGGCCGTTCCGGACCGCTTCGATCACCATCGGATCGAACGGGATCTTTCCTGCCACCAGGATCTCCTCCTTCCTGCAGTATTCCTCGATCCGTTCGCAGATATCCTCCGCGAGGTCGAACCGGTTGATCGCGACGAATATCCGGACGCCGAAGCGCCGGCAGACCGTCACCAGCCGCTCAAGATCGTGGAGCCCGGAGACCCCCGGCTCCGTGACGATGAGGACCGCGTCCATACCGCTGACCGTCGCGATCAGCGGACACCCGATCCCCGGCGGGCCGTCGGCGAGCAGCAGGTCGGCACCGCCCGCAAGGTTCATGGCCCGCTTCTTCACCTCGGTGACGAGCAGCCCCGAGTTCCCGGCGCCCGGGAAGAGCCGGGCGTGGGCGAGGTTGCCCCGGTCCGTCGCCGAGGTGTAGATCTCGCCGCAGACGCGGGGTTCCATCTGTATCGCCCCCATGGGGCAGACGTACGTGCAGACAGCACAGCCCTCACAGTGCAGGGTGTCCACCTCCCAGGCGTCATCCCGGCGCACGATTGCCCCGAACCGGCAGTGGTCGGCGCAGATCCCGCAGTCGCGGCAGAGGGCCGGGTCGATCCGGGCCGCCGCGAGCCCACGGAACTCCTCCG
>JAENZF010000205.1 GCA_016841385.1 Methanobacteriota archaeon | reverse complement strand
CAGACTAGACTTTCGCTTCGGTGTATGTCAGCGCGAATATAGCGTCGGACAACCATCGCCGGAACCCTTCGTTGTCGCTGAACTGTTTGAAGAGTTCCGTGTCGTCCTTGAGCAGAGCGGTCATCACACGAAGCAGCGCCTTGTCGTGCTCGATGCGGGCGTTCTGCTTATCGGAGTTCTTGCGGGCGTTCTGGTATGCCCTGTCGGCAGCAACCCTGGCCGGGATCTCTTCAGTGAGCAGACGATGGACCCGGTCAGCGTCGCTCCAGGGGATGTTGCCGAAGTGGTCGTTGAATGTCTTGAGGATGCTTGAGAGCCTGTCAAGCTCCGGCTCAGGCTTGCGTCCCCCACCGCTGGTAGGGACCGGATCGATCAGGGCGTCCGCATCAGGGAGCTGGATCGCTATTGCGGCCTTTTTCTCGACCCGGTAACTGTCCATATCTATCATCTCAAGGATACCCTTCGAAAGGTCTTCCTCCCGGGGTGCAGGGAGCCCGGGCACCAGAAGGTTCAGAAGTATCGAGAGTTTCTCCCACTCGGCGTTGGTATAGGGGAGGATAGAGGCGAGGAAGCCGTAGGTACGGATAAAAGCCTTGGCTTTGCTTTTGAAGTCCACCTGACTATCCTCATCGAGGGCTTCTTTATAGGTGTCAATGCAGGTATTGAGGATCGGGTCGAGCCGGTCCCTATCCGCGCCGCCCAGGTATAACTCAACCAGTGTCTCTACCTGGTCCGGCGTGTATACCTGATAGTTGTCGAGTTCCCCTTTCAAATCGTGCAGTTTATTCGGATCGGTCTCCTCAGAGAGGATCGTTGTGCGATAGTAGTCGGAGAACGCCTCGTGAATGGTGTCGGAGTCGTTCATGAAGTCGAGCACGAAGGTGTCATGCTTCAGCGGGTTCGCCCGGTTCAGGCGGGAGAGTGTCTGCACGGCCTTGATGCCCGAGAGCATCTTGTCCACGTACATGGTGTGGAGCAGCGGCTCGTCATAGCCGGTCTGGAACTTATCGGCACATATCAGGAACCGGTACGGATGTTCCTGTATCTTATCGGCGATCTTGTTCGAGGGGAACCCGTTGAGCGAGGCTTCGGTCACTTTTGTGCCGCCATACTCATGCTCGCCTGAGAAGGCGACGATAGCCCGGTATGGACTCCTGCGCTCGATCAGGTACTCCTGGATAGCATGGTAATACTGGATGGCGCGTTCGATGCCGCTCGTCACCACCATCGCCCGTGCCTCTCCGCCGATCCTCCCGAGTCCGATCACCTGCTCTTGGAAGTGGTCCACCACGATCTCGGCCTTGAGCCGGATAGCATGGTCGTGGCTCTCGACGTAGCGGCGGAGTTTCTTCTTCGCCCGCTTGGTGTCGAACTCCGGGTCTCCTTCGACCGTCTTGACCAGCCGGTAGTAACTGTTCACCGGCGTGTAACTCTTCAGAACATCGAGGATGAAGCCCTCCTGTATTGCCTGCTTCATAGTGTAACTGTGGAAAGGCCGGTGCATGATCTGCCCGCCTTCCTCAAACGGCTCGCCGAAGAGTTCCAGGGTCTTGTTCTTGGGCGTGGCGGTGAAGGCGAAGTAGCTCGCGTTGGGCAGGAGCTTGCGCGACTCCATGATGCGGTTGATGGCATCCTCGGGAGTTTCATCCTCTTCCGCAGCCCCGGCCCTGGAGAGCGCCATGCTGACGGCTGTCGATGTCTTTCCACCCTGGCTTGAGTGCGCCTCGTCGATGATGATGGCGAAGCGGCGGCCCCGGTGCTCGCCTCCGATCTCATCGAGGATAAAGGGGAACTTCTGGACGGTGGTGATGATGATCTTCTTATTGGCCTCGATGAACTGGCGGAGATCGCCGGAGCGCTCGGCATGACCCACCGTCGAGGAGACCTGGGCGAACTGCTTGATGGTGTCCCGTATCTGCTGGTCAAGGATGCGCCGGTCGGTGACGACGATGATGGAATCGAAGACCTCCTTCTCATTCCTTTTGAGACCAATGAGCTGGTGGGCGAGCCAGGCGATAGAGTTCGACTTGCCGCTGCCTGCCGAATGCTGGATCAGGTAGCGTCGGCCGGCACCAACCTGCCCGGCGTGGGCGAGGAGTTTACGAACTACGTCGAGCTGGTGGTAGCGCGGAAAGATCTGTTCACGTCTCTTTCTGCCGGTCTTTTCGTCTTTTTTCTCGACGATCTGTGCGTAGTTCTCCAGGATATCAGTCAGGCTCTCACGGGTGAGGACGTGTTTCCAGAGGAAGTTCGTTTCGAGCCCGTACGGGTTCGGGGGGTTGCCGGCACCGTCGTTGTAGCCCAGGTTGAAGGGGAGGAACCACGACGTCTTCCCCGCAAGATGGGTGCAGAAACGCACCCCGTGTTCGTCCACGGCGAAGTGCGCGACGCAGCGACCGAACTCGAAGAGCTTCTCCCGCGGGTCGCGGTCGCGCTTGTACTGCTGGACTGCGTCCTCGACGGTCTGTTTGGTCAGGTTGTTCTTCAACTCGAATGTGGCGACCGGCAGGCCGTTGATGAAGAGGCAGAGGTCGAGGGCATACCGTGTTTCATCACGGCTGTAGCGGAGCTGGCGTGTGACGCTGAACCGGTTGAGGGCATAGCGTTCGGCAGCCTTGGCATTGCCCAGCGAGGGAGTACCGTAGCATAGGTCGATGTGGTGCGGGCCGTGCTTGAGCCCGTTGCGCAGCACGTCGATGGTGCCGCGCCTGGCGATCTCGCCCTGGAGCCTGGCGAGGAACTTGCGCCGGGT
>JAENZF010000204.1 GCA_016841385.1 Methanobacteriota archaeon | reverse complement strand
GGCACCGGGAGGCGCGCGCCGTGGCTGATGAGTGGCTGGTCGGTCTCTCCGGCTTTTCCAAGAATGATCGCTTTTCCCGCCGGGGTCATGGCGAAGACCGGGATCGACGTCCCCGCCTGCAGGAGCGCGGTCTTCGCCGCCTCCTCCCGGATGTGCTTTGAAGCGCAGGCAGTGAGCAGGTCGGCCGCACCGGCCATCAGGGCCGCTTTCTCCCGCGAGATCCCGGTCGTGTGGACACCGACGATTACGGCGTCCGGGAACCGTTCCCGGATAGCCGCTGCCTCGGCGGCAACGGCGGTGGTCACGGCGACCCGGCGGTGGCCGAGTTTTGCGGCCAGGGCGACGCCGGCGGCCTGGTCGATGACGGCTGTCTCCGGGTCGAGGACCACGCCCCCGTTCTCCTCGATCCGCGCGATCACCTCGGGGATCGGGCTCGTCTTCACGAGCCCGGACATCCGGCCGCCGATCCCCTGGATGAGGGCGGGGTTCTCTGCAACCAGCGTCCCGGCCCCGTCGGAAGCGATCACCGCGGCGTCGAGGTCTCCCCGGCGGACGGCGCTGCTCAGGAGTTCCGACGCCCCGAAGAGGACGAAGTCGGGCCCGGCAAGGACCTCCCGCCCCGACGTGCACATCCCGAAGGACCGGATCCTTCCTTCGATGTTCTTGCGTATCGCCTCAGGCGTCATTTCCTTGACCGGGCAGGCGAACCGCCGTGCCAGCGGGCAGTCCTGTATCTGCGGCATCCCTACCTCGACCACCCGGCCGTTCCGGATCACGACCCGGCACTTGCCGGCGGCTTCTATGATGTGTTCGTCACGGTCACTCATGGAGAGAGTTGAGCGGGCACGGGAATAATGGTGACCCTCCCGGTCCCGGGTAAACGCTTATCAGATAGCCCTTCCTTGTGAGTGTAGAGAGTTGATGATACGCTTGCAGCAGGAAGACGGGGTGAGGAGACACGGGCCGGATCTGTAGCCCGTTCGTCGTGCTCGAGTGCAGCCGGCAGTGCGGCTTCTCCCGGATGTATAACGAGCCCACCGAGGAGCAGAGCAGGGAGATCGCCGACCTCTCGGTCTGCCCTGCCTGTGGCGCTCCGGTCCGGCGAAGGTTCTTCTGACGGCGGGAACCATGCCGGCGGAGCGTTACTGGGAGATCGATCTCGCCCGGGGCATCGCCGTCGTGACGATGATACTCTTCCACTCCGCCTTCGACCTCAACTTCTTCGGAGTCCTGCCGCTGGACGTCTCCAGCGGGTTCCTCCGGATGCTCGCCTACCTGACCGCATCGACGTTCATCTTCCTCGTCGGGGTCTCCTTCACCATCAGTTACACCCGAACCGCGCGGCTTCTTGCCGGGCGTGACCTCACGCTCAAGTACGTCCGGCGCGGCCTCTCTATATTCGGCTACGGCCTCGTCATCACCGCCGTCACCTGGCTCTTCCTGCCGTCCGTCTACGTCGTCTTCGGTATCCTGCATTTCATCGGCGTTGCAATCGTACTCGCGCCGCTCTTCGTTCGGTTTGATACAGAAAAACTCATCGTCGCAAGCATCGCCTGCATCATCGCCGGCTACGTCACCAACGCCGTTTCAGGGCCGTGGCCCCTCCTCTGGCTCGGCATTCATCCCGAATCCTTCGCGAGCCTCGATTACGTGCCGCTCCTCCCCTGGTTCGGCCTCGTCCTCGCTGGCATGGCCTGCGGGTATCTCTTCTACCCGGACGGCAAGCGGGGCTTTGCGCTCCCGGTAGCGGAGCCGGCGTTCGCCCGGCCGCTCGAGTTCCTGGGCCGGCACTCGCTCTTCATCTACTTCCTGCACCAGCCGCTCATCCTCCTCCTGATCGCGGTCCTCGCGCCGGGGGCAGTGACGGGGTTGTGGTGAGGGGGTTGGGTTCTTGTGAGACAAGGCTTTCTAGTAGGCAGTGCACCTCGCACCTAACGATGCTCACGCTCCTGCCTCCGACCAGTCGCGCTCCGAACCGTCGCATCCTGCGGACAGTCGTTCCTTCGGAACATTGCTCACTCCCATGCACGGCTTTCCAGTGGATATCGCACCTTCGGTGCTCCAGCTCCGTTCCTGCTGGAACGTCGCTTATCGCCACGCGGGGAGGGGCTGACGGGGAGGGGGCGTGCCCCCCTCCCCTGTCTCCACCTTGTAAGTTGATGCCTACAACCCCCACCCCACCCGGCCTCTGGCCTCCTCCCCCGCCCCCCCTGGGGGCGGGGGCAGTGCGGGGCGATATCACCTCAAAATCCGTGCATTGGGATAGGATGCTGCACTAAAGGATGGTATTTTGTTGGAGCGAGATTCGAGCCCCGGTGCGAGAGCCCACCATGAGAACCAATTAAACCCCAGATAACGACCTAAAAAACGGGGGAAGCACCTCTCACTCCCCAAACAACGAAACGTCCGCAAACGCCCCGACGTCGAAGACCCCCCGCTCCGTGACACGGATCTCGGGGATGACGGTCAGGGCGAGGAACGAGAGGTACATGAAGGGGTTCGCGATTGCACCGAGCCGCCGGGCATGCTCCTCAAGAGCCCCCAGGCGCCGCACGACCTCGTCGTGGGGGAGCGCCGACATCAGCCCGGCGCACTCGAGGGGGAGCGCGGTCACGTCGTTGTTAGCGACAACCGCGAGCCCTCCTCCGAGCCGGACCACCTCGACGACGGCACGGACGATATCGGCGTCGTCGACCCCGACGGCGACGATGTTGTGGGAGTCATGGGAGACCGATCCGGCGAGCGCCCCTTCCT
>JAENZF010000203.1 GCA_016841385.1 Methanobacteriota archaeon | reverse complement strand
CCGCAGGGGTTATCGTGCCCTGGAGAGAACAGATACGGGAACGATCATGAAACTCGGTGTGCTCTTCTCCGGCGGGAAAGACTCCATGTTCGCCTGCTGGAAGGCAATGCAGCAGGAAGAAGTGGTCTGCCTGATCACGGTCATCTCCAGGAACCCGGAAAGTTACATGTTCCACACCCCGAACATCCGCCTCGCCGCATTGCAGGCCGAGGCGGCGGGGCTCCCCCTCGTGGAGGTGGAGACGGCGGGAGAGAAGGAGGAAGAACTCCTGGACCTGAAGCGGGCTCTCCTCGCCGCCAGGGAGCAGTTCGGGATCGAAGGAGTCGTCACCGGGGCGATCCTCTCGGTTTACCAGGCGGCACGGGTCCAGCGGGTCTGCCGTGAACTGGACCTCTGGTGCTTCAACCCGCTCTGGAACGTGGACCAGGAGGCCTACATGGAGGAACTGATCGACGCGGGGTTCCGGGTCATCATCGCAGGTGTCTTCTCCTCCCCCTTCGACGAATCCTGGCTCGGGAGGGAGATCGACCGACGCACCCTCGACGAACTCCGGGAGATCGTCCGGAAGTACCGGATCACCCTCATCGGCGAAGGGGGGGAGTTCGAGACGTTCGTCGTCGACGCTCCTTTCTTCTCCCGGCGGATCGCGATCGAGGAGGCTTCAAGCGTCTACCGGAACTACAACGGCGTCCTCCGGATCGAGCGGGCGGGGCTGGTGGCAAAATGATCCTGGTCGTCGACCTCTGCTACCGGGACGGTTCGCTCTCCCGGGACGAGTTCGTCGGGCCGGTCGAACGGCTTCTCCGGGAGGCCGGAGCGCCGTTCACCACCCGCCACTACACCGCCGTCGGCGCACCGGAGGTCGAGGCCGCGGATGGGGTGCTCCTCTGCGGGACAGCACTGAAAGACACCGGGTTTGCGGAGCATCCTGAGCGGTTCCGGTGGCTTCTTGCGTTCGAGCGCCCGGTGCTCGGCATATCCTCCGGCATGCGGGCCCTCGCGGCGGCCTTCGGCGGCGACATCGAACCGTGCTGCGAGATCGGCATGACGGATGTCCGGGTTCTCGTGCCCGACCCCCTCTTTGCCGGGAGGGAGGGCTTTCCCGCATACGGGGTGCACGAATACGCCGTGCAGGTGCCTGACGAGTTCCTACCCCTCGCCGCCTCGGACCGGTGCGTCCAGGCGTTCCGGCACCGCTCGCTCCCCCTCTACGGCCTCCTCTTCCACCCGGAGGTCAGGAACGAGTGGGTCATCGAACGGTTCCTCGAGCGGGTAAAGACCGCTCAGTAACACTTATCGCGGGGGCCCCGGGCAAGAAGAAGGTGCGCTGAGGCACCCGGGGTCATTTTTTGAGAAGTTCAGGAAAAGCGGGACAGAGGACCTGGCCTCTGCATCATCCGCGCCCCCGATCGAGCGTTACGGGGGTGCCGGGGCATCCCGAACGCGGCGCCGCCTTCCGGCTCACGCTCAGGGCGTGCCCGCCCGTCACCGGCCGTACTGGTTGATGGTGTTGATCAGGGCCGAGAACCCTTCCATCTCCTTCTGGAGAACTTCCGTTCTGGTCATGCCCATGCTCATCTCCGCATCGGCCGTCAGCATCTCGGGGCCGCGCACCACTTCGCGGTCGATGCCGTCGGCGGAGAGGATCGCTCGGGCCTCGGCGTCATGGACGAACGCCCGGCCGGGGAGGATCACGACATCCTCGAGCCTCTTTAAGTCCACCCCGGCGAGATCCTCGGCGGTGATGAGGCAGGCGATCTCTTTTCTGACCCTGACGACCCTTGAGGTGGAGCCGCGGATCGAGAGGATCCGCTGGATGAAGGGGGCGGCGATGCTCCCGGTGATCACCGTTGCGCGCTTCTGAACCCGGGGAAGTTTCTTGAGCAGGTCGGGCTCGTGGAGGATCGCGAACGGCGACCCGATCGAGGGGTCGCCGAGCGGGGTCCCACTGATCTTCATCGAGAACTTTTCGTTGAGGCTGGTGACGATATCGTGGAACTCGTCGACGGTATGGACCTGCTGCCCTTCAAGAAGCGGCGCGTTGCCGAGAATGAGACCCTGGTCCGTCCGGTTCGCAAACCGCATCAGGATAAGCCCTTTTGCACCCCGCTCCTCCAGCCACGCGCAGGTCTGCTCCAGGGTTTCGCCGTCGTTGACGCCCGGGATGACGACTGCGGCAGCGTAGACGTCGATTGCGCCGCAGAGCCGGTCGAGGACCGCGAGCGAGGCCTCCGGCGTCGGGTCGTGCATCCACTGCCGCCGGAGGTCGGGATCGGCGGCGAAGACGGTGTAGGAGACCTCCGAGAGGCCGTTCTCGATGAGGAAATCGGCGATGGCCGGGTCGTCGAATCCCTTGCCGCTGGTGTAGCCGATGTGGAGCGGCGCCTCCATGCTGCCGAGCAGTTCGACGAGGTCGCGGAACTCCGGGTAGCAGCTCGGGTCCCCGCCGCCGCTGATGGTGATCCGGT
The DNA here is from genome assembly GCA_016841385.1 of Methanobacteriota archaeon. GTDB lineage: Archaea > Halobacteriota > Methanomicrobia > Methanomicrobiales > Methanoculleaceae > Methanoculleus. The sequence continues at coordinate 288 of JAENZF010000203.1, read as the reverse complement.
CGATATCGTCGCCAATCCCCTGGAGGTTTGCAAGCGTCTCGTCGGCGACGGTCCGGAGGTCCTTGAACCCCGTATACCCCTCACGCACGCCCCGGGTGCAGTAGTCGCAGCCTTTCTGGAAGGGGAGGCAGTATTTGCAGCCAAACGACGTCGTCCCCTGGACGTGTTTGAAGTAGCAGTACGAACAGAATCCCCGGCAGTCGAGGCCGGGCCGGCCTCCGAGATCGACGGTGAGATGCGACATCCTGCTGGTACATCTGTGCTCCTTTGTTATGAACGTTGCAGACC
>JAENZF010000202.1 GCA_016841385.1 Methanobacteriota archaeon | reverse complement strand
TCCACCTTGTTGTCCGGGACGGCAAGGTCTTTGACGTGGCGCACTGGCAGCGCGCCCCTGTCAACGGGGGCAAACTCTGCCCTAAAGGACGCTACGCGCACGAATTCGTGAACAGCCCTGATCGCCTCACAAAGCCGCTCATCAAGAAGGACGGCAACTTTGTCGAGGCGACCTGGGACGAGGCCTACGACCTGATCGCGGAGAAGTTCGGGTCCTACAAACCCGACGAGATGGCCTGCCTCTCCTCCGCCCGGACCTCAAACGAGGAGAACTACCTGATGCAGAAGTTCGCCCGGGTGGCCCTCAAGACCCCGCACGTCGACCACTGCGCCCGGCTCTGCCACGCATCCACCGTCGCAGGCCTTGCGGCAGTCTTCGGGTCGGGGGCAATGACCAACTCCATCCTCGACATCGCCGACTCGAAGTGCGTCTTCGTCCTCGGGTCCAACACCTTCGAGCAGCACCCGCTCATCGCGCGAAGCATCATCCGTGCGAGAGAAAGCGGCGCAAAGGTGGTCGTGGCCGACCCGCGCAACACCCCGACCGCCAAGCAGGCCGACCTCTACATGCCGTTCGTCTCCGGGACCGACGTCGCTATCTTAAACGGCCTGATGCAGGAGATCATCAAAAACGGCTGGGAGGATAAGGAGTTCATCGCGAGCCGGACGAAGGACTTCGAGAAACTCAAGGAAGTGGTCATGAAGGATACCTACAGCCTTGAAAACGTCTCGAAGACCTCCGGGATCCCGGTCGAGAGTCTCAGGACCGCCGCCGAGTGGATCGCAAAGGCCGATGTTGCCGCGCTCATCTACTCGATGGGCATCACCCAGCACACCGTCGGCGTCGACAACGTCAAATCGACCGCCAACCTGATGATGCTCACCGGCAACCTGGGCAAGCCCGGCAGCGGCGTGAACCCGCTCCGTGGCCAGAACAACGTGCAGGGCGCCTGCGATATGGGAGCCCTCCCGAACGTCTACTCCGGTTACCAGAAGGTCACCGACGAGGCGGCCCAGAAGAAGATGAAGGAGATGTGGGGCGTCGACGAGATCGCTGAGGGCAAGGTCGGTTACACCGTCACCGAGATGGTCAACCTCCTCGCCGACAGGCCCGGCGAGCTCAAGTGCATGTTCATCATGGGTGAGAACCCGATGCTCTCCGACCCGGATCTCCACCACGTCGAGGAAGGGCTCAGGAACCTGGAGTTCCTGGTCGTGCAGGACATCTTCATGACCGAGACCTCCGAACTTGCCGACGTTGTCCTCCCCGCCGCCTGCTATGCGGAGAAGGACGGCACCCAGACGAACACCGAGCGGCGTGTCCAGCGCTGGAAGAAGGCCCAGGACCCACCGGGCGAGGCGAAGCCCGACTGGCAGATCCTCTGCGAGCTCGGAGCGAAGATGGGCTACCCGGAGCAGTTCGCATTCAACAGCCCCGAAGAAGTCTTCAACGAAGTCGCCGCCGTCACCCCGTCCTACCACGGCATATCCTACGCCCGCCTCGACCCGGACGGCCTGCACTGGCCCTGCCCGACTGAGGATCACCCGGGAACACCGATTCTCCACAAGGAGAAGTTCGCCATGCCCGACGGGCTCGGCGTCTTCTCCCCGATCGAGTGGAAACCCCCGGCCGAAGTGCCGGACGCCGAATACCCCTACGTCCTCACCACCGGGCGGGTAATCTGGCAGTGGCACACCGGCACCATGACCCGCCGGTCGTGGAGTCTTGAGAAAGAGGCGCCCACGGGCTGGATCGAGATCAACACCGAGGATGCGAAAGAACTCGGGATCGAAGACAAAGAGGTCGTCCGGGCGAGCACCCGCCGCGGGTCCATCGACATTCCCGCACGGGTCACCCCGGAGATCATCAGGGGTGTCATGTTCGTCCCGTTCCATTACAAGGAGTGCGCGGCGAACCTCCTGACCAACAACGCACTCGACCCGATAGCGAAGATCCCCGAGTACAAGGCGTGTGCCGTGAAGGTCGAGAAGATTGCGGAGGTGTGAGATATGTCAGCGAAAGGCGATTTACTCTATGCGTGGACGACGGACGACAACCTCCGCGAGAAGGCGGAGACCGGCGGTGCGGTCACCGCGCTGCTGCGCCACGCTCTTGAGAGTGGTATGGTCGACGGGGTCTTTGCAGTCAGGAAGGGTGCGGACGTCTATGACGCGATGCCGGCCCTGATCACCGACCCTGCCGAGATCGGGGGCATCGCGGGGTCGCTCCACTGCGGCACCCTGCTCCTCCCCAAACAGATGCGGCGGTGCCTCCTCGCCACTGAACCTGATATGAAGATCGCCACCGTCCTGAAAGGCTGCGACGTCAAGGCGATGTACGAGATGGCCAAGCGCAACCAGGTCAACCTGGACAACATCATCATCATCGGCTTGAACTGCGGCGGCACCATCCGGCCGGAGGTAGCACGGATCATCGTCCGGGAGAAGCTCGGCCTCGATCCCGACGATGTCGTCAAGGAGGAGATTGACAAAGGAAAGTTCATCGTCGTCACCAAGGACGGCGAGCATGCCTCGGTCTCCATCGACGAACTCGAAGAGGGCGCGGAGGATCTCCTCGGGAACGAAGGCCTCGGCCGCCGGTCCAACTGCCGCCGGTGCAAGATCAAGATCCCGCGCCAGGCGGACCTCGCCTGCGGCAACTGGGGCGTCATCGGTGAGCGGGCCGGCAACGCCACGTTCGTGGAGATCGGCTCTGAGAAGGGCGCAAACCTCCTTGATGCGGCCGTGAAGGCCGGGGC
>JAENZF010000201.1 GCA_016841385.1 Methanobacteriota archaeon | reverse complement strand
GGCGGACCCGGTACGGACGGCGTACCGCAGACTGAACAGGCGGATGCCGGACAGGCGGGTGGGGATTGATCCGGCGCACGGCGAACGGGGTGAGACTCTCTTCTTTTACCCGCTGCCATGCCCTGGCGGGTGCATCCAGGTAAAATTACCACAGGGAGCGGACAGGAAACGATCCGCAATAATCCTGCAGATCTTCCGGCTTTCCGGAAGGTATTGTCTGCTTTGCGTGAGGATGTATGACTGTTCCTCAAAGGGGCGGTCAGAGATCCAGTCCCGGATCATCTCGATGCTCAGCTCGATATGGAATTGCAGACCGAGTGCACTCCCCATACACAATGCCTGGTTGGCCACTCTCTTTCCACGACACACCCGGGTTGCACCGTGTGGAACGTCGAAAGTTTCCCCGTGCATTTGAAACACCTTGAACTGTTCGGGCAACCCGGGAAAAATCTCACTTCCCGCTGCAGTCACAGGCGACCATCCCAGTTCTGCCTCACAGGGATAGACCGAAGCTTCGAATGAAGAGGCGATCAGTTGTGCACCGAGACAGATCCCGAGAACAGGCCGCCCCTTCGCCACCCACTCCCGGATAATCTGCTTCTCTGTGATCAGCCAGGGAAGCTCTTCCTCGTCGTTGACACTCATCGGACCGCCCATGAGGAGAAGATGGGTCGTAGTTACGGGTGGGATTTCGTTCGTTTCATAGATCGGTACGTACCGGAGCTCCACCCCCCGCTCCCGGATATATTCCTCGAAAAGGCCGCCGTGTTCGTTCTTTGCATGCTGGAGGATGCTTACTTCCCGTCGTCGCATGGCAATCATGATCCGGTGGAGTGGTTGTTCCGATAATGGTAGCGGTTGTCTCTCTTGCCTCCGGGGTTAATTGCAACATCAGAGAAGGCGGGATCTTACGGAAAGTGTATCGCCTGCTCTGTCGGCATCGCGGCAATCAATCACCGGATGCCTGAAGCGTATTCCCGCAGGTATGCGACAGCCAGTTCGTATGCCGAACACACCTTCTCTCTTTCAACCTTCGGCACGCCGCATGCCACAATGTGTACCATCTTTGTAGCGAGGGTAATCTTTGTTGCATCCGAGTCACGGTACGGATAGATGGCGACGATCGCGTCTTCATCTGTCAGGATAACCTGGTTCTTATGGAGAATGACGGGTGTTGCCATCCCGATGCCGAGGAACTCTTCACCCTCTTCTGCAAACCTCATAGAGAGAACCCCGCCCAGAGTATCGGCATCGAAAGCGGCAATGGGTATGCCTGTGCGAATTGAGGCCAGATTATAGGCATCTACCGCGGTGTTGATCGTCGGGAGCATCTTCCCGGCCAGGATCCTTCTCACCAGCGCTTCCGAGGCGGGCCATGTTTTGGTTGGATCGACGCCCACCCTCCAGAAGAAGTCCCTGTACGCCCTGAAAATAGGTTCATCTTTGACCTGCTCAAGCGTATACTGTTCTCTTACCGAGCGGACGATCTCGTCTTTCAGGGCTTTTAGGGGCGGGCTCTTCTCTTGAATTGACAGCGGTTCGACATCACCTTCTGCAACTGACAGACCGGGGAAGGTGGCAAGAATCTCCTTATGAATCTCCATGACCCGCCCTCCTCACTTGCGGGAGTACTCTTTATGGGCCTTCTCGATCGTCATGATCTTCTCGATCTTGACGATGCTCTCCTCATGCTCGATGATATAAAATACCGTGAAAGACCTGCCGATATGCAGGCGATAGACTGCAGGAGGGCGGGGGTACTCGAGTTTTTCCTTGTTTCCTCCCGGAAACGGGTCTTCCTTGAGTTCCAGGATCTTTTCGACGATTATGCGCCGGGTTTTTTGGGGGAGCCTTTTTACGAACTCTCGTGCCCTTCGCTCGATGACAATAGCAAACACGCTCTCCTGCTCCCCGGCGCGTCAGTCGTCCTGCAGGATATCGTCCGGGTCAAAGGCTACGAACTCGCCGGTCTCATCAATCTCGGCGATCATCTGCCAGTCCCGGTAATCCTGCTCGCGCCGGATCATCCCGGCAAGCAGTTCATCGTAACTCTGCCCGGCTTCCTTGAGGTTGTGCAGGTCCCTCCAGGTGGGCTCTTTCACGGGAATACGCTTGATCTGATTGCCGGCTTCACTCGTGCTGGAAGACATGTATCTGAGTTTGGGTCCGCGTGATATTTATAATTGTGCACATTTGCCACAATGTGCCATATGATCATCCGGGTGCCGTCCACGGAAAGCGCCGCTATTTCGAGACCGGAGAGCAGATAACGGTTCGGTTCCCGGTCGAGCTCCGGGTTGATCCTGCGGCATAATGTCCCGTTGCCGCCGATCGTGACAGGGACGGAGCACAGCGTTAGCGGGGCAGCATTGGGTGACAGTAATAAGAGTGGAGATACGTCAGAACCATCCATACCGTTTGTGTGCCTGCTCGATTGACATCACAGCAAGAACATGGACTTCCTTCTCCGACTCATGGATGCGATAGAATGCCGTGAATGTCCGGCTGATATGAAGTCTATAGGTATCTTCGCGCCCGTGCACGTGCAGGCGCTCCTTGTCGCTTCCGCTGCCGGGATACGGGTCTTCCTGCAGGGTTTTCAGGTTCTCCATGACTATCCGCCGGCTCTTTTCGCTGAGGCTCCGGATGCTCTCAAGGGCCTTGCGGTCAATCAGTATCCGGAACGTCAACGTCCAGCTCCACGAAATCCCCATCTGCCTCGATGCGGTCCATATCCTCGATGAACCGGCGCTTCTTCTCCTG
>JAENZF010000200.1 GCA_016841385.1 Methanobacteriota archaeon | reverse complement strand
TGCACCGGGTGCGGGCTCTGCATACCGGACTGCCCGGAAGGAGCGCTCCAGATCATCGACGGGAAGGCACGGCTGGTAAGCGACCTCTTCTGCGACGGACTCGGCGCCTGCATCGGGACGTGTCCGGAGGGGGCGATCTGCGTCGTTCTCCGGGAGGCCGGGCCGTACGACGAGAAGACCGTGATGGCAAAGATCGTCCCCCAGGGAGAAGCGGTCATCAGGGCGCACCTTGAGCACCTTCTCGGCCACGGGGAGACTGACCTGTACCGCCAGGCGGTCGAGTACCTGACCGGGAGCGGTATTCCGGTTCCCCGGCACGAGACCGGGGGCGGCCGTGCGGTTGTTGTTGCACGGAGTGCCCCGCCGGAGTGCCCGGGTTCCGCCGCGAGGAGCCTTCCGAGAGGTGAGGCCGGGGAGAGGGGGCTTGCCGAACGGACGGAGTCGGAACTGAGGCAGTGGCCGGTCCAGTTGAAGCTCCTGAATGCCGCAGCCTCGTACTTCGACGACGCGGATCTCCTCGTCTCCGGAGACTGTGTTCCCTTTGCATACGCGGACTTTCACCGAGATTTTCTGCGGGACAAGATCGTGATCATGTTCTGCCCGAAACTGGATACGGACGTTGACGGGTATATTACGAAACTGGCGGAGATCTTCTCGCAGCACACGATCCGCTCGATCACGGTCCTTCACATGGAAGTGCCCTGCTGCAGCGGGGTGCGGTATGTCGTGGATCAGGCCCTGAAACGCTCGGAGAAGGAGATTGCGGTAAAAGAGCACACCATGCTGATAAGCGGGCGGGTTGCGGAGGAGGGCGAGGGGACGAGCCGACGCCGAACCCATCCGGGCCGTCAGGGGTGACCTCCCCGTGACTCACCGCCGCGAGACGTATCGATTGGCCTTCAGGTAAAACCGGAGGGGAAGGTCCGCCGCCTTCGTGATCCCGATCCGGGTCGTCCGCACGATCTCCCCATCCAGACCTTCCGGCCGGCGGCCGGGCAGGCTGTCGGGCGACCAGACCTGCAGGGGGCCGTCGTAGAGGGAGGTCCCGTTCAGGTCCATGGTGATGCCGAGCGACTGCGTCAGCTTGCCCGGGCCGCTCGCGAGCGAGACCGGGTCGTTCATCACCCGCCTCTCCTGCATCAGATCGATCCCGATAGCCGGCTCGAGAGCCCGGATCAGGACCGCCTCCCCCGCACCTTCCGGGCCGGTCACGACGTTGACACAGGTGTGCAGGCCGTAGATCCTGTAGATGTAAGCGTGGCCTGCCGGGCCGAACATAACGCTGTTCCTCTTAGTCTCTCCCCGAAACGAGTGGGCCGCCGGGTCCCCCCGGAGGTAGGCCTCGTCCTCGACGATCCACCCCATCGTCGTTCCCGTCTCCTCACGGTGCACGAGCAGGCATCCCAGCAGGTCCTTTGCGACCGTCACGGTATCCCGTTCGTAGAATGCAGGTGGCAGGATCATGGCGATCTCCGGTCTTCCCTCCCCTGCAAGGTCTCTCTCGCCGGCCCATCAAGGTTCCGGGTGGCCCCCCGGTCGGCCTGGCCGGGGACGGTTCCTTCGCCGCATGGGAGGAGCCCGGGTTGTTCGCCCCTAACCGCTCTTTGGGCATTATTCTATACCCGGCTCCCTTGCAGCCACCTAAAAAGTCAAATACTTGCAGTACCCCACATTGAAACGTTAACGCCACCCGATAATTAACCCCTATCACAGGGAGGTTGTGGATATGAAGAAAGGATTTGTCGCAGATATCGAGACCGAAACCGTAAAGAATACCGATTTCCGCAGAGTCCTCTATACGGGGAAGTTCAGCCAGCTCGTGCTGATGTGCCTGAAGCCCGGCGAGGAGATCGGCGAGGAAGTGCATGACGACGTCGACCAGTTCTTCCGGTTCGAAGAAGGGGAAGGTGCTGTCGTGATCGACGATGTAAAGCACGCCGTCAAGGACGGCAGCGCTGTGGTCGTGCCGAGCAGCGCAAAGCACAACGTCCTGAACACGTCAAAGACCGCCGACCTCAAACTCTACACGATCTACTCCCCGCCCGAGCACCAGGACGGAGTCGTCCGGAAGACCCGCGAGGAGGCCATGGCTCAGGAAGAGCACTACGACGGAAAGCCGACGGAGTAACTCTTTCTTCGGAGCAATTCAACATTCAATTTCCCTTTTTCGGCGATTGTTGTCGAAGGCGTTTTAACTGAGAGGCCCCTCACCCCCGTTCAATCTCGCCGCCGGCCTCCCGGATCGTCGTCTCGATCTGCTCCAGCAGAGCGGTGTCGTGAGTGGCAAAGTCCAGCATCGAGAAACCCGCCACGAGGGGGATGGGCTTGAAGATCGCAAGCGGCGCTTTTCCGTCTTTTTGTGGGCTCTCGCCCGGGGCGATGACGGCGGTCGTTCCATCATCCCAGACGGCGAGGTTCCCGTAACCCTGTGCATCCCAGATTTTCTGGATGATCTCACGTGTGTGCATCATTCTCTGTCCCTGGAAGAGAACATGCCCAAAGGGGATATCAACCTTCCGACATGGGAGCGTCACAATGATCGGGAGATGCCTGTACCCGGGCACCTGTAGCGCATTGACCATTGGGAATAGCTCCCGGCCTCCCTGGCTGGACGGGGATTGAGTTTCTCTCTTCACCTCGCCGGCGGCGCCTCGGCCCCCCTGTTCTCCGCTGAAGGCGTCTGCTCTTCCGTAAAGAGGTGGTCGACACCGAGGATCGTGTTCACCCATGCCCAGTCGTCGCTGAATTGGACGATCATCAGGACGA
>JAENZF010000006.1:9868-33099 GCA_016841385.1 Methanobacteriota archaeon | reverse complement strand
TCATCGACGAGATCAACACCCTCACCCCGCACTCCCAGCAGAACCTGCTGACCGCGCTCCAGGAGGGCACCTTCCCGATCACCGGACAGAGCGAGCGCTCGAGCGGTGCGATGGTCAGGACCGAGCCGGTCCCCTGCCGATTCGTGATGATCGCGGCAGGCAACATCGACGCCATCCAGGGAATGCACCCGGCACTCCGGTCACGTATCCGGGGCTACGGCTACGAGGTCTACATGCGGGAGACGATGGAGGACACCCCGGAGAACCGGAAAAAGTTCCTCCGGTTCATCGCCCAGGAGGTCACGAACGACGGGAAGATCCCCCACTTCGACCAGAGCGCCATGATCGAGGTGCTCCGCGAAGCCCGGCGCCGCTCGAACCGGAAGGGTCACCTGACCCTGAAACTCCGTGACATGGGCGGGCTCATCCGGGTGGCGGGGGACCTCGCCCGGCAGGAGGGTGCCGACTTCACCTCGGTGAAGCATGTCCTCGCCGCGAAGTCGGCCTCCCGTTCGATCGAGGACCAGATCTCCGACGAGTACATCCGGCGGAGCCGCGACTACGACATCACCGTCGTAGAGGGCACCCGGGTAGGACGGGTGAACGGGCTTGCCGTGATGGGGAGCGACTCCGGCTCGGTGCTCCCGGTGATGGCCGAGGTGACCCCGAGCCAGGGGGCGACCGGCACGGTCATCGCGACCGGCATGCTCAAGGATATCGCCAAGGAGTCGATCACGAACGTCAGCGCTCTGATAAAGAAGTTCACAGGGAAGGACGTCAGGAACATGGACATCCACGTCCAGTTCATCGGCACCTACGGCGGCGTCGAGGGGGATTCGGCCTCCGTGACCGTCGCGACGGCGGTGATCAGCGCCATCGAGAACATCCCGGTGCGCCAGGACGTCGCGATGACCGGGTCGCTCTCGGTCCGGGGCGACGTCCTCCCGATCGGCGGGGTCACCTACAAGATCGAGGCGGCCGCGAAGGCCGGGATCAAGAAGGTGATCATTCCGCGGTCGAACCTGGACGACGTCCTCATCGAGGAGCGTTACCGCACGATGGTCGAGGTAGTGCCGGTCGACCACATCGAGGAGGTTCTCCAGAACGCGCTCGTGCCCGAGAACCGCGAAGGGTTCCTCTCGAAGCTCCGGAAGATGGCAGTCAATCCGACCGGCATCTTCGACCCGAACGTCGGGCGCTCTCTGGTCTGATGCCCTATGGCTGACGTGAGGTACTATGATATCAGGTGCGTACGGGGCGAGATCACCCTGGTCGATATCGACAACGGCGTGATCGAGTCCGCAGGCACCTCATTTTTTGACAAAGCCGTGATCCGGGTGCTGGGGCTGAAAGGCTGGGGTATCCTCACCCGGGACCATGTCGATATCGATTCGAAGCGCGAGCTCGACGCCCTCGTCGAGGCGGCGGCGCGCCTCGCTGCGGTCACGGAGGACCGCCTTGATCTCGCCGATGCGCCGCGCGGCGTGCTCCCTGTCCCGCCCCTCGGGGAGGACCCGCGGGATATCGACCTTGAGGAGAAGACCCGGCTGCTTGCCGGCATCGAGGCGGCGGCACGGGTTCCAGGAGTGGCGAACACCCGCGCCCGCTACACCGAGGGGATCGACGCGGTCCGATTTTTGGACTCAAGCGGGAACGAGTTCTCGTACGAGGCGGTCAGGTCCGGGTTCTCGGTCCTCGCGATTGCGTCCCGAAACGGGGTGATGCAGATGGGAAGCGAACGCGATCACATCATCACCGGGTTCAACCTCCGGGATAAGCAGGACCTCGGGCGGAAGGCGGGCGAGGTCGCGGTCTCCCTGCTCGATGCGAAACTCGCGAAAGGCGGGGCGAAACGAGCCGTGCTCGACCCGGAACTGGCGGGCGTCTTCACCCACGAGGCCGTCGGCCACGCGAGCGAGGGCGACCTCGTCCGTGAAGGCGCATCGGTTCTTGCGGGGAGGATCGGCGAGCGGATCGGGTGCGAGGGACTGGTCATCGTGGACGACCCGACGCTTCACGAGTTCGGGTTCATCCCCGTGGACGCCGAGGGGGTGGCGGTGCAGCGGACCGAGATCATTCGTGACGGCATCCTCTCGTCCTACCTCCACAACCGGGAGACCCTCGCGGCGGTCGGGAACGGCATCCCCGGACACGCCCGGGCAGAGCACGGGGCGCCCCCAATCGTCCGGATGAGCAACACCTTCATCGAGAATGCGGATGCGACCTACGACGAGATCCTCAGCGAGTGCAAGGATGGCATCCTCCTGATCGGGTCGCGCGGCGGTCAGGTCGACCCCGGCCGGGGCGTCTTCCAGTTCAACGCGGAGTACGGCTACCTGGTCGAGGGCGGCGAGACGACCGATATGGTCAGGGACGTCTCGCTCTCGGGCGAGATCCTCTCGACGCTCCATAACATCGCTTTGATAGGAAACGACCGGAAGATGAGCCCGGGATACTGCGGCAAAGGCGGGCAGAGCGTGCCGGTCAGCGACGGCGCGCCCCACCTTCTGCTTGAGGGTGCAACAATCGGGGGGCGCGGGATATGAACGGAGAAGACCTTATCGAGAGGGTCCTCCGGGAGGGCGAGCGCCGGGCCGATGAGGTCGAGGTCTTCTACGCCCGGGGAGAGAGCGTCAGCACCGAGATCAAGAAGGGGATCCTTGGCACCGCTGAGGAGTCGGAGGCCTGGGGCATGGCTATCCGGACCGTCAAAGACGAACGGATAGGGTTCTCGAGCACCGGCGACCCCGACCGGTGGAAGGAGTGTCTGGATGCGGCGCTTGCAAGCGGGCGGATCGCCACCCCGCAGCAGTGGGGAGGATTCCCGAAACCGGCCGGTATGACGAGCACCGCGTCTTCATCGGACGGCGACCTGATCGTCGCGGTGGAGGATGCGGCGAGGATGGTCGGCGACCTCCTTTCAGGTGCGGCACAGCACCCGGTGGAGGTCGTCGGCGGCGGCGCGAACCTCGCCCGGTCGTACCTCATGGTCGCGAATACGAGCGGCGTCCTCTACGGCATGGACCGGACGGTGGCGGCGGTATCCCTCGAAGCGATCCGGGAGCAGTCCACGGGCTACGAGTTCGACGCCTCTCCGTTCCTTGCCGATATCGACGCCCGGTCGGTCGGGGAACAGGCGGCCTCGCTTGCCGCACGCTCCCTCGGGGGCCGTGATATCGAGACAGGACGCTACGATATCGTCCTCTCCCCGGTTGCAGCCGCGAGCATCCTCGGGCAGGTCCTCCTCCCGGCACTCTCCGGCCGGAACGTGAGAGCCGGGCGGTCGTTCCTTGCTGAGAAACTCGGCGAGCAGGTCTTTGATGAACGTCTCTCCATCTACGACGACCCGTTTGTCCCCGGTCTCGGGAGCACCACCTGGGATGCGGAGGGCGTCCCCACCCGGCGCCTGGTCTTCGTGGAGCAGGGGGTGCTCCGGCAGTTCGCCTACGACCTCAAGACCGGCTACCGCTACGGCGAGGGGAGCACGGGGAGCGCTGTGCGGTCCGGGAGCGAAGGGCCCGGGATCGGGTTCCACAACCTCTTCGTCGACGGGCCCCGGATGAAGGAGCCCGGTGACGAGCGGGCGGTCTGGATTCACGACGTCGTGGGCGCCCATACCGCGAACCCGTTCTCCGGCGACTTCTCGGTGGAGATCGCGAACCCCTTCTGGATGGAGGGCGGGGAACTGACCGAACCCATCCGGATGGCGATGTTCGCCGGGAACGTCTTTGAGATGCTTCGGGAGATAGGAGGGTTCGGAAAAGATGCAAGACGCGTCGGACGGCTGACGATTCCATCAATACGATTAAATAACCAGCAGATCATTGGTAAATAGATGATGGAAGAGATCCTCGCCATCCTTTTGGCGGTTGCGATAGCCGTTGCACTCTACTACCTCATGAAGAAGTCCCTGACGCTCATCATCAACGGTATCGCCGGGCTCGCCGTGCTCTGGCTCCTGAATTATTTCAACGTTCTCGCGTGGTTCGACGCACCCGACATCCAGATCAACCTGGTGACGTTCATCATCTGTGCCCTCGGGGGGCTGCCCGGCGCCCTGGTCCTGGTCCTGCTCCACCTCGTCGGGATTGCGATCTGAAGAGGGTTTTCGACCACCTTTTGCTTTTCAGTGACCGGGGCTTCTTCGAGCCTGGACTTCCGGCATGGTCTTTACTTGAAGGTATCTGGGCATTCCGCGAGCGACTTTCAGGTAAAGCCGAAGCGAGGTAAAATCCCGATGCAGTGGACCGTGGGGAGTGCGCACCCTCCGGCCAGTCGTGCTTCGGAACGTCGCAATTTGCACCTCCTGTGTTCACGCTCTTCGTATCTGGCAGTATTCTGCAGTCACACTGGCACGGTCCACTGCATCGGGATATTTCCTCAGTTTGGTCACTCAGTTTGCCGCGCCTCGCACCTTCGGTGCTCACACTCCTGCTCGAAGCCTGACGGCTTCTCATGCTCCGGCCCCGCACCTCGCATCTCCGGTGCTCCTGCTCCGTTCCGTTGGAACGTCGCACCCTTCGGCCCGTCGCAACTCGAAGGCTTTCGGTCTTCGAAGCGCGACAGGCTGACTGTCTCCCCCGGCCCCGGTCGGCCCACTCCCGCCAGGCATTCGGGCGAAACCCTTATCCCTTTGCCGTGAGTGTTCTGGAACCGTGACTCTGCCCCGGGCGGGTGTGCTCTTTGCAGCCGTCGTTCTGGCCCTGTATGCGGGTGTTGCCGCAGTGGTGCTGACTGCACCTTATGGAGATCCGTTCAACGTTATAACGCGCCTCACCGCTCTGTGGGGTTTCCTTGCCCTCGCCATCGCAGCCATCCTGACACCGTTCCTCCGGGATATCATGAAAGTCTTCGGCAAACCGTTTCTTGCGGTGCACCACACCTTCGCCGCCGTCGGCCTCCTCCTTCCGACAATGCACCCGGTGGCCATCGCCATAGGGACACTGAACCCTGCCGTATTCATCCCGGTTTTTTCCTCCTGGGGGAGGTTCTGGGCACTCGCAGGCCGACCCGCACTCTATCTCCTCTACATCGCATTTGCCGGCGTGCTGCTCCGGAGGTATATCCCAAAGTACTGGCGATGGGTGCATGGCCTGATGTATGTCGCGCTCCTCTTTGCCATCGTACACGGGAACCTGATCGGAACCGATTTCCAGAACCCGATCATATGGGTGCTCTTCAACACTCTCTTCGCCCTCGTCGTCGCAGCATTCGTTCTCAAGCGGTGGCAGATGACGCGGAAGAAGAGGGCATCTGTCCGGAGCGACGCTTCGAAGCGCGACGGTTCGTCAGAACCGGAGCGTGAGCACTGAAGGTGCGAAGCGCGACGGTTCGTCAGAACCGGAGCTCGAGAAACCCGTAGGGTTTCGAGCGCGACTGTGCACGGAGATGATCCCGGGCTGAGCCGCAGAACCGGTTCTCCCGGGAGTGCCGCGATAGGGTTTTATATCCTCCACCCCCCACCTCTCTCCTGGTGATGTCATATGTGTACAGTCGGTGGACCTGTCGATATCGAGTTCGATGATGAACGGGTGAAGGGCAAGAATTACCGCTGCAAAGAGTGCGGCGAGCGATTCAAGGGCATCGGAAAGCGGCCCATGTGCCCGAGCTGCCAGTCGGAAGATGTCGAAGAAGCCTGAAGACGGCGCTTCCGGGGGATCCCCTGCCGGGCCGGGCGTGACGACCGTCCCCCTCGGCAGGGAGCTCCTGCTCATCAAGGGAGAACGCTCTTTTCTGCTTGTGGGAAAAGCCGGTTCGCGGTTCCCCCTCTGCATCGAGACCCCGGACGACGAGTACTGCCTCGCAGTCGACCCTGACGATCTGGTCGCCGTTTCCATGCCGGAAGGCGGCCACCTTGAGCAGGCACGCATGATGCTTGAGCTGGTCAGGCGATACCACGTCCCGCTTGTCGTCCTCGGAAAAGACCATCCCGGGTCGAAGCGGTTGTCGATGGTCGTCTCGGTCGCCCCGGAGATCCTCCTCGCCTGCGATATCCGGCGGGGAACCCATCCCGAGCAGCACCTGCTCTGCTCATCGGCGGAGTTTTCCGGGCTCTCGCTTGCCGGGGTTCCCGGGGGTGTTACGATAAAAAGTCTGCCGCTCAGGGTGGTAGTGGAACTTCTGGAAACGGAAAATTCCTCAGAGGACAAACAACAATAAATATATGCTCAATTTCATCAAATATTCATACGCCGTGAGAAGGAGGGTTTGATGAAGACCGATGTCCTGAAAAGCATCAGGGAAACAGAAGAAGAGTATCAGGCGATGATCCGTGATGCGCAGGCCGAGAGGAAGAAGAGCCTCTTGGATGCCGAGCTGGAGGCTGAGAGCCTGGTCCTTAAGGCACAGAAGGATGCCGGGGAGTACAGGGATCAGCGCCTTCTAGAGGCACGGGCCCAGGCGCAGAACAGGTACAAAGAAATTGTCAGGGAGGGTGAAGCACGCGCAGAGGCGCTGAAAGCAACGGGGAACAAGAACCTTGCAGAAGCTGTAGACTTTATTGTTACTCGGTTTAAGGAGCAGCTGCATGTTAAGGCCTGAACAGATGCGCCGGCTGCTCATCGCGGCCCCGAAGGGTGAGATCGATACCATCATCAGGGAACTCTACCGTCACAACGTCTACCACATCGAAGACTTTGTGCCGGAGAGCGAGTCTCCTGAAGCACTATCGATCGGTCACCCGCTTCCGGAGGCGAGCGATGCAGCCTCGGCGCTCATTAAAGTCAGGGCAATCGAAAATGCATGCGGGATAGACCCGGATAACGTAGAAGTCAGAGAGAAACTCCCTGCATCGAAGGTCAGGGCGATGATCCGGACGGACCTTCCTGCCATCCTGGAGGAGGTAGAAGGCCTCGTCGGTTCGCGCTCGAGACTGGAGGCGCGGCAGAAGGAGCACGAGCAGCGCGCGAAAGAACTTGAACCGTTTGCTGCGGTCCCCCTGGATCTGGAACTCTACCGCGGGTACACACGGTTTACGGTCTTTACCGGACATATCGCGCACGACGTCGTTATCGACGTCCCCCACGAGAAATATTTTTCCGACAAGGTGGACGGCAACATGATCGTCGTCGTGGTGCAGACCGAGCACCGCGAGCAGGTCGAGCGGACTCTTCTCGACGTCGGGTTCCAGGTGATCCCCGTCCCGGAGGGGACCGGGGCTCCGGCTGACCACATGAGAGCTCATGCCGATGAGGTCCAGAGGATCAACGGCGAGATTGCCGCGGTCAACGGAAAGATCGCGAGCGTCTGCGACAGGCACACCGACTTCCTGGTAGCATGTGATGAACTACTCACGGCTGATGTAGAGCGGGCGGAAGCCCCGTTACGGTTTGCTACCACAGAGGAGACCTTCATCACCGAAGGATGGGTGCCTGACGACCGGGCGGACAGGATCCAGGAAGCACTGGAGAGAGCGACCAACGGCAGGATCTACATCGAGGAACTGGAGGTCGACGACGACGCCAGAGTCCCGGTGGAGTACGAGAACCCGTCGTTCGCCTCACCTACACAGGTGCTCATGGATATCTACGCACGGCCCCGGTATGCCGAGCTCGACCCGACGCTGATGGTAGCCATCGTGTTTCCCATCTTCTTCGGGCTGATCCTTGGTGACGTGGGTTACGGAGCAATCCTGCTCGCCCTGAGTCTCGGGCTGCGCAAGTTCCTGAAGGGCGACGAAGGAAGGATGCTCCTCAAGGTGCTCAGTATCGCAAGCATCTCAAGCATCATCTTCGGGATTCTCTACAGCGAGATCTTCGGGTACGCGCTTCCGTGGCCGGCGCTGATCTTCTCGCGGCACCTCAACATAGGGGCGTCCGCGGGCGGTCACGGCCCCGAGATCACCGGACTCATGCTCCTTGCGATCTGGATCGGTATCCTGCACATTACGCTCGGGCGCATCCTCGGGATAGCCAATGCCCGGAAGTTCCACCACGGAAGGCACGCAAAAAAGGCGATAATCGCCAATGCCGGGTGGATCGGGACGATGTGGGGGATCCTCCTCATGATCTGGGCGTTCTATGCCATCCCGATGATGCCCGACCTGACAGGTTTCCCTGTCGCCATCGCGGTGGGTGTCGTCCTTCTGGTAGCAGGCATCCTCGGGATCGCGCAGGAGAACCCGCTTGAGCTCGTCGAAATCCCGACGATCATCAGTCACGTATTGTCCTACGCCCGTCTTGTGGCGGTGGGCTTATCCTCGGTCGCTATCGCGATGGTGGTCAACTACATCGCGATCGGCATGATGATACAGCCCCAGCTTGAAGCGATCACACCGATCGGCGTGATCTTCATCATCTTTGGTGTTCTCGTCCTCTTTATGGGGCACGCGCTGAACACGGCACTCGGCCTCCTTGGAGGCGGTCTGCACTCACTTCGTCTCCACTATGTTGAGTTCTTCACCAAGTTCTACAAAGGTGGAGGCAAGAAGTACAACCCATTCGGTATGAAATCAAAGTTTACGGAGGAATAAGAAAATGGTAGATGTTGGTATGACTCTTGAAATGGTAGAAGCATCGCAGTTGGGAATGAGAGCACTCGGCGCGGCTCTTGCAGTCGGTCTAACCGGCATCGCGTCCGGTATTGCGGAGATGACGATCGGCTCTGCTGCTGTCGGAGCGACGGCAGAGAACCGTGATGTATTTGGTCTGGTGCTGCTTCTGACGGTCATTCCCGAAACCATCGTCATCTTCGGTCTTGTGGTTGCACTGCTGCTTCTGTTCTGATGGAGTGAACCATGGGACTCGAAGCAGTCGTCAACGAGATCCGGGAGAAAGGGCGAAGAGAGGTCGAGGCGGTCCGGGCGGAGACCCGGGCCGACGTCGAGGAGATCCTGAAGGACGCACAGGCCCGCGCCGCCGAGTTCAAGCTCTCGGCCGAAGAGGAGGCGGGCCGGGCGGCCACGCACATCACCAACCAGGAAGCCTCGGCGGCGAACCTCGTCGTCAAGCGGCAGGTCTTGAACGCCCAGAAGACGCTCCTCGATCAGGTCTATTCGGCCTCGCTCGCTGCTGTCGGTGATCTTCCTGCTGAGTTCCACGAGAAGGCGCTCACAGACCTGTTGAAGAGAGCGGCAAAGGAGATCAAGGAGGGTGTCGTGCACGCAAACGAGCGGGATATCCCTGTTGTCGAGAAGATCCTCGGCGAGACCAAGTCCCTCTCTGGCTACACTGTGGGCGATCCGGTTGAGATCCCCGGCGGCATCATCGTCGAGAGCATTGACGGCGAGCTGCAGATCGACTACAGTTACGGCACGTTCCTGGACGAGATCTGGGAATCGGCCCTGAAGGATGCGTCAGATATCCTGTTTGCATGAGGAGGTTCATAGATGGCAGGGATAAGTAGCGGATTGGCAACCAACTATATCTACGCCTGCACCCGCATGCGGGTACGGCGGTCGCTGCTGATACCGCGCGAAGATTATCTCCGGATGCTGAATATGAGCCTGCCTGAGATCACCCGGTTCATCGGCGAGACCAACTACCGGTCCGAGATCGATGAACTCGGCACCTCCTTCTCTGGTATCAACCTCGTCGAGGAGGCCTTAAACTGGAATCTCGCCAAGGAGTACCAGAACATCCTGGAACTTGTGCCCGGGGAACTGAAGTATTTCACCGCCAGTTACCTGCGCCGATGGGATATCCAGAACGTTGTCACCATCCTGCGCGGTAAGATGCAGGGGGTGCAGCCGGGCAAGCTCAAGGAGGTCCTGATCCCGGCCGGCAGGCTGGACAAGGTCGCTCTCGACCGTCTTCTCACCGAAGAGTCGCCGGAACGGGTCGTCGAGGCCCTCAAGGGCGAGCGGTTCTACCAGATCCTCGAGAGGGAACTCCCCCGTGCGATGGAGACCGGGTCGTTTGCCCACCTGGAGAACGAACTCTACAAGGGCTACTACGCACGGCTCATCGCCGACGCCAAGGAAGGCGTCAAGGGCGGGAAGATGTTCCTGAAGTACATCGAACTTGAGATCGATACCCGGAACATCCAGAACCTCTTCCGCCTCCGGGCCGGGCTGGTCCGTGAGGACGTCAGAGAACTGATGATCCCCGGCGGCTCGTTCTCGGTGGAAGAACTGCAGCGGCTCTCAGGGCTTGAGGACCGGGACGAGTTCATCGATGCCTTAAAGAGGCAGGTGAGGGCGGCCCCGCTCTTAAATGCGCTCGAGGCTATCCGGGGAAAGAGCGCTCTCCATGAGATCGAGGTTGCGCTGACCCGGTTCCAGCTGGACCAGATGGAGCGGATGTCGAAGCGGTATCCGTTCTCGGTCCTACCCGTCATCGTCTACCTGGAGGAGAAGAAGTACGAGGTCGCGAACCTTCGCGCCCTCGCCCGGGGCAAGGAAGCCGGCCTCCCCGGTGAGCGATTACAGGGCTACCTGGTGATGTAGAATGGAGATCGCAATTGTCGGTACCGGTGAATTCATCCTCGGTTTCAGGCTAGCGGGCGTCAGGAAGACCTACGCGGCCGAGACCGACGAGCGGCTGGTCGAGCACATCAACCAGGTGCTACAGGACAGGGACGTCGGCATTCTCGTGCTGAAGGGCAGCGACATGGAGCGGATCCCCCTCCGCCTTCGCACCACCCTCGAGAACTCTGTTAAGCCGACGGTGATCGCTATCGGCGGAGAAGAGGGCGGCCTGTCGATGAGAGAGAGAATCAAGAGATCGGTGGGTGTTGATCTGTGGAAGCAATGAAGAAAGGAAAAGAGAACGGGGCTCAGGGAGCCCTAAAACGGATTTCAGGGCCGGTCGTCACCGCTGTTGGTCTCGACGCACACATGTACGACGTGGTGAAGGTCGGCAATGAGGAACTGATGGGGGAGGTCATCAAGATCCAGGGTGAGAATACCATCATCCAGGTCTATGAAGATACCGCCGGCATCAGGCCCGGTGAGCCGGTGGAGAACACCGGCCTGTCGCTCGCAGTGGAGCTCGGGCCGGGACTGCTGACCAGTATCTACGATGGGATCCAGCGACCGCTCGAGGTGCTCGTGGACAAGATGGGCAACTTCATCGAGCGCGGCGTCTCGGCCCCGGGCCTCTCCCACGAGAAGAAGTGGGAGTTTGTACCCACGATGAAGGCGGGCGACGACGTCAAGGCCGGCGATATCCTCGGCACGGTCCAGGAGACGAACATCGTCCATAAGGTCATGGTCCCGCCCCGGTCGAAGGGCGGCAAGATCAAGAAGATCTCAGGCGGCAGTTTCACGGTGGACGAGACCATCTGCGTGCTTGAGGACGGCACCGAGATCGCCATGCTCCAGCGCTGGCCGGTGCGTGTGCCCCGTCCTGTCAGGGAGAAACTGAACCCGGACATCCCGCTGATCACCGGCCAGCGGATCCTGGACGGCCTCTTCCCGATAGCCAAGGGCGGAACTGCGGCTATCCCCGGACCGTTCGGGAGCGGCAAGACGGTCACCCAGCAGCAGCTCGCGAAGTGGTCCGATGCCGAGATTGTCGTCTACATCGGCTGCGGCGAGCGCGGCAACGAGATGACCGAGGTACTGACCGAGTTCCCGGAACTGGAGGACCCCAAGACCGGCCGCCCGCTGATGGAGCGGACGGTGCTGATCGCGAACACCTCGAACATGCCTGTCGCGGCCCGTGAAGCGTCCGTGTATACGGGCATCACGATCGCCGAGTACTTCCGGGACATGGGCTACGACGTCTCCCTGATGGCCGACTCCACCTCCCGGTGGGCCGAGGCGATGCGTGAGATCTCGAGCCGTCTTGAGGAGATGCCCGGCGAAGAGGGGTATCCCGCATACCTTGCGGCACGCCTCTCGGAGTTCTACGAGCGGGCAGGTCGCGTCGTCAACCTTAACGAGACGAGCGGTTCGGTATCGGTCATCGGCGCGGTGTCGCCGCCCGGCGGTGACTTCTCAGAGCCGGTCACCCAGAACACCCTGCGTATCGTCAAGGTCTTCTGGGCACTGGACGCGAAGCTCTCCCAGCGCCGGCACTTCCCGGCCATCAACTGGCTGAACTCCTACTCGCTCTACCTGGACGCACTCAACGAGTGGTACGACCGCGAGGTCTCGCCCGAGTGGAACCCGCTGCGGTCCTGGGCGATGGGTGTCCTCCAGAAGGAAGCCGAACTCCAGGAGATCGTCCAGCTGGTCGGTTCCGACGCTCTGCCCGACGAGGAGCAGGTCACCATCGAGGTGGCGAGGATGATCCGTGAGATCTTCCTGCAGCAGAACGCCTACGACGCGGTGGATACTTTCTGTCCGATGTCCAAGCAGTACGACATGATGAAGGCGATCAAGCACTACGCCGACCTTGCGCGTACTGCCCAGGTGGGGGGAGCGACCCCGCAACAGGTCGTCGGCATAAAGAGCAAGAACGAGCTTGTGCAGATCAAGTTCACCAAGGACTACGAGCCCGCGCTTGATAAGATCCGGAAAGACATGGAAGCTGAATTTGATGCAATGAGGGCGGCGTGATCATGAAGGAGTACAGGACGATTGCACAGATTGCAGGCCCCCTGGTCTTCGTCGAGAAGACGGAGCCGGTGGGCTACAGCGAGCTCGTCAACATCGTGACCGCCGACGGCACGATCAAGCGCGGCCAGGTGCTGGATACGAGCGACGAGATCGTGGTTGTCCAGGTCTTCGAGACCACCGCAGGCATCGGCAGGGACTCGGGCATCCGCTTCACCGGCGAGACGATCAAGATGCCGGTAGGCAAGGATATGCTCGGTCGTATCCTCTCCGGCGGCGGCAAGCCGATCGACGGCGGCCCGGAGATCGTGCCCGAAAAAAGGCTCGAGACCACCGGTGCGGCTATCAACCCCTATGCCCGGGCGCCCCCCGCGGACTTCATCCAGACGGGCATCTCGACCATCGACGGGACGAACACCCTTGTCCGCGGTCAGAAACTCCCGATCTTCTCGGCCTCCGGTCTGCCCCACAACGATGTGGCACTCCAGATCGCCCGGCAGGCGAAGGTGCCCGGGTCGACGGAAGAGTTCGCCGTGGTCTTTGCGGCCATGGGCATCACCCGGGAGGAGGCCAACTACTTCATGGCCGACTTCGAGAAGACGGGCGCCCTCGAGCGGGCGGTCGTTTTCCTGAACCTTGCAGACGACCCGGCCGTCGAGCGGATCATCACGCCGCGTCTCGCGCTCACCACCGCCGAGTACCTGGCATTCGACCTCGGCTACCACGTGCTGGTCATTCTGACGGATATGACCAACTACTGCGAGGCGCTCCGTCAGATCGGCGCGGCCCGTGAGGAAGTGCCCGGCCGGCGCGGCTACCCGGGATACATGTACACCGACCTTGCGAGCATCTACGAGCGTGCCGGTATCATCAAGGGCGTCAAGGGCTCGGTGACCCAGATCCCGATCCTGACGATGCCGGGTGACGATATCACCCACCCGATCCCGGACCTGACCGGTTACATCACCGAAGGACAGATTGTGGTCAACCGTGAGCTGCACCGGAAGGGCATCTACGCCCCGATCAACGTGCTGCCCTCGCTCTCCCGTCTGATGAACCTCGGTATCGGGAAGGGGCACACCCGCGAAGACCACAAGAAGGTCTCGGACCAGCTCTACGCGGCATACGCGGAGGGTAACGATCTCCGGGGCCTTGTGGCCATCGTCGGCAAGGACGCGCTCTCGGATCGCGACCGGATGTTCCTCGAGTTCGCCGACCTCTTCGAGGACCGGTTCGTCAGGCAGGGCCTGTACGAGGACCGGTCGATCGAGGAGACGCTCGACCTCGGCTGGGACCTCCTCGCGACACTGCCGGAGGAGCAGCTCGTGCGTATCGACCGCGAACTGATCCAGAAGTATCACCCGAAGTACCGCAAGCAGGCCCAGGGGTAAGTGTCCATGGCGCTACGAGATATCAAGCCGACCCGTTCGGAGCTGATCAACATCAAGCGACGGATCAAGCTCTCGGAACGCGGCTACAACATCCTCAAGATGAAGCGCGATGGGCTGATCCTGGAGTTCTTCAAGGTGCTGCAGCAGGCTAAAGACAGCCGTGGGGCACTGCTGGAGCGGTATACGCGTGCGATGGAGATGATCGCCCTCGCCGAGACGGTCGAGGGTGCGTTCGGGGTGAAGGCCGCCGCCTTTTCGACGGCGGACGTCCCCGCAATCTCCTTAACGAGCAAGAACATCATGGGCGTCGTCGTCCCGCAGATCCAGTCGTCTTCGGTCCGGAAGGGCGTCCTCGACCGCGGTTACGGGATGCTCGGCACCTCTGCCGTCATCGACGAGACCGCGGAGGCGTTCGAGGACCTGCTCGAGGCCATCATCGAGGCTGCCGAGATCGAGACGACCATGAAGCGGCTGCTCGATGAGATCGAGGGCACCAAGCGGCGCGTGAACGCGCTCGAGTTCAAGGTGATCCCGGAGCTCACCGAGGCCAGAGACTTTATCAAGATGCGGCTCGATGAGATGGAACGTGAGGAGCTCTTCCGCCTGAAAAGGGTTAAGGCGCGGAGCGCCTGATCAGGGTTACAGGTGATACCCGGTGGAGATCGGTACGCTCGCTGATGCTGGGAAGTTGACGGGAACGGTGATGCTGCGGGTTGATTTCAACTCTCCCATCAACCCCGCGTCAAACCAGATTCTGGATGACAAACGGTTCAGGGAGCACCTTCCGACGGTGCAGGCACTCGAGGATGCGCGGCTTGTCGTCCTCACGCACCAGAGCAGGCCCGGCAAGAAGGACTTCACGACGCTTGAAGCGCACGCGGCGAAACTGGAGCGGCTGCTCGGCCGCCCGGTGACGTACGTCGAGGATATCTTCGGGCGGTGCGCCCGGGAGGCGATCCGGAACGCAAAGCGCGGGGACGTCCTGATGCTCGAGAATCTCCGGTTTGCCGCCGAGGAGAACCTGACCTTAAAGCCGGAGGAGGCGAAGAAGACTCTCCTTGTCCGGAGGCTGGCGTCAATGGCCGACTTCTACGTCAACGACGCCTTCGGCACGGCGCACCGTTCGCAGCCTTCGATCGTGGGGCTGCCGCTCGCGCTCCCGTCGGTGGGCGGCCTCCTGATGGAGAAGGAGGTCGCGAACCTCTCCCGGGTCTTTACCGGCGCCCCGCGCCCCGTCACCTTCGTACTCGGCGGGACGAAGGTGGACGACTCGATCGCGGTCGCAGAGAACGTCCTCGAGCGCGGGACGGCCGACCGTGTGATCGTGGTCGGTGTGGTCGGAAACGTCTTCCTGCTTGCAGCAGGCTACGAGATCGGGCGTCCTTCAGCCCGGCTGGTCGACGAGCTCGGCTACCGGGGCGAGGTCGATACGGCAAAAGACCTTCTCGAGACCTACCGGGATCGGCTCCATATGCCGCATTCGGTCGCCGTCCGTGAGGACGGCGGGCGGGTCGAGTATCCGGTGGATGCCGTCCCTGAAGACGCCCAGGTGCTGGACATCGGGAGCGAGTCGATCGATCTCCTCTCGCAGGAGATCTCGAGGTCCGGGACGGTCGTGGTGAACGGGCCGGCCGGGCTCTTTGAGGAGGAACTGTTCGCCGTCGGCACGTTCGAACTGCTGAAGGCAGCCTCTGCCGTGGAGTTCTCGGTCGTGGGCGGCGGGCACTCCGGTGCGGCCATCGAGCGGCTCGGTATCGAAGACAGGTTCACCCACATCTCCACCGGCGGAGGGGCGGCGATCGAGTTCCTGACCGGGAAGAAGATGCCCGCCATCGAGGCGCTGGAGATGTCCCGGAAGATCTTCGGGTAAGGGGTATCAGACCCTCATCTCTTCTCTCCAGAGTTCTCTTCTCCGGCGTCACCCGACGTGGTTATATGGTGCCGGAAATGAACGCCGTAAAATCGTGCCGCCCCGATCATTTATCTCTGTTCCATCCCGGAAGCATACTTCTCACGACTTGAATGCCAACAGGTTATGACAGGTATCGCCGGGGCTCTGCGCTGCAGTTGTCCGGTGCATGAACGTAATTCCTGCAGGATTAACCGGCAGGCCTAAAAAAAATGAGGTGGGGTTTGGCCTCACGGAATGAGGTGGGGGGGCCACACCCGAAGCCTTTCATGGCCCGGTGTAATCTCGCTTGTGGTCGCTGAACGCTGGTGCAGGGGTGGTGTATGCCCCTGACCGAACCCTTGTACTCTTGGAAGGTGTGGTAGATTGTGGTGCTGTGGTGATTGCTGATGGAATTGAATAACTGATGGTTGCTGGGTGTGGTCTTTCCCCGATCCAATATCTATAGTGCTCATTATATAATATTTTCCAATAAATATTTGAACGAATATATTGGTCAAACTACTAAATGAGGATTTAATATGCCCCCTTTTATCTGAAGGGCAACTCATATCCCTGGAAAATTTGACCCACACTTTTATATGCACTCGCGGTTGTCGGGGGGGTCTCCCGGTGGTTCCCCTGGCACCCGCGCTGCCCCGGGTCGCCACTCACACCCGCTGTCGGGGTCCGCGGTGGCTTACTCACGGAGGAGGGCGACCCGGGAACCGACCGGAATGCCGATATCCGCGCCGATCGGACCACACTTGACCGACATCAGGTAAGCCACGGGCGGGAGGTCGCGCTCGTCGGAGAGCGACTCGTAGTTGGCCATACCCTTGGCGATGATGAGCGTCGCACGGTCGAGGGCGTCGGCGAGGGTCGGCGGGACAATATCCCGGTTGAGGCCGAGTTCGGCGATGCCGTCCGTGGTGGCGGTGAGCAGGTCGACCCGCCGGTCGAGCCCGAGCGCTATCGCGTCCTCCATCGTCGCGTCGTTTAAGATCGGCGCGCCCCGGATGGCAAACGTAACGTGCGACCCGCTCTTCTTGAGGTGGTCGGCGAGGAGGGCATCAAAGACGATCTCCCCGCAGTTGTCGGCGAGGTAGACCACCCGGGAGGTGAGGGCTTCCATCGCGCCGGTATCGTCGACGGTCAGTCCCGCCGCAAACTCCCGGCGGAAGAACTCAACGAAATTGTCGGTGACTATGTGGGCCTTCGAACCGTAGTCCAGCGTGTTGCCGATGACCGATGCAAGCGCAAGATCGCGGAATGACGAAAGGTCGCCGCGCACCCGCCGGCAGACCGCCGTCGCATCCTCGTTGTTGCCCCTCTTCAAGGATCGGTAGGGATCGCCGTCACCGATCATCCGGTAGGCAAGGCGATGCACCCGGCTCGCGATGACGGGTGCCGGCACCGGGTCGGCGGAGATGCGCCGGAGAAGATCCCGGCACGCCCCGACGGTCTCCCGGACGATCACCGGATCGTCGGTACAGAGCCGGGTTTCGTATTCGACCCGGCTGATCAGGCAATCCGTGCAACCCTGATAAAATCTCATGCTGCAGATAACTGAGTCCGGGAAAGAGAAAAAATGGTCTGATGGGGCCACTGCGATTTGAACGCAGGTCAGAAGACCCCCAGTCTCCTAGGATGGCCAGGCTACCCTATGGCCCCTCTCTCATAGTATGTGCTCGAATTACACATATATCTTCGCTTCAGGGGCTAACAATTGGCTCCTCTATCCCCGCATATTCTTATACTCCTCGACGCTTCGTGTCAGCTGTTCCAGTTCGCTGCCGGTGATCTCCATTCTGCCTGTCAACGCGTTGACCTCCATGAGGAGCTGCTGAATGCGCACGTACATCACATACATAATAAACAGCAGACAGATGATGGTTACCGAGAGCAAGACTATCATGATTGCATTAATATCAGTCATCATGGTTCTCTCCTGAATAGTGCGCGGGCAAGCCGCTCGACAAACCCTTCCTGTGCCTCCTGAGGATCCTCCTCAACAGGGAAGCCCGCTAAAGAGGCTGCAATTCTTCGGAACGCTTTAGATGATTCGGATCCCGGCGATCTGACGACGACCGGTGTCCTCGCCGTTGCTGCCCTCCGCACATTTGCATCTTCGGGGACTGTATCGATGATGGACACACCGAGAGTCTTCTCGATCTTTCTTCGGTTCAGATCGGTCCCTTCCAGGGTCGCCCGGTTGAGGATGGCCCCGCCGACGGTGCCACCGATCGTCTCCGTCAGGATCTTGATCTTCAGGGCATCCACGAGCGAGGAGATCTCGGGGTTCACAACCAGCAGCACCTCGTCTGCCACGGTGAGCGGTACGACCGCATCAGCGCCGATGCCGGCAGGCGTGTCAAGGAGCAGGAAGTCACAGCGGTCGGTGAGATCGCGCATCACGTCTTTGAGCCGCTCGGGGTCTGCATTCTGAAACCCCCGGAGTGACAGGCCGCTCGGCACGACCTTGAGGCCGTAAGGCCCCTCGTAAATCGCATCCTGGATCAGCGCCTCCCCTGCCAGGACCTCATGCAACGTGACCGGTGACTTTGCAAGCCCCAGCACCAGCCCGAGGTTGGCCATACCCATATCCATATCGACGATGCAGGTCTCCCTGCCGTACTGGGCCAGTGCTGTTCCCAGGTTTGCGGTGACGGTCGTCTTCCCGGTTCCGCCTTTTCCGGAAGCGATGGTGTAGGCCCTGATCATCTAAAACCGTCTCAAGGATAGATCGTAGTTGTCAAACTTAAACTTATTTGTTTGACTCTCACGCCATAGGGACTTAAATACGTTTTTAACACCTGGATAAACCCTGTCCCCGGCAGACTCGGTGGATAAGCGTCTGAAGACATCACCACAATTCGGTTCCGTGAAGATACCGCAAGGGTTTTTTGTTCTGCGGCAATGATGTCACCGCAGATCGGTCCCGGGATTCTACGGGGTGTTTCGGCAGCGTCTCCCTGCCCGCCGGTGGCAGTAATCACCTTAGAATCGTGGCGGAATTTGGGGTAAAGGCAGGTTTGGAACAATACCGATTCGATATTCATATATGATGCAACGCAGATATCTCAATGAGCTATACAGGGGTTACTTATATGAGTCACCATTCCTCCATGGAAGAGAATACCCGGGGATGCATCGATGAGATCCGGTCCGTCACCGGTGTCGCTGCATGCGCTCTCGTATCCTGCGAGGGCATGGTTATGGGTAAGTACTTCCGGGAAAGTAGCCAGTTTTCGCCCCTTTTCGCAGCAATGTGTGCAACGGTCCTTGCATCAGCAGAGGCAGCTTGCGGCAGTGTCAATATAGAGCGGCCGTCGATGGTCACCATCACCGCAGCCGACGCTACAATTCTCATTGCGAGTGCGGGGGAGGCCGCCCTGATCACAGCGGTAATAGATAAGTCCGCAGATCTCCCAACAGTACAGAGACAGTTATTGGATATAGCAGTCAGGATCGGAGAGGAGGCATGATGTACACGATACTGGTTGTCGACGATAGCCCCATGATCGTCGACGTTTTTGTTACAATGTTGGAACGTGGTGGCTATCGGCCGATCACCGCCTTTAGCGGTGAGGAGTGTCTGGATGTCCTGAATGCGACCCCCCCGGATCTGGTTCTTCTGGATATTATGATGGAGCCGATGGACGGCTGGGAGACGCTTGTGAAGATCAAGACCAACCCTGCGACACGGGATATCCCTGTCCTCATGCTGACCGCGAAACCCCTCACCCCGGAGGAAGCCAACGAATACGGAACCTACATCGAGGACTATATCCTCAAACCCACCACCCACCACCAGCTCTACGAGGCCATCGAGCATGTGCTGGCACGTCGACACTCAATCGCTGCCGATATCGAGCGGGCGCGCGAGGCCGGTGTGGACCCCCGAATCGTCGACGAGTATGAACGCCTCTCGAAAAGCGTCGATATCAACAGGCGCCTCCTGAAGATCCTGGAGACTACCTACAGCATCAAGGATGCCCGGGCGGGAATGGGTGAGGACATCACGAGGGCCATAAAGAGCATGGCGGCGAGCATCAAACTCCAGGAGGATCGCCTGAATCAGGTCCGGGCCCAGTTTGTCGATCTCTTCGAGGTACATTGATCGACCTCGTTCCCCGCTTTGAAGAGATCCTTCTTGGACCGGTGCGGTCGCAAAGAGCAGTGGGGGAGCAGGCGGCCGACGCGGGCCCGGACAGCCCCTTCGGGGCAATTTCTTCTGCCCGTTCCTTCTAATAACTGTCCGCGCGTTCCTGTCTTCCGATAAAGACGATCGCGATCGTCAGCACGAGGATGGCGGCGAGCGTCAGGCCGATATCGAGGGGCGCGACGGGCTCGACCCCGAAGGTCAGCACCCGCCGCACCATCGCGGTGATACCCGCGATCAGGATCGGCGTCACCTGCACCCTGTTGGTTCTGAAGTACACCGTCACGGTCTCCAGAATCTCCACGATGATGAGGGTCAAGAGGAGCGCGTGCAGCACCTGGAGCACGCCCTGCGTCATGTCTTCGGCATGGACGAGCGCCGCTACCTGCAGGATAACATCATAGAAGGAGAAGATCGCGAGCAGAGAGAGTGAGGCGGCGATGAGCAGGTATATGCTCAGTGTTACCCCGGATATGGCGGATATGGCCGTATGGGCATAGTCTTTAGATGGAATCATGCGGGCACCCTGATCCGGGAGAATACGTATATGATCAGGATATTTAGAGGGCATTAAACATTCCGGTAGGTCTGCAGGGGGTGGAGAATTGAAAAGTTTATATCGTTAGACTGCGAATTATATGATACGCCTGCAAGTAAATTATTTATACTATTCTCGCATTGTAATAATGCTGGATGGCTGTACGTGCGGGGTCTATAGCTCAGTTAGGTAGAGCGCCTGGCTTTTAACCAGGTGGTCGGGGGTTCAAATCCCCTTGGGCCCGTTGCCATGGGCGATGTCTATGGATTTTAACAAGGTGATGCATCTGATACGCAACTTTTTCGTCGGTGAGGTGTAGGCGATGGGCACTTCACTTGACGTACTTAGCCATGAGATGGTTCCTGACCATCAGATTATGGGCGGAGAAGAGGTCGCGGACCTTCTTGCGACGTACCATATCTCTTTAGAGCAACTGCCAAAAATGTACCATGATGATCCTGCAGTAAAGGCTATCGGGGGCGATGTCGGGAACGTCATCCGGATTACTCGTGACAGTCGCACGGCGGGCAGAGCCGAAGCCTACCGGCTCGTCGTGAAGAGACCAAAGAAATAATTCAGAGGCCGGGAGCTGATCCATCTGTTAGACAGAAGTGTTTTGTCGAGAGCATATTTTTCACGGGAGCATGTAGCGCGCCACCAGTTAGACTCTTATAATAACTTCCTCCTGTACAACCTTCAGAAAGTCGTCGACGAACAACGTGTTATCGAGACCGATATTGAGACCCGTGGGAAGGGAAAAGAGGCCGTATGGGTTGAATTGGGTAAGATCGAGGTGAAGAAACCCCGGGTCCGCGAGGCGGACGGGTCGCAGTCCGAGCTCTTCCCGAGCGAGGCGCGCCTTCGGAACCTCACGTATGCGGCACCCATTCAACTCGAGATGACGCTCATCCAGGGCGAAGAGCCGCGGGACCCGATCGTCACCATCATCGGGCAGCTGCCGGTGATGGTGGGCTCGGCAGCCTGCAACCTCTACAACATGAGCGACGCCGAGCGAACCGAGCACGGTGAAGATCCCCTCGATCCCGGCGCCTACTTCATCGTCAACGGCACGGAGCGGGTGCTGATGACCCTCGAAGACCTTGCCTCCAACAAGATCATGACGGAGTTCACCGAGCGCTACAACGAGCGGATCTACGTTGCCAAAGTCTTCTCGCAGTACCGGGGCTACCGGGCGCTCGTGATCGTCGAGCGGAACCGCAAGAACCTGCTCGAGGTCTCGTTCCCCTCGGTCGCCGGGCACCTCCGTTTCGTCGACTTGATGCGGGCGCTGGGGCTCCAGGGGGACCACGATATCGTGGAGGCGGTCTCCACCGACGAAGAGATCCTCACCTTCATGATGCAGAATCTGGAAGAGAGCGAGTGCGACACAGTCGACGATGGCGTCATGTATGTCGGGAAGAAACTCGCCCCCAACCAGACCCGGGACTACCAGCGCAAGAGGGCGGAGTTCGTCCTCGACAACTACCTCCTTCCGCACTTAAACTACCTGATGCCGGTGGGCTTAAAAGAGGAAGACCCCACATACCGGGCAACAGTCGAGGGCGTCCGCCTCGCAAAGGCGCACTTCCTCGGCCGCATGGCCGAGGCCTGTTTCGACCTGGTGCTCGACCGGCGCCGGATCGACGACAAGGACCATTACGCGAACAAGCGGCTGAAACTCGCTGGCGACCTGATGGAAGACCTCTTCCGGATCTCGCTCAACCGCCTGACAAGGGACGTGAAGTATCAGCTCGAGCGGGCCAGCATGCGCCACCGCGACCTCTCGATCGGCACCGCGGTGCGCGCGGACGTCCTGACCGAACGGTTGCTGCATCCGCTCGCCACCGGCAACTGGGTGGGCGGGCGCACCGGTGTTTCGCAGCTCCTGGACCGGGTGGACCACATGGCGGTGCTCTCGCATCTCCGGCGTGTCATCTCCCCGCTCTCCCGTTCGCAGCCTCACTTCGAGGCCCGTGACCTGCACCCCACCCAGTGGGGCCGGATATGTCCGAGCGAGACCCCCGAGGGTCCGAACTGTGGACTGGTGAAGAACTTCGCCCAGATGGTCGAGATCAGCAAGGGCGTTATCAACGAAGAGGAAGTGAAGAACATTCTGTATGATATGGGCGTCATTGCCCTCCGGAGAGAGACGGCATGAGGCAGTCACGTGTCTTCGTTGACGGTGCCCTGATCGGGCTCGTGGATGACCCCCGGGATCTGGTCGGGCGGATGCGCGATATGCGCCGGCGCGGCGAGATCCCCCCTGAGGTCAACGTCTCCTACAAGGAGTTCAACAACGATGTCATCGTCCACACCGACCGCGGCAGAGCACGCCGCCCCCTGATCGTAGTCCGGGACGGCAAACCGCAGGTGACCGGGGATGATATCGAACGCCTCCGACAGGGCGATATGATCTTCGCGGACGTGGTGCGGAAGGGCGCGATCGAGTTTGTCGATGCCGAAGAGGAGGAAGACCTCTTCATCGCCATCAACGAAGCGGACCTCACTCCCGAGCACACGCATCTCGAGATCGACCCCTCGCTCATCCTGGGTATCGGTGCGGCACACGTCCCGTTCCCCGAGCACAACGCCAGCCCCCGTGTCACCATGGGTGCCGGGATGGTCAAGCAGGCGCTCGGGTTCGGTGCTTCAAACATGAAACTTCGCCCCGACACACGGGGGCACATGCTCCACTACGTCCAGAAACCGCTCACCTTCACTCAGACCTCCGATGTGATCGGCTCCGACGACCGGCCTGCAGGCCAGAACTTCGTCGTCGCGATCATCTCCTATGAGGGGTTCAACATTGA
>JAENZF010000006.1:2097-9768 GCA_016841385.1 Methanobacteriota archaeon | reverse complement strand
CTGCAGGCCAGAACTTCGTCGTCGCGATCATCTCCTATGAGGGGTTCAACATTGAAGATGCCCTGGTCATCAACAAGGCCTCCATCGACCGGGGCCTCGGGCGCTCGCACTTCTTCCGCACCTACGACGGCGAGGAGCGGCGCTACCCCGGCGGCCAGGTCGACCGGATCCAGGTTCCGGACGAAGAGGTCTCCGGCGCGCACGGTTCCGAGTTCTACGCGAGCCTTGATGTCGACGGCGTCATCAACCCCGAGACGGTCGTCCGCGAGAAGGATGTGCTGATAGGGAAGACCTCCCCGCCGAGGTTCCTTGAGGAGCCTACGAGCGAGTTGATCGCCGTCGAGAAGCGGCGCGACACCTCGGTCACGATGCGGAGCAACGAGCACGGCATCGTGGATACCGTCATCATCACCGAGGGCGAGAACTCCTCGCGCCTCGTGAAGGTCCGGACCCGTGACCTCCGGGTCCCGGAGGTGGGCGACAAGTTCGCATCCCGGCATGGGCAGAAGGGCGTTATCGGGCTCATCCAGTCTTCGGCGGATATGCCGTTCACCGAGTCGGGCATGACACCCGACCTGATCATCAACCCCCACGCCGTCCCGAGCCGTATGACCATCGGGCATATGCTCGAGATGCTGGGCGGCAAGGTCGGCTCCCTCGAGGGCCACCGGATCAACGCGACAGCGTTCCGCGGCGAACGTGAGACGGACCTCCGGAGTTCGCTCAAGGAACTCGGGTTCGCCCACAACGGCCGCGAAGTGATGTACGACGGTATCACCGGCCGGCAGTTTGCGGCCGACATCTACATCGGCGTCATCTACTATCAGAAACTCTACCACATGGTATCGAGCAAGATGCACGCGCGGTCACGCGGTCCCGTGCAGGTACTCACCCGCCAGCCGACCGAAGGGCGTGCCCGTGAGGGTGGTCTCCGGTTCGGTGAGATGGAGCGGGACGTGATGATCGGTCACGGTGCGGCCATGGCCTTGAAAGAGCGGCTGCTTGATGAGTCGGATAAAGTGACCCAGTGGGTCTGCGCGAAGTGCGGCATGGTGGCGATGCTTGACCGGAAGAGGAAGATCACGCGGTGCCTTGCCTGCGGCGGCGAGACCGACATCTACCCCGTCGAGATGAGCTATGCCTTCAAGCTCCTCCTCGACGAGATGAAGAGTATGGGCATTGCTCCCCGCCTGAGGCTCGACGATATGGTATAAGAGAGGGGGCAGTTTCAAACTATGACCAGTCCAAAACGTGTTGGAAGGATCGAGTTCGGGCTCTTCTCCCCGAAGGAGATCCGCAAAATGAGCGTCCGGAAGATCATCTGGGCGGACACCTATGACGACGACGGGTTTCCCTACCCGCAGGGCCTGATGGACCTGAACCTGGGTGTCATCGATCCGGGCCTCCGGTGCAAGACCTGTGACCAGAAGGCAGCCGATTGTCCGGGTCACTTCGGGCACATCGAACTCGCGAAGCCCGTCATCCACGTCGGGTACACCCGGCTGATCCGGAAACTCCTGCGGGTATCCTGCAGGTCGTGCTCCCGGCTGCTGATGACGTCGGAAGAGGTCGAGAAGATCGTCGGGCCCGAGGACAGCGAACTCGCGTCGGAAGTCGTCTCCGAGAAGGATATCAAGAAAGAACGGGTCTGCCCCCACTGCGGGGAGCAGCAGCTCAAGATCAACTTCGAGAAACCCACCACCTTCTCCGAGGTATTTGTGGAAGATGGGAGGAAGGTCGAGCACAAGCTGACCCCGGCCGACATCCGGGCGCGCCTCGAGAAGATCCCGGACGACGACCTGCGGGCTCTGGGTGTCAACCCGGACGTCGCGCGGCCGGAGTGGACGATCCTCACCGTCCTTCCGGTCCCGCCGGTCACGATGCGCCCCTCGATCATCCTCGAGAACGGGCAGCGGTCCGAGGACGACCTGACCCACAAACTCGTGGACATCATCAGGATCAACCAGCGCTTCAAGGAGAACCAGGACGCCGGTGCACCCCAGTTGATCATCGAGGATCTCTGGGAACTCCTGCAGTACCATGTCACCACCTACCTCGACAACGAGGTGGCGGGGTGCCCGCCCGCCCGGCATCGGAGCGGTCGGCCCTTAAAGACCCTGTCGCAGCGGCTCAAAGGGAAGGAAGGACGGTTCCGTGGCTCGCTCTCCGGTAAGCGTGTGAACTTCTCGGCCCGTACAGTGATCTCTCCCGACCCGAACCTCTCCATCGGCGAGGTCGGGATCCCGCTTGCCATCGCAAACGAGATGACGCTTCCCATCCGGGTGACCCAGTTCAACATCGAGGAATTGAGGCGGTATGTCTTAAACGGCCCTGAGCGCCCCACCATCAGGTCGCCCTGCGGTGCAAACTACGCTATTCGGCCGGACAACAGGAGAATGCGCTTATCAGACGCGAACCTGGAGACGGTTGCGGAGATGCTCGAACCTGGCTGGACCGTGGAACGGCAACTGAAAGAGGCGGATATCGTCCTCTTCAACCGGCAGCCCTCGTTGCACCGGATGAGCATCATGGCCCACCGGGTCGTCGTGATGGACGGGAAGACCTTCCGGCTGAACCCGGCCGTCTGCCCGCCCTACAACGCCGACTTCGACGGCGACGAGATGAACCTGCATATCCCGCAGACCGAGGAGGCGCGGGCCGAGGCCGAGATCCTGGTCTCGGTGCAGGCGAACATCCTTTCGCCGAGGACCGGCGGCCCGATCATCGGGGGTATCCACGACCACATCTCGGGCATCTTCCTCTTAACGCATACGATCCGTCACTTCCACAAGGAGGATACGCTCTATCTCACCCAGCATCTACCCATCGAGCACCTGCCCGAGCCGGACAGGATAGATGATGACGGGAACCCCCTCTGGACCAACAAGCAGGTCTTCTCGCTCGTCCTCCCCGACGACCTGAACATGCTCTTTCAGGCCTCGTCGTGCCAGAACTGTGAGACCTGCAAGCGGGAGATGTGTGAGAACGACGCTTTCGTCCGGATCGTCGCCGGGAATCTGATCACCGGCACCATCGACAAGAAGGGGATCGGCGCGTTCGACGGCCAGATCCTGCACCGGATCATCAGGCAGCACGGCATGAAGCGGGCTGCCCGGTTCATCGATGACGTGACCAAACTCTCGATCCGGGGTATCATGCTTGAGGGGTTCTCGTTCGGTATCGATGACGAAGACCTGACCAAGACTGAATACGGCCAGATCGACGAGGTGCTCAATGGTGCCCTCGGTGATGTCGAGCGCAGGATCAAGATCTATAACGAGGGCCAGCTCGAGCCGATGCCGGGCCGGACGCTCGAGGAGACGCTCGAGATGCAGATCATGCAGGTGCTCGGCAAGGCCCGTGACCGCACCGGTGAGATCGCCGGGCGGCACCTGGGTATAGACAACAGCGCTGTGGTGATGGCGGTCTCCGGGGCCCGCGGGTCGATGCTGAACCTGACACAGATGGCCGGGTGTCTCGGGCAGCAGTCGGTTCGTGGTGAGCGTATCATGCGTGGCTACGAGGACCGGACCCTGCCGCACTTCCGGCGGAACGAGCGCGGCGCAGAGGCGCACGGGTTCATTGCCAACAGTTATAAGAGCGGTCTCTCCCCGACCGAGTTCTTCTTCCATGCTATCGGTGGGCGTGAGGGTCTTGTGGACACTGCGGTTCGAACGTCGCAGAGCGGGTACCTCCAGCGGCGGATGATCAACGCCCTGCAGGACCTCAAGGTGGCATACGACGGCACTGTCCGGACGACGGGCGGCCGGATCATCCAGTTCTGCTACGGCGAGGACGGAACCGATCCCGGAAGGAGCAGTTACGGCGCCCCGGTGGATGTGAAGGGCATCATTGAGAGCGTCTTGAAGGAGGAGGTCAAATGAACAGCGATATGGAACAGCGGATCGACACGCTCGATCTGCCCTACCGGACCCGGGAGGACCTGAAGGCGAGCCTGAAGGAACGGGACGTCACTGATGAAGAGTTCGACCTGATCCTCGCAATGGTCTTCTCCGAGTACAGGAAAAGCCGGATCGAGCCCTGCGAGGCGGTCGGTGTCGTGGCGGCGCAGTCGATCGGCGAGCCCGGCACCCAGATGACGATGCGGACCTTCCACTACGCGGGTGTGGCCGAGATCAACGTTACCCTCGGCCTTCCCCGTCTCATCGAGATCATGGATGCCCGGCGTGAGCCGAGCACCCCCACGATGGCGGTCTTCCTGCTGAATGATTGGGCATTCAACCGTGACCGCGCCCGTGAGGTGAGCTGGCAGATCGAGGCCGCACCGCTCCACGAGTTTGGGGATATCACCATCGACATGGAGAACATGCAGGTCCTTGTCATGCTGAACAAGGCCGTCTGCGACCGGCGGAAGATCGGGGTGGATGAGATCCTCGAGGCGGCCCCGAGGAAGATCCGCGAAAAGCGGCATTTCCGTGACTTTGATGTCGAAGGGGACACGAAAAAGGTCTCGATCACATTCACCCCGAAGAACCAGGAAAGTTACCAGAACCTCTTCCAGCTCGCAGAGCACGTCAGAAATGTCATCGTTCAGGGTCTCGACGACATCGAGCGGGTAGTCGTCAGAAAGGAAGGCGGAGAGTATATCCTTTATACTGAGGGCTCCAACCTAAAAGATGTCTTCGAAGTCGAGGGAGTCGATACCTCCCGCACCCGGAGCAACAACATCAGCGAGATCGCCGATGTGCTCGGTATCGAGGCAGGCCGGAACGCGATCATCCAGGAAGCCTTAAGTACCCTGAACGAACAGGGTATCGGCGTTGATGTCCGGCATATCATGCTTGTCGCTGATATGATGTGCATGGACGGTGAGGTCAAGCAGATCGGCCGGCATGGTATTGCCGGTGAGAAGGAGAGCGTCCTTTCCCGGGCTGCATTCGAAGTAACGGTCAACCATCTGCTGGATGCAGCAATCGCGAACGAAGTGGACGAATTGAACGGCGTCACCGAGAACGTGATCGTGGGCCAGCCTATCCAGCTCGGCACCGGTGATGTAAAACTCATCGCAAAACCCATAAACCTGAAAATCTAGGAGAAATCATCTATGGACTTTAATGCTTCACTACGTAAAGCCGTGAAGACTGGTACCGTGTTCCTCGGTCAGAACAAGACCCGGGAATGCATCGAAGAAGGCAAGGCAAAACTTGTTGTGGTTGCCAAGAACAGCCCGGAATCCGTTAAAAATCTCGTGAAAGAGATCGATACCCCTGTCTACGTCTACGAAGGCTCGAGTGTCCAGCTCGGGAAAGCCTGCGGTATGCCGTACGTCGTCAGTGCGCTTGCCGTAGTCGAGCCAGGTGAATCCGATATCCTGAGTGCTGCGAGAGTGTAGACAATGCCACAGGTCACGCTGACTGAGGAGTGCATGCGCCTCATCTCCCAGTTCGAGAGCCTCACCGGCGCAGGTAGCCGCGATTGTATCGTTGATAACCGCAACGAGCGGATCATCTTCGTGATCAATCCCGGCGACATGGGACTTGCCATCGGCAAGAGCGGGTCGAGTATCAAGAAGGCTTCCGATGTGATGGGCAAAAGGATCGAGGTCGTGGAATATTCCGCAGATCCGGGCCAGTTCCTCCGGAACTGCTTCCTTCCCGCCCAGGTCACCGATATCGACTTCGACACCAACGAGGAGGATCAGCAGGTCGCCCTTATTGAGGTTCGGGACGAGGACCGGGGCCTTGCCATCGGTAAAGCGGGGAAGAATATCTTCAAGGCAAAGGTTCTTGCACAGCGGCAGCACGACATCGCCGATGTCCAGCTGGTGCAGAACGAGGTTGCCTGAACGTTCCCCCCTTCTTTTTTGTCGCAGTTATCCCTATTTCCCTGGTGAGAGACTACCTCGGGGGCTATGTACTCCGATCTACAGAAAAGCTCTGGTGGGGCTGATCCGCGCGGGAGGTTTCGAGCGGGCTTCTATCGGAAATTATTTATATCTGTGTGCGCCCCATGAGACTCCCATGAACGGAGGATCCGGGCGGATAGTGAAGCCTGCGCCACCTGCAACAGAACCGGCGAACAGGGTGCATGGAGTTCCCGGATGCCGGGGGTGGTGCCGTTGAGGTATCTTCTCTTCGCATCTGTTGTTCTGGTGCTCTGTTTCGGTATGGTTGCCTCCCTCGCGTCCGCCCTTCCGGATCCTGATGAGAACGACACCACCGATGCATCGGACGGAGGGCTCGGTGACGAGAAATCCGTCGTTGCGAAGGTGCCGGTTATCCCCGGCGTATTGTCGGACCCGGTGACGGTCACGCCTACAGAGACCCCGACACCTGAAGAAACGGACGAAAAGGCCGTAATGGAGAGGGAACCCCTCTCCCTGATCACCGGGGAGGCCACACCGACGGAGACCACGCCTCCACCCGAAGAGGTGCCGGCGGCGACGGAGCCAACTGCGACGGCCACGTCTTCCCCGAGTGCAACAGCCCTGTCGGAGTTTACCGGAGCAGCGATCACAAACGCCGACGAGACCGGCGATGCGGAGACGGAGGAGACGCTGACGGCAACACCGTCTGCGAATGCAACAACCTTCCAGGAATCCGCCGCGACGGAGACTGAATACGTCGACGACTCCGACGATGAGGAGGTGGAGGAGACCGAGAGCCCGACACCGACCCTGGAGAAGGATGCCCCGCCGCGACCGAGTGCGACGATGGCGAAAGCCCACCAGTCTCACGACCGGCCGCTTGCCCTGAGCGATCACCCGCTCGCCAACCCTTCGTCACCGTACACCCCCGAGGCGAACGAGACCGGGACGGCGGCCCCGGTCGCCGTCGCACGCGACGGCCTGATCGTCGAGGGTGTCGGGGTGCTCCTCGACCGGACCCCGACAGACGTTGTCCTCACCCGGAGCGGGGTGGAGATCGCGAACCTCGGCTGGCTGCTCGACCCGGCCATGCATCTGGGCGGCCGGCACCCGCGGGCAGTGTTTGAGGGGGAGACATTTACCGTCACCGTGACGGTCGAGGCCAGGAACCTGACGGTCACGGGGGAAGACCCTGTCTGCGTTGTTCTGGTGCCGCCGCCGG
The DNA here is from genome assembly GCA_016841385.1 of Methanobacteriota archaeon. Lineage (GTDB taxonomy): Archaea > Halobacteriota > Methanomicrobia > Methanomicrobiales > Methanoculleaceae > Methanoculleus. The sequence goes on along the minus strand of JAENZF010000006.1, from coordinate 2,719 downwards.
ACGAGACCGGGGTCTACGAGATCACGCGGATCCGCGAACCCCGGGGCCTCCGGGACGGAGAGCGCGGCGTCTGGGAGTTCTCGGTCGTCACCCGCACCGGGAGGCTGACGCTTGCAAACCTCACTCTCCCCGAAGAGCGGCTGGTCACCAACCTGACATCGAAGCCGGATCTCTTTGCCTTCCGGGCATACGCCTTTGCCGGCAATCAGGAGCCCCTCTCGACGGGGCTCTCCGACCCGGTGATAGCCATCCGGCCCTCTGATAGCACAGATGTGGTGGAGGCCCCGAGTCTCCCCGAACTCTACGAATTTGCAGGCATCCAGGACTCAACGCTGGGCCCGTCGGAGACGATGGCCGGGGCGTGGAAGCGTGGCGTCGGTCACGATACGATCGTCGCCGAGGCGGTCGGGCACTTTGAGGCCTTAAGGGATCTCGGGAAGGAAGAGGTAGCGGCTTTCTATGCCGCGGAAGGGGGGGCCGGGTTGGAGGAGCAACCCGCGTCCTCGTCGCCGTTCGACCAGATCATGGAGTTCTTCCGGGGACTGTTTGGGTGAGCGACGGGCCGCAGGGCCGGAGCTTGAGAAAACGCGGAGCGTTTTCGAGTAACGACTTCCCCTTCGGC
>JAENZF010000006.1:0-1997 GCA_016841385.1 Methanobacteriota archaeon | reverse complement strand
GGGCCGGAGCTTGAGAAAACGCGGAGCGTTTTCGAGTAACGACTTCCCCTTCGGCCCGTCGCCCTCGCACCTAACGGTGCTCGAGCTCCGCTCTTTCAGAGTGTCGCTTCCCGAAACTCCTTCCAGAGATACGCGAGCCCGAAGCACCCCGAGAGCATCATGTCCCCGAAGGGTGCCGCCTGGTATGCTTCCGGCAGCAGCCGGAGCCGGTTTGGGCCCGTGACGACCACGGCATCGGTGACGAGGGGCTTTCTGACCACCGCTCCGTGGCCGCCGTCATCGAAGACCTCCTCCGAGGTCAGCGTCCCGTCGGTGAGCCGCCGGATGTAGCGTTGCAGTTTAGCGGGGTCGAGCGCGCCGGTGTGATGCTCGAAAAGCCCGTAGATCTCCCTTCCTTTCAGGGTGAAGCAGAGAGTGTGCCCGTTCCCGGCGTTGACGAGGGTTACCCCTGTCTTGGCCTGGCGCCGAACCCCCGGGTCGCAGAGCGCCCCGATAAGGGCGACCGGCCCGGTATCGGTGACGAGTGCGCCCGGTGCCTGACGGCGGACCGCCTGCATCCGGGTCATATCGGCGAGCGGTGGGTCGGTAGCGAGCGAGAGGAGGTCCCAGTCACCGGCATCCAGCCGTTCCCGCATCAGTTCGAACCGGTGGATGCGGTTGCTGCGGTGCGGGGAGTAGCCGTGGTCCTGGACCGCAATTGCGACATTCTCCGGGTAGCCGACGCCGAAGAGGGAGAGCGCCTTCCGCAGTTCCGGTTCCATGTAGTCGGTGGTACGGACGGTCACTGCGTCCCCCGGAGAGACGGCCCGGATCTCAACTCCAAGCGCCCGCACCCGCTCCGGGTCGTCGTGGATTGTCCCGGCGGCCTCCGGCGTGGCGTAGACGGGAAGGCCTGCCGCCAGGTGCTCCCGTATCGCGCCGCTGTTCGCGCCGCCGCCCATCAAAAACCCGTCCAGGAAGACCGGGCGCCCGGCTCTGGTTGCCTGCCGGATCCTCTCCGCCACCACCACGGTCGGGGAGGGGAGGACCAGTTTGATGCTGTTCTCGATCGACCGGCCGGGCTCGTAGACCAGGATGTCCTGGGTGCCCCTGCCGACGTCGATGGCGAGAAGAGGGGTCGTCAGATCTATCATGGATGGCCTCATATGCCGCCGTAGCCCCATGGCAGACGGTTCCTATCTGAGTTTCCCCGCAAAACCAAAAAAGGTACTATCGTGATCAGGCATCCGCCCGGTCTGCTGCCGGGGACACCCCGCCCGCCTTCCCCTGATCCGGACGCCCCGGTTTCAGTTCCCGGTACTCCTTCAAGGAGACCGTCAGGTCGCGGGTGAAGGCGAAGTAACCTATCTGGGTCGTCCGGCAGAGGTTCATCGCCATCTCCATCAGTCCCCGGGGATCGGGGCGCGCTTCCCCGAGCCATACGTGGAAGATGTTCCCGCCGTCCACGATGGGGAAGAAGATATGCTCGATCTCGATCCGTTTCGTGAGCGAGACCGGGGCCGCCGGGGTGACATGGGTCCCGTTGGTGTAGTAGATGGGGAGGTCGAGCGTCGTGCCGAGCATATCGAGCGCCTGATCCGCGTCGCCCTTGACGACCTTGAGCGCGTGGTCCCGGAACCGTTCGTCCAGGAGGTCGGCGACCGCAAACCGCTGGCCGGTCGTCTCCGCCGGGGTGCGGGCGAGGGCGATCGTCATGTTGTGCTTCTTCGAGAGTTCGCGGGAGTACATCTCGAGTTCGGTCATGGCCCGGACGGCGAGACGGAACGCATCCTTTGATTCGTGGAGCTGGTGGCCGGTGAAGTGCTGCACCATCTCGTTGACGCCGACCACGCCGATGGTGTAGACGAGCCCTTCGAGGTCCACGGCAACCGCACCGCGCTCACTGGTGTTCGGATCCTTCGGGCGCTGCATCGCAAACGGCATCCGCCCGTTCGCCCGGATCAGGGACATCCAACGCCGTTTGATCCGGTAGAGATCGACGGCGATGTCCATGAGCG
>JAENZF010000199.1 GCA_016841385.1 Methanobacteriota archaeon | reverse complement strand
TCAAGCGCGACCTCTTTTCCGGAACGGGCGATCACGCTCTCCTTGAGGAGAGCATAGAGGTCGGCCAGAACCTCGTCCGTGATCCCGGTCGCCACCTTGCCCACAGGGAGGAGCCGGCCCTGGTCCTGAACCGCGAGCAGGAACGAGCCGAACATCTTCGCCCGCCGTCCTTCGCCCCACTCGGCCCCGACGACCGCAAGGTCGAGGGTCTCGACCCCGGGTTTCACCTTCACCCAGAGGCGGCCCCGGACACCCGGTGTGTAGGGCGAATCAAGGACCTTCACCATCACGCCCTCGTGCCCGAGGGTTAAGGCCTCGGCATAGATCGCTTCCGCCCCGGCCGCGTCGCCGACCAGGAACTGCGGGGTGACTTGTGCGCCGAGCACTTCCTCAAGAATCCTGCGCCGCTCTCTTAAGGGGCGGTCCATCAGCGTCTCGCCGTCCAGGTAGAGGATATCGAAGACCTGCGGCACGAGCTCGATCTTCTCCATCATCGAGTCCACCTCGTGCTTCCGCCGGAACCGCCGGATCACGTACTGGAACGGCATGGGCCTCCCGTCCCGGACGGCGACCGCCTCGCCGTCCAGGATCACGTCGTGGTCGGTGGCCTCCACAAGAAGCCTCGCGATGTCGGGGAGGCTCCCCGTGACATCCTCCAGCTTCCGTGAGTAGATCCGGCAGACGCCGCCCAACTTGTGGAACTGGAACCTGCTCCCGTCGTACTTGTACTCGACCGCCACCTCGCCGTGATCCTCGATCTGCCCGGCGACGGTGCCCGCCTGCGCAAGCATCATCTTTACCGGCCGGAAGGGCTCGATCGTCACGCGCGAGAGTTCTGCGGGGTTCTGCCGGGCGAGGAGGGCCACCTCCCCGAGGTCGTTCATCGCCTGGTGGGCATGCTCGACCAGGCGAACGTCGACCTCGAAGGCCCGCGCAACGGCGTCGCGGACGTTCCCCTCGCCCATGCCGATCCGGAGTTCCTCGAGCATGAGCCGTGCGAGGTACCGTCCTTCCAGCGGGCGGGCGTTGCCGAAGAGTCTCTGTGCCGTCCTGAGTTTCTCCCGCTGCGACCGCTGCCCCTCTGCGGCCGCCATCCGCTCGAACTCCCGGTAGACCTCGACAAGGTCCATCTCCTGAATGAAGAACGATGTCTGCTCTTTGTTTGCAAGGAGTCCCTCGACGGCCAGACCCGCATCGCCGGTCGCGTTGATCGCCTCGCGGACCGTCTCCCTCTTCGTGCCGACGACGTAGGCCACGGCTTCGTAGAGGAGGTTTGGGCCCACGCCGAGCTTTCTCGGGCTCCAGTCGGGAAAGACCCTGCCCATGATGAACCGGACGAAGACAGGGAGTTCGTCGTCGTCGAGCCGGGGCAGGACGGCGGCGACCTGCTCGATCATATCGAGGCGCCCCGGTATCCCTTCCAGCTGCTCGCAGATACGGGCGAACTCCAGAAATTGCATACCCATAGTCTCCTGAAGTATTTCCCGGCGAGGGGAATCAACCCTTCTGTTCGGCCACGGCCGTTCAGCACGATTGATGTGGGAGCACTGCCCATCTTCATCCATGCACCAGGACGAAGAACTCAAAGAGATGCTCCGGGACCTCCTCTGGCTCAATGCCGTGATAGCCACCGAACTGATCCAGATAACCGAGAACACCTCTGCGATCCTCCGGAAGGCGGCTCCGCCGGAGACCTGCATCGCCGAGCACGCGGCCCTGCGCGCGACGGCGCTCGAGATCGCCGACCGTTACAAGCCCGGCACGATGCTCCGGCAGCATGTCGGAGAACATCAGTAACGCGCTCTCTCGGGAAAAATAGGTGGCGGGATGCCATGCTGCCCTGCAGCATGGCTGCCATCAGCCTTCGGCCGGCACCAGTCCTGCATCCCTGACGACGAGGTCCGTCTCCTCGATCATCTCTTTTGTCAGGTTGATGCCGGTGGTCGTTCCGTTGATCGGGTCGACGGTGCTCGCCGTCGCCCCGGGTATGCCCAAGCCGGGGACGGTGAAGACGTATCCCTCCGGCTGAACGACCTCGACGGTGTAGTTCCCCGGGAGGACGCCGCTGAAGATGTACAGTCCTTCACAGGCATGGGAGAACGTCTCCGCCGTCGCGATCCTCTCTCCCGTGGCGTTGAGGAGGTGGACGGTGATGCCGCTCACACCCCACTCGCCGGCGTCCTGCACGCCGCTAGAGTCGGCATCTAGGAAGACCGTCCCTCCGATCGTGCCAATAACCTGCTCTTCTCCTGCACCCGGTCCCGGCTGAGCCGGGACTGCGGCGCTTGCGATCGAACCGAAGACGAACGCTGATACGATGATGATTCCAAGAACACTGATCTCTCTCAATCGGTTCACCTCATGTTCCCGGACGCCGTTTAGGGCTCTCCGGGCGTGTAACCTCGCGAAAGGCCGCAGTGCTCGCCTGCGGCATCTTTCGGTGGCCGGGTGGACCGGGATTTTTCCGATCCGGTACCGGCCCGGGGTTCCGACTCCTAATAGACATTATGATATATTAATATTTTTATAATATTCAGAGCAAGACCAATAAGCACCGGACTCTATTTGAGCAGCCCATACAAATTCAATCCTGAAAACAGAAGAAGCCTGACCTCTGCAGCCCGGAACAACCGGGAGCAGGCACTCACGACGTGCAGACAACCATAGGGGGATCGCGCACCTCTAAAACTGCTGTATTCAATTACCGCCTTGCCCGATCCGATCGGTCCGCTCTGGACCTGCTGTCGTCATCCCGGTCTCTGTCCTCTTTCCGGTCGTCGTCATCATC
>JAENZF010000198.1 GCA_016841385.1 Methanobacteriota archaeon | reverse complement strand
AGCCGGCGCTGGCTGCGGTTCTGCCCGGGTGCGGAAGGTGCGGAGACCCTCACGCAGCGGATCGGCCGCGAGGCCGAGACCTTTGCCGCAGGCTCTTCCCGGTTTGCGCGGGCTGGCCGCCGGGCTGTTGGCGGCGCGCTTCTGCTCAGCATCCTCGACTGGGTCTTCCTCTTCTCCACGGCATCGGCACTCCTCGTCGCCCTCGGGCTGCCGCCTTCCCTCCCGGAGTCATTCCTCTTCCAGGGCCTCCTCCAGATGATCGCAGTCGTTCCGCTCATCCCGGGCGCGGCCGGGATCGCGGAGATCGGCGCCGCGACGCTCTACCGCCAGATCGTGCCCACCTACCTCCTCGGTCTCTTCGTCGTCCTCTGGCGGCTGACCCTCTACTACCTCAACATCCCCCTCGGCCTCCTCGCGGCCGCTCTTGCCGCGAGGGAGAGGGCCGGCAGGGACCCCACCGAAAACCTATAACCCTTATGAGACCAAAATCTATCAATTAACGCGGATATGACCAAAAATGCCCTGTTCGTGAAACGATCGGAGAGCGTTCGGATCTCCGGCGGGGGAGGATCGTGACCACCGATACCGATATGTATGCCCTGAGTATCATCACCGAGAACCGGGCCGGCGTGCTGCGCGATGTAGCCACGGTGATGGCGGATTACCTGGCCAACATCCAGATGATCCAGCAGTCGATCATCACCTCCGGCCCGAACCTCGGGAGGGCCTACCTCTACTTCGAGTTCGAGGAGTGCGGGAACCACCCGGAGCTCATCGCCGACCTCGCACGGGTGCCGTCCGTTGTCGACGTCACGATCTATCCGCCGTTCTCCCGGATATTCGGGTCACGGGTGATCATCATCGGCGGGGGTGCGCAGGTGGCGCAGGTGGCGCTCGGTGCCGTGAACGAGGCGGACCGCCACAACATCCGCGGCGAGCGGATATCGGTGGACACGATCCCCCTCGTCGGGGAGCAGAACCTGGCGCTCGCCGTGGACGCGGTGGCCCGGCTCCCCCGGGCGTCCATCCTGGTGCTCGCCGGGTCGCTGATGGGCGGCGAGGTCTCGCGGGCCGTGGACCGGGTCCGGGGGGCGGGCATCCCGGTGATCGCCCTCAAGATGGCCGGGAGCGTCCCGCAGCATGCAGACCTGGTCGTGACCGACCCTATTCAGGCAGGCGTCTTTGCCGTGATGCACGTCAGCGGCAAGGCAGTCTTCGATATCAACCGCGTGCGTGGGCGTGAGTTCTGATATGGATTCTATCGATATGGCTGTTTTGGTGCTGCAGAGGGATGGGCTCGTCGTCTATCCCACCGAGACGGTCTACGGCCTCGGGGCGGACGCCCTCTCCGAGGATGCGGTGATGCGGGTCTACGAGGCCAAGAACCGGCCGGTCGGAAAACCGATATCGGTTGCGGTCTCGGATATGGAGATGCTCGCCGCTGTCGCGGTGGTGGACGACGTGGCGCGGGCCTTCATCGAGCGGTTCCTGCCCGGCCCGGTGACGGTGCTCCTCCCGGCGAAGTCGTGCCTGCCGGCGGTCCTCACGGGCGGCACCGGTCTCATCGGGATCCGGTGGCCCGACAACGAGGTCGCGCTCGCGATCATCAACCGGCTCGACGCTCCCATCACGGCCACCAGCGCGAACATCTCGGACGATATCCCACCGACGCGGCCCGAGGAGGTCTCGGTCCCCCACGACCACCTGGTCGACGGCGGGGAACTCCCCGGGACGCCGAGCACGGTGGTGGACCTGACCACACTGCGTATCCTGCGGAAGGGTGCGGAATGGGAAGCAGTGGAAGCGTTCCTGGAGACACTACGGTGATGCAATCGGTACGACTCCGCGACTTCATCGAGGACCGCGAGGGCTGTCTCTATGCGGTCTCGAATTACGATAACACCGGCCGGATAGGGTGCATCCTCCGCTACGTCCCCGATCCTAACGGGGAGCGGACGAGCCTCTCCGGCCGGCGGTACCGGAAGTACGATTTTGCCGAGTCCTTTGACTGGATCCGGGAGCATAAGCCCGAATACCTGGATGCGGTCCACCGGGTGCCTCACTGCGACGTGGTCCGGGTATACAAACCCGAGGAGGAGATCGGGAGAGTGGCGGCGCGGAACGCCCGGGTGCGAAGGCTCCTCTCTCACCTCGACCTTCCGCCGGGCTCGTTCGGGTGCACGGGCTCGCTCCTCTGCGGCCTTGAGAACGCCGCCTCAGATATCGACCTCGTCGTCTACGGCGACGCCTGGTTTGCCGCCCAGCGCCAGCTCCGGCACCTGGTGGAGGCCGGGGTGATCCCGGGGATGAGCACCGCGATGTGGCGGAAGGTCTACGACAAGAGGGTGCCGGAGATCTCCTTCGACGCCTTCGTCCTGCACGAGCAGCGGAAGTGGAACCGGGGGGAGTTCGAGGGGACCTACTTCGACCTCCTCTACACCAGGGACTACGGGAACTTAGATGCGGTCCCGGCCGGTGCGGGGGAGGTGGTCGGCCGGGCGACGATCGAGGCGACGGTCACGGACGCTTCGTTGTCTTTCGACAGCCCGGCGGTCTACGCCGTGGATCACGACGAAATTGCCCGGGTGCTCTCCTTCACCCACACCTACTCGGGGCAGGCGCTCGCCGGGGAGGTCATCGAGGCTCGTGGCGTCGTGGAGGAGCACGGCGACGAGCGGTGGCTGATCGTCGGGACGACCCGCGAGGCGAAGGGCGAGTATATCGTCTCAAAGACCCTGCTCGAGAACGCAGGGTAGTGATACTCCCGGGCATCCCATCGTCAACTCACCCAAAGAA
>JAENZF010000197.1 GCA_016841385.1 Methanobacteriota archaeon | reverse complement strand
GCGGTGGACGCGAGCGGCGACGCGGGCGGCGCGACCGAGGGCTCGATCCAGCCGCGGCCCCGAACCAGGGCCGCCTCCCGGATCGCCCACAGCGTGTGGTGGCCGGGGTAACCCTCGTGGCAGGCGTAGAGGAGGCCCCGGTCGATGGGGACCGGCAGGTCGGCGCTCACCTGGATGAGGCTTGTCCCGCCGCCAAGGTAGCGGTTGTAGGCCTCCCAGGGCTCCCCGGTGACATACCCGACCTCGAGGCGCTCCCCCGGCGGGAGCGGCAGGTGCTCCGCGGTCCGGCGGCGGCTCTCGGCGAAGGCGGCCGCAAAGACCCGCTCCAGCCGGTCGGGCGGGATGACGAACGAGTCCATGAACGCCCGGTAGCGCCCGGGGATGTCGCCGGTTCCGGGAAGATGGGCATCGAGTGCCGCGTGGTGCCCCTCGTACCAGCCCGGACCGTCCTCCGGCACCGGAACCCCGAAGAGCGCCTCTGCCTCGGCGTCGAAGGCGAGGCTCTTCCCCGCGAGGAGCCCGGCGCGGACCTCGAGCGTCCGGATCATGTCCCGGAGGTAGGCGTGGCGCATGCGCCCGGCGTCCTCCAGCCGGTCGAGATCGATCCGGTCCAGAGTGGCGAGGAGGTCGGCGGCGTACCCGGCGATGCGGTCCGGCGGGACCGTGACCGTGAGCGCCTCCTCCCGCACCGCCCCCGGGCCGAAGTAGGCGTCCACGAAGTTCGGGTCGTGCATCCCTACCCAGAGCACGCATTTGATGTAAAACCGTGCGACGGCATCCATATCCCTGGCCTCGGCGGCGTTTTCTCCGGTATGAGTGAAAGGCTCCATCTATCAGTTCCTATGGGGATGCGTGGGCTCCGAGAATACTTAATCGGCGTGATTCACATCCGCTCTTTCCCGGCTCCGCCTGCAGAGGGTTTAACCGGTTCGGCGCCACACCTCTGGTGTGATGAACGAGTCGCTCCGGCAGGTCGTCCACCTGGTCTTCGGCCTCGGGATCGCGGGTTTTGTCCTCCTCTTCGACCGCGACCTCACCCTCCCCGTTCTTATGCTCGCTCTCTTTGTAGGATTCATCCTCTCCGACGCCGTCACCCGGGGTTACACCGTCCCGGTCATCTCGGCGGTCCTCGTGAGCCTGGAGCGGCGGGACGCCGCCCCGGGCCGGGGAACCCTCTTCTTCGCACTCGGAGCCCTCTTCTGCCTCGTCTTCTTCCCAAAAGAGGTCGCCTTCATCGGGCTCGTGGTGCTCTCGCTCCTCGACAGCGTCACCACCCTCGTCGGCGTCCGGTTCGGCAGAACCCGGATCTACAACCACAAGTCCCTTGAGGGCACGCTCGCCGGGGTCGCGGTGACGGCAGCCGCCCTCTGTCTCCTCGTCCCGCCAGCGATCGCTTTCGTGACGGCCGCGGTCACGGCCCTCGCCGAACTGGTGAGCCCCGTCGACGACAACCTTGTCGTCCCGGTCGTGGCCTGTCTTGTCCTCACGGTGCTGCTCTAAGACCGTTGAACCAGGCGGTTCAATTATTGTATAAAGGATCTGTCCGTATCTCTCTTCCACAGAGGTGAAGAACGATGAAACGCATCATTGCAGCAGTCATGATCGTCTTTCTCGTCCTCCCGGGATTCGCGGCCGCCGCTCCCGGGGGCCAAGGCGGCCCGGGGGGAGAGCAGGTCGGGAACGGTGAGATGAATACGACGCCCGGGGGAGAACAGCGAGTGAGGGCGGAGGAGAATACAACCCTCCGTGAGGAAGAGAACAGGACCGCCGGAGATCGGGTGCAGCAGAGGGTCGCGGAGAATACGACTATCCGGGGAGAAGAGAACGTCCCTGACCGGGACCGGGACCGTGTCCGGCTCGCCGTCCACGCCCTGCTCGCCGCAGAAAACCGGACCGGCGGCATCGGGCAGAACGTCTCTGCCATCGCCCGGGAGGTTAACAACTCGGTCCAGAAGACGTTCGCGGCCGAGGAGCAGATCCGGGCCCGGCATGGTTTCATGCGGTTCCTCTTCGGGGGCGACACGGAAGCCGCCCGGCTGATCGAGGAAGAGGCGCAGCAGAACCGGGAGCGGGCCACGGAACTCCGGCGCTTGATCGAGAACTGCACCTGCGATGAAGAGACCCGGACGATGCTTTGGGAGCAGGTCCGGACGATCGAGCAGGAGCAGAACCGGCTTGCGACCCTCGCGACCGAGGAGATGCAGGTTCGGGGTCTCTTTTCCTGGAGGTAGGAACCCCCAACCTCTCATTCCCGCTCTTTTAACCCTTCGTGGAGCGCGAGCCGGTCGCACTCCGGGCAGGTGGTGAAGACCCCGCAGGCGGAGCAGTCCTCGCCGGTGCAGGGCTGGACCCGGATCGTGACGCTCGTCCGGGGGAACTCCTGCTTGACGTCGGCCTCCACCTGCTTCACGACCCCGTACGCCTCTTCGAGGGTCGCGGTCCTCGGGACGACCAGGTGGAGGTCCACGAACCGGTTCGGCCCCGACCGGCGGGTCCGGAGCCGGTGGAAACCGATGACGTCTGTGCAGTGCTCGCTGATGATATCCCGGATCCGGGCCTCCTCGTCGGCGGGGAGACTCCGGTCGACGAGGTCCTCGAACGAGCGCCGGATGAGGTCGAAGGCCGCCCGGAGGATGATGGCGGCGACCGCGAGCGCGACGAGCGAGTCAAGCACCACGAGGCCGGTCAGCCGGATCAGGACGAGCCCGGCCACGACGCCGGCAGAAGTGTAGACGTCTGTGCGCAGGTGCCAGGCGTCGCTCTCGAGCGCGATCGACTCGGTCTTCTTTGCCACCGTCA
>JAENZF010000196.1 GCA_016841385.1 Methanobacteriota archaeon | reverse complement strand
CGGAGAGTGCGCACCTGGCCCCGGCAATCACGGCATTCCTCCAGGTGATGTGTCTCTTCTACATCTTCATGCCGCCCGGACTCATGTCGAGTTCGCTCTTCCAGGCGTCGGGGAACGGGGTGCCCGCGCTTATCCTGACGGTGATCAGGGAGTTGGTCTGTATCGGGTTCTTCGCGTACCTGCTCGCAATCCCCCTCGGTCTCGGGGAGGCGGGGGTCTGGTGAGGGATCGTCGTAGGGCATATCGTGGGGAGCACCGCTGCATGCGTCCGGGCCCGGCTCTTCATCAGACGGCTTGCAGACGGTGCCCCCTCTGGGCGGCCCGCGGCCGCTGCCTGATAACCTTAACCAACTCTTCTCACCCGTCTTCCCGGCCGGCGGGAAGTCTTATGTATACCCGGACCGCTCATGGGCCAGCCTCGCCCCGGATGAGGAGGACGTGACACCTCCATGGCAGACGAAGACCGGACCATCGTCCCCCCGGCTCCCCGCGGCCGGGAACTTCTCGCGTGGATAGGGCCCGCGATCATCTGGATGATCTCGGCCATCGCGACCGGGGAACTCCTCTTCACCCCGAGGATCGCCTCGCTCTACGGCTACACCGTCCTCTGGACCATCATCCTTGCGATATTCCTCAAGGCGCTGCTCGCCCGCGAGATCGGGCGGTATGCGGTCGTGACCGGAGGGTCGCTCCTCCAGGGGATCAAAAACCTCCCGGGACCGAAGAACTGGGGCATCTGGATCATCATACTCCCGCAACTCTTCGTTGCGGTCGCCACCATCACCGGCATGGCGGGGGCCGCGAGTTCCGCGATCATACTCGCCCTTCCCGGGGGTTTTACGGCATGGGCGATTATATTCCTGCTGATATCGCTGACACTGGTCTTCTTCGGGAAATACAGGGGTGTCGAATATGCCTCCATCGTGATGGCGCTCATCATCATCGTGGCCCTGGTGATCACCGCAGGTTACGTCTTCCCCGGCATCGGGCCGCTCGCCGCCGGCCTCGTGCCGGGCCTCCCCCCCGACGCCGAGTTCTCCGAACTCCTCCCGTGGATCGGGTTCATGATGTCGGGAGCTGCAGGCCTGATCTGGTACTCCTACTGGCTCACGGCCCGGGGGTACGGCTCCGCCTATTACACCGTGCACCGGCGGAGAGGGGAGGAGGCGGTCATCGAGGAAGAGGAACTGCCGGACCTTGCGCACCTTGACCGGAACGAGGTGGGGCGTATCCGGGGCTGGATCCGGATCATGACCGTCTCCACGACCATCGCCTCGAGCATCGTCCTCGTCCTGCTGGTATCGCTCCTCATCCTGGGCGCCGAGCTTCTCCGGCCGCAGGGCCTCCTCCCCGAAGGGCCTGAAGTCACCGCGGTGCTCTCGGTGCTCCTCGGGGACGTCTGGGGGCCGCCGGGAGCCGGGCTGATGATCCTTGCCGCGTTCTTCGCCTTCTGGAGCACCATCGTCGCGAACCTCGACGGCTGGACAAGAATGCTCGGGCAGGGATCGATCTTCATCGCCCGGCAGGCGAGGGCGGCCGGGCGATGGGTATCGATGCGGTTCTACCGCTACATCTACCTGCTCGGGCTGATGGGTGTCCTGCCGCTCATCCTCATTGTCGTCAGACCGGAACCCGTAACCTTCCTCGCCATGGCGGGGATTGTCGAGGCGATCCACATTCCGGTGGTCGCGTTCGCGACACTCTACCTGAACAGGCAGACGCTCCCCCGCGAGTTTCGCCCATCCCTCTCCGTCACCGTCCTGACGTTTGCCGTGGGCATATTCTTTGCAGCCTTCTCGGTCTACTACATCGCCATCGAGGTCATGGGACCGGCGTGAACGAACCCGTGCTCATCGGTGCGGGGCTTCCCGGTTATCACGACGATATGCCGTCCGGGTGGGGCACCTTCTTTATACCCGGCGAGAGAGGGGGTGCGCCCCGGAGAGGGGAGGAGATGATGGGATGAAACTCGATCTGAAAGCATTCGCCCTTGCGGGAGGGCTTTTCTGGGGGCTTGGAGTATTTCTCCTGACGTGGTGGCTGCTCCTGACCCGAAATACGCATGGAAGGCGCAGCCGGTTCGGAGACCTCATCGGGCGGGTATACCCCGGGTACCGCGTCAGCCCGGAAGGGAGCGTCATCGGACTCCTATGGGGGTTTGTCGACGGGCTCGCGGCAGCAGGCATCTTCGGGCTGCTCTACAACCTGTTTGCGAAAGAGAAGTGATGTGGTTCACGGCAGGTACGTTTTAAATACCCGCATCTCCTGTCTGCCCACCGGTTCCCGGGAATCGAACAGGTATGGAGGCGGTATCAATGGCAGAATCGACGGTGACGATAGGCTACCATGCATCGCACGAGCAGTTTCGTCCGGGCGTGCTGTTGCACCTTGCGAAACGTGCTGAAAAGGCCGGGTTTCGCGGCATACTCTCCTCCGATCACTTCAATCCCTGGACCCCCGCCCAGGGGGAGAGCGGGTTTGCGTGGTCGTGGCTCGGCGCGGCGCTCCAGGCGACCGCCCTCCCGGCCGGGGTGGTCTCTGCACCGGGGTACCGTTACCACCCGGCTATCCTCGCCCAGGCAGCGGCGACGCTCGCGGAGATGTTTCCGGGCAGGTTCTTTGTCGCCGTCGGGAGCGGCCAGGCTCTCAACGAGAGCATCGCGGGCGTTGTCTGGCCCGAAAAGCGGGAGAGGAACGAACGGCTCCTCGCGTCCGCCACCGTCATCCGGCGGCTCTGGGCGGGGGAGACGGTCACGCCCGCCGCCCCGGTCCCCACCGTCGGCGCCCCCCTCCCCCCCCGGCCGCCC